>CADCBH010000019.1 GCA_902799655.1 uncultured Bacteroidales bacterium
CACTCATGCGAGCTACTATTTTATAACGTAGAGCTCTGATTGGATGGTATACTTTTCGATTATTATAGTGGTATACTTTTCAGATATTATTTACACTCTGGCTGAACACATAAGGATTACCTTTGCAGCATCATCGTAAAAAAGGCGGATTGATGGTCGCATCGGTAGCGAGGCTTCCCCTTCGGGGGTAGCATATTGCAAGGTTCAACTCCTTCGCCAATCCGCCTTTCTCCACAATGACAGCGACAGAGGTCGTGGAGACAATGACAGGAGATCGCAATGCCCGTATTGAAGGCGCGAGTCCTGTTTAGTCTGCGGCTGCCGCGATCGGTGCGGCTGAGTACAGACGGGGCTGGCTCCCCCCCAAGGCATTACCTTGGTGTGGTGGCCAGCTTTTTTTGAGAATAATGAAAATTTTATTATTTGTTCGCTTTAACTGAACAAATATTTTGTATCTTTGCAAAAAATAGCGAGAATTATGGCCAATACTAAAGACTATGCATTCAGAGAAATGGTCTATGACCAGTGCTTCAGTACAGGTAACGAATATACCTGTAAGCAGTTGATGGATATTGTCAACAAGAAACTGAAGAAAAGGGAGATGAAGCTCATCCAGTCTCGTACAACCTTCATGCAGGATATGATAGAGATGAACGGTAAGTTCAATACGCTGTATGGAAGAGACGGTATAATACATGAGGATAGGAATAAGAAACGCTATTACCGATACCGTCATGGCATTGACTCTATCTATAATCACGAACTGACACAGGAGGAGGTGGAGAACCTGCAGCAGGTAAGAGCATTGCTGCAGGGATTCAAAGGTATGCCTGACTTTGGCTGGATAGACCATCTGCTGACTCGCCTGGACCAGAATATCATTGGAAGTCAGAAAGAGGTGGCCAGCTTTGAAGGTGGCACCAAGAGAGATGTGGAATATCTGATGCTGTTGTTCAATGCCATCATCCATCGCCAGGTGTTGGATGTGGAGTACAGGAAGTTCTTTGACGATTCAGAAAACATCATCCTGCATCCTTATTACCTAAAACAATACTGGCGTCGCTGGTATCTGTGTGCCAAGAGAGAAGGTGGAAAGGATATAGAGGTGTTTTCACTGGACTGTATGGAGTCTGTCGCCATCAACAATTCCATCAAGTATAAGAGCACCAAAACATCTTTCAAGAAGTATTTCAAGGACATGGTTGGCGTGAATATGCCTCCAGAGACCAATGTAGAACATATTGAACTATGGATTGATGCTTCGTTGGCACCTTATCTGATTGCTATGCCTATACATCCCAGTCAGACGATCAGAATTGATGACGCGCAGAACTGCACCGTAATGCTCGACACGATGATCAATTATGAGCTGAAGCAGGAGCTGATGTATTATGGAGATCGTCTGGTCGTCAAGTCACCAGCGTATTTTCGTGATGAGATGATAGAGACTTTGGAATCGTGTAAGGGCGCCTATAAGAACATAGGGCAGGGTAGTCCTATCTTTACAGGAATGGAGCCATTGCTGTTTTCGTTCAACTATATCCATGAGGATCAAAACGACTGGAAGGACATCCATTTCAGAATCAGCTTGGGACCTACAGTCTTGGATGCTACGATGACTGACTATCATAATGACTGGGGCTATATCCGTACCCGTCTCGAAAGGATTGTGAATCACAGCCGTACAGTGGTCGAATTGTTTGATGGAAACGAGCCCACCACCATTGAATTGAAAAAGGAGGGCGACATGTTGGCCATCACAGTAACGCCAAATATCTATGCCAGCAAAGACCAGAATCCATTCAGTGGATGGGCCAGATGTAAGGATGTCGTCAAGCAGCTCTATGGTGGCTTGTTGGAGTGTGCCAAGGCATTCCCCCAAGACTACGTCGACGGATGCCCATTTACCTACGATGTGGTGTATAACGAGATGAAATCAGAAATCATTGAAAAATATTTGAAGGAGGCATAAAGATGAAGCAGCTGTCAAAATCAAAGTACGCAAAGTATTGCCAGTGCCCTAAGTGCTTATGGATGAGCGTGTATAAGCCTGAGGAGGAAGTGATTGACCCTACAACCGAAGGACGCTTTGAAAAGGGAACTGAAGTAGGAGAATTGGCAAGAGGAATTCTTGGCGATTATGTTGAAGTGACCACACAAAAGGATGATGGTAGCATGGATTTGGTATCTATGTTGCGAAAGACTCAAGAGTATATGGATTCTGGTGCTGAAAATATATGTGAGGCATCATTCAGTTATGATGGTAACTACTGTGCTGTGGATATCCTGCATAAAACGGAAGATGGTTGGGCCATCTATGAGGTGAAGAGTACCAGTTTTCCAGAATTCAATGGTAATCCTGCCGAGTTGGATAAGTACCAGCCCGACGTGGCCTATCAGAAGTGGGTACTTGAAAAGTGTGGCGTCAACGTAACGGGCACTTTCTTGGTCTGCCTGAATTCCGACTATATCAGAGAAGGTGAACTGGACCTGCAGAAGCTATTTGTCATCAACGATATGGGTGAAATGATTGCCAATGAATATGACAAGGTGGAGAATGGACAAGCTGCTGCAAAGAAGTTGCTGCAACAAGAGGAAGAGCCAGCAATGGATATTTGGGAGGGTTGCAAGAAACCCTACGATTGCGCATTTTTCAAATACTGTTCGCGTCATCTGCCATCACCCTCTGTGTTTGATCTCTATCGGATGCATTTCTCAGACAAACTGAAGTATTATCGTCAGGGGATGGTGACCTACGATGATATCAAGAATGAAAAGCTAACACCAGTAAGGAGAATCCAAGTAGATAGCGGATTGGCAAAACAACCTCATATTGACAAAGATAATATCGAAGCATTCCTGAAGACAGTACAATATCCATTGTATTTCCTTGACTTCGAAAGTATGCAGGCTGCAATTCCTCCTTTTGAAGGAATGAAGGTATATCAACAGGTGGCTTTCCAGTATTCGTTGCACATTATAGAATATGAAGGAGGTCCGCTTTTGCATAAAGAATATCTTGGTATATCTGGTGAAGACCCTCGTAGGGCTTTAGCAGTACAACTTTGCAAGGATATACCAAAGGGTGTTTGTACGTTGGTCTATAATAAAGCCTTTGAGTGTACTCGACTGAAAGAAATGGCTGCATGGTACCCTGATTTAGCTGAGCACCTGCTGGATATCAGGAATGGCATAGTAGACTTATTGGTGCCCTTCCAACATGGTGACTATTATCTACCATCAATGGGTGGTTCATTCTCTATTAAAAGAGTGCTGCCATCGCTCTTCCCAGACGATCCAGAATTAGACTATCATAACTTAGAGGGGGGTGTGCAGAATGGTAACGACGCCATGACAATCTTCCCCAAGATACAATACATGGAACCAGAGGGACAAGAGAAAACGCGCAAGGCTTTGCTAGAATACTGTTGCCTTGATACTTACGCTATGGTGAAAGTTTGGGAGAAATTGGTTGATGCTACATCATGACATAGGGAATGGCACCTGACATACATGATAGAGGGAGGAGTGAGGAGTGAGGAGGGAAATGATGGCTGAAGTCTGATGGAAGAGGGAAGATGTAAGATTAACATTAATTAGCCATTCCTGGATGTAACATTTTATTTTTATGCATACTTATATGTAAAAAAAGTAGTAATTTTGCAAACGGATATGGCAAAGAAAAACGAAATAATAGTAAGGGACGTCACCATCAGGACGATGAACGTCAATAGCGTTGACTATATCTGTATTTCTGATATAGCCAGACAAAAAAATATGATTGACCCCAATGGAGTCATTGGTAATTGGATGCGAAATCGTAATACGATAGAATATCTTGGCTTATGGGAAACGCTGCATAACCCGAATTTTAACCCCCTCGAATTCGAGGGGTTTAGAAAGGAGGCGGGGTTGAATGCTTTTACCTTATCACCTACACGATGGATAGAAGCCACTAATGCCATTGGCCTTGTTGCTAAATCTGGCCGATACGGAGGGACATACGCGATGTCTGACATTGCTTTCAAGTTCGCGAACTGGGTTTCCGTTGAGTTTGAACTCTATCTGGTTATGGAGTTCCAACGCTTGAAAGCTAATGAACAGGTGCAGATAGAATGGACTGCCAAGCGTGAGCTTTCGAAAATCAACTACCATATCCACACTGATGCTATTAAGAATAATCTTATTCCTGAAAAGGTTACAACAGCACAGGCAAGTATCATTTATGCAGAGGAAGCGGATGTTTTGAATGTGGCTATGTTTGGAATGACTGCCAAGCAATGGCGCGAGGCAAATCCTGACCTCAAAGGCAATATTCGAGATTATGCTACAACGAACGAGTTAATCTGTCTATCGAATATGGAGAACATCAATGCCGTCCTTATCAACGATGGAATACCACAAGGCGAAAGGCTCGTAAAGCTTAATCGGATTGCCATTCAGCAAATGCAAGTGCTGGAGGAACATAGCAATAGGGCGTTGCTGAAATGAGAAACTAAAAAGAACTGGCAAGCAATTGGTGATTTCCTAAATTCTCTTAATATCTATCCCCAAAAACTTTGGGGTTCACTTTATTCTTTGACCTAAAGGTGCAAAGTATGGCGTTGCAATCTCAATGATCCACTTTGCTGTATTCGTGGGGGCTGAAAAATTCCAGTTGTACAATGACTGCCATCTATTACATCATAAAGGCTCGCATCTCTGCGGGCCTTTATGATTCACTAACCAAATTACAAAACTAAAAGAATCTTATGAAAAAACTACTAACTTAACTCATTAATGCAATATGCCACAGTTATAATCAGAAGAAATCTAGGATATAAAGGCCACAAGTCCTGGGTTTATCAATGACAAATCCTAGATTTATCTTCTCATCCTGCCTTGTTGTGCGGGTGTGTGTGGTCGAGGCTGAAAACGCATGGGGTTGTCGCGATTGCGCTCCACCAGCGTTTTCAGCAGACTGCCAAGGGGGAACTCCAGCTTAGAGTCACCAATCTTGATATAAGGATTGACAATCGGTTCGGTGGTCCATTTGCCAGTCATGGCGTTGAGATAGCGCTTGACGCCCACATTGGTACCAAAGGTCTTGTTGAAACGTATGTCGGCATAGCCTCCATAGGTGGTGTTGTTGACATAAGGACTCATGGCTGGGCCTACTTGCATTTGGTTGGCATAGTAGTATCCAAAGGCGTTTAAGGTCACATTGTTGCTGAGGGCATAGCCTACGGTACCTCCAAAACCGTATTGGGTGGATAGGGTATTTTGCCAAGGCATCCAATACTTATTGGCAACGGCAGAGGCTGTGAAAGACCATCGCCCTGTATGCTGATGGAGCGTCATCATGCCTCTTTCTGTTGTCATCAGTCCTGGCATCTGGTCGGTCATGCCATAGAATCCGATAGCAGCCCCATTCCAGAGGTTGATGCCTGTGGCGCCTTGTTTCGTCAACTGGGTGAACTTCGTGAGTTGTGGATTGGCGGATAGTGGTATTTGTGGGGTCAGCGGTTGAAGCTGAAAATGCATGGAGTCTATCAACGGACTATTGCTGGTGGTGATGGAGGGCATACCCATATTGCTGCCCGACTTCCATGAGTCAGTCACTTCTGATTGCGCTATGGTCTTCACTGACCATAATAGCAAACATGCAGCTATCGTCCAGCATCTTTTCATAACTCGTTAGTGATAGTGATAATGCTTGCGTGTATCGAGATAGTGGAGGTCGTGCTGATGAGTGTAGGCCTCTTTCTCAAAACGGATATGGTAATAGGCTTTCAGACTGTCGCGGTATTTGATATAGAGCACGAGCCACTCGATGCCGTACCAGATAAAGAAGGGTAGGTAGAGCAGCTCTTTCTGCTGGGCAGCATGGATGCGCTCGTGGTTCAGCTCCGCAGCCGTGAGAGGTCTGATGGAAAAGATCAGACCAAACAGGCAGATGGCATAATAGCCACCTCGCAGCGGAAGCCTCTTGATGATGTGTACCTTTTTGATATGCCCTTCGTTTATTTCGCCTTGTCTTTCGAACTGCGCTTGTCGCGGCGATAGGAACGGTAGTCGTCGAGCTCTATCTCGATATCGGGTTCTACCAGCTCGCCTGCACGCGGCAACTGGAACTTCATGTACTTGATGTTCAGGCCTCGCTCTATCCACATCGACTCATAGTAGGTCTGGATGGCCAGGATGGTCTTCGTGTCTTCATCGATGCGCTCGTCGTGATAGAGGTCTTCCGTGCGGAAGATGACGGGCAGGGCATTCTTTTCCACCATATAGGTGGTATAGGTGAAGAGGAAGTTGGAGTCGGTCTTCAGATGGATGATGCCACCGTCGATGAGGAACTTGCGATAGCGGTTCATGAAGTAGGTGGACGTGAGGCGCTTGCGGGGATTCTTCATCTGGGGGTCGGAGAAGGTGAGCCATATCTCTTGTACCTCGTCAGGAGCGAAGAAGCGCTCGATGATCTCGATATTGGTACGCAGGAAGGCGACATTCTTCAAACCCTCCTGGAGGGCCTGAGTAGCTCCCGTCCACATGCGTGCTCCCTTGATGTCGACACCAATGAAGTTGATGTTAGGGTAGAGCTTGGCGAGCTCTACGGTATATTCTCCCTTGCCACAGCCGAGTTCGAGCACAATGGGGTTGTCATTGTGGAAATACTGCTCGTGCCAATGGCCTTGCATGTCAAAGACAACGTGTTCCACTACCGAATAGGGGTATTGGAACACGTTCTCGTAAGTTTCCATGTCGGCGAACTTCGCCAGCTTGCCTTTACTCATCCAACAAATGTTTCTGGTTCAGCAGCGGGTTGCTCGTCGTCTTCGAGTGTATCGAGATACAGCACCTTATAGATGACGGCGTTGATGCCCAGCGAGAATGGAATGACGCAGATGATGGCAGCGATAAGGAGTATCATCTGGAAAGTGCTACCCAGAAGACCACCGATGCCACCCAGAATGGCAAACAGAACACCCATGGCAAAGCCAAAGAGGAGGCCGATGAAGAAGATGGTCCACTTATGGCCGTAGGTGGCCTGGTTGCTCAGCTTCATGGCATCTGTCGGCGACTTGTCGAAGTCGACGAGGATATAGGTGGCCAGCGAGAGCGACAGTGAGATGATAATACCAGGGATGATGACGAAGAAGAAGCCTACCCAAGTCACCATATAGGTAAAGGCGCACAGCAGGAAGAAGGCGCTGAAGTCGCGACGGTACTTCTCGTCGAAGATAAAGAACGGTGAGATGACATCACCCTTGGCCAGACGGCCTGGGATGGAGTTCATGGCGATGGTCGTTCCTACGTTGAGGTAAGGAATCCAAATGGTCAACACGTAGCAAACAGCTGCCACGATAAGAGATGGAAGGTTTTTCAAACCGATAGCGATGCCATCGGTGATGGTACTAACGACCTCAAGCTCTGTTTTTTTCATAAGCATTACTAAGTTTTAAAGATATTAATGAAGGAATATTGGTTATTCAATTACTACAGTCGTCCAGCCGTGCTTGTCCTCAAGCTCACCATACTGGATGCCACGCAGGGTATCGAAGAGCTTCTTGGACACGGGGCCGGGCTTGTCGCCAAACGAGTAGCGCTTGCCTGTGTCGAGGTCGTCAATATAAGAGATAGGCGAAATCACGGCAGCAGTACCGCAAGCACCTGCCTCCTCGAAGGTCTCGAGTTCCTCCTCAGGGATAGGACGGCGCTCTACCTTCATGCCCAGATCCTCAGCAACCTGCATCAGCGACTTGTTGGTGATAGAGGGTAGGATAGAGGTTGACTTAGGCGTAATATAGGTGTTGTCCTTGATACCGAAGAAGTTGGCAGCACCACACTCGTCCATGTATTTCTTCTCCTTGGCGTCGAGGTAGAACTCGCAGGCATAGCCTTTCTCGTGGGCCAGATTGTTGGCAAACAGCGAGGCGGCATAGTTACCACCGACCTTGTACTTACCTGTACCCAAAGGAGCAGAACGGTCGTAGTCGCGGATAATCACGTAAGGATTAGCAGCAAAGCCCCCCTTGAAGTACGGACCTACGGGAGTGACGAAGATGAGGAAGCAGTACTCCTTAGAGGGATGAACACCCACCTGAGCGCTGGTACCGATGAGCAGCGGACGGATATAGAGCGTAGCACCACTCTCGTAAGTGGGAATCCACTCCTGGTTGAGGCGCACCACCTTCTTCACCATCTCTGTAAAGAGCTCAGTGCTGACCTCGGGCATCAGGATGCCACGACAGGTTGACTGCAGGCGGGCAGCATTCTCGTCAACACGGAAGATGCGTACCTTGCCATCCTTGCAACGGTAGGCTTTCAGACCCTCAAAGGCTTCCTGACCATAGTGCAGACAGGTAGCAGCCATATGCAGGTTGAGGTACTCGTCAGAGCATACTTCGATTTCTCCCCACTTGCCGTCACGATAGTAACAGCGTACATTATAGTCGGTCTTCATGTAACCGAAAGACAGATTTGCCCAATCTAGATTTTTCATCTTTTCCAAATATGTTTTAATGTGTTATTGTTTCTAATTGAGCGCAAAAGTACTGAAAATACTTCGCTTTTGCAAGAAAAAAGGCCGAAAAAGTTGCGAATGTATATTAATTAGTGTAACTTTGCACCCCAAAACAAACAGTTATTAACTAACAATTTGGAAAAATGATGAAAACTAAGATGGTTTTGATGGCGCTGGCTAGCACTATGACAACGGCAGCTATGGCCACAGAGATGAATGACACGATCACCTTCAGCAACCCCAGAAAGGTGACGGTGATGACTAACGACTCGGTTCAGAAGATTAAGATTGCTGGCAAACAGGATGATGAGAACTTCCGCTATGAATCAACCGTTTCTATTGACAAGGAGAAGACAAGCACGAAGTTTATCAAGAAAGTAGCTGAGGACGACGACAAATGGGTTGTAGACTTCGGTTTCGGTTGGAATGCGCCAACGAATATGCCCAGTGGTCATGGTTTTGCAGTCTTCAGATCTCAGGAGATATTTGTCGGCTTACGCTATTGCTACACGCCAAAGGGTAAGACTCAGACATACTCAACGGGTCTCTGGTGCAACTGGCGCACCTATGAGTTGCCCCATGCAGGCAAGGGCATGATGTACAAAACGGACAATGATGTCGTCGCTTTTGGCAACTTTAATGATAAGTATAGCGACACTGAATCGCACATCAGGATTTTCAGTCTGTCGGTTCCTTTCCTCTTCACTCAGAAGTTTGGAAAGAAGAGCAAGAGCAGTTTCTCAATAGGTCCTGTAGTGAACTTCAACCTGCGTGGTCGCATCAACAATGAATATACTGATGGCGATACTGATGTTGAAACCAGCACGAAGGGCTTTGACTATCAAGTGGTTACTGTTGACTTCATGGGTATCCTGAAGTCGGGAGGTATTGGCGTTTACTTCAAGTACTCACCGATGAGCGTGCTGAAGAAGAAGGAGACGACCGTGAACGGTACCGTCATCGAGAATCCCCAGTTCAAGGCATTAAGCTTCGGTCTGTTCTTCTAATAATTCGGACTCTGTCTTCGTGAGTTTGTCACGACAGAACTTGATAAGTCGCTGTGCGGTTTTCAACTGCGCAGCGATTTCGTCTATATCCAGCTCGTTGGACTCCATCTTGCGTACAATAGCTTCCAGCTGAGCCATTGCTTCCTCGTATTTCATATTCTCGTTCATATATCTTTTAATTCTTAACTCTTAATTGCCGTAGGCAACAACTCTTAATTCTTAACTCTTAATTTTTAACTACAGAATGTATCGTTCCTTTCTCTAAGCGTGTCTCGATTTCATCGCCCGTCTTCAGTTGGTTGGGGTCACGTACAGCACGCCCGTTGTGTAGCGTGATACTGTAACCACGTCGGAGCAGCAGTTGTGGATCGTAGCCCTGCAACTGCAACTCGATGAGCTCCAAACGATGCTTCGCATTACTCAATAGGCGCTGAGCAAGTACGGGGATGATGGTCTGCAGACTGGAGAGCCGTTCTTTCTGGTTGGCAAAGCGTTGGCTGATAGCCATCGAGATACGTTGTTGGGCACTATCGATACGTGTCAGCACCTGCAGCAGGTTGTCAATCAGCAATGCTGCCGCAGCTGTCGGTGTCTTGACGCGGGTGTTGCTCACCATATCAAGAATGCTCTCGTCGCGGTCATGACCAATACCGGTGATAATGGGCAGCGGGAATTGGGTGACGTTCTCTGCCAATGCCAAAGTGTCGAAACCACTCAGGTCGGCAGTAGCTCCTCCGCCACGCAGAATGCAAACGGCGTCAAAATCGTGCAAGTGGTCGTAAATCTGATTCATGGCGGCAATGACACTTTGTTCCACCTGCTCGCCCTGCATAATAGCAGGAAACAGCTGTACCTCAAACTTGAAGCCATAGTCATTATCCTCCAACTGGCGGATAAAGTCACCATAGCCTGCTGCCCCAGCAGCAGAGATAACGGCAATACGTTTGGCAAACATCGGGATGTGCAGCTCGCGCTGCAGGTCGAAGATGCCCTCCTCTTTCAGTTGGCGGATAATCTCCTGACGTTTACGCGCCATATCGCCAATGGTGTAGGTGGGGTCGATGTCGCTGACAATCCACGAGAAACCATAGGCCTCATGGTACTGGGCATAGACGCGCAAAAGCACCTTCAAGCCAGCATGTAGCGGTTGGCCGGTGACTCTCTCGAAGTGGGGCTGTACCATCTGCCACGTCTGGCGCCAGCACTTGGCTGAGGCACGTGCTATAGGCGTGTTGGTGTGCTCTTCTTTTTCGATGAGTTCCATATAGCAGTGGCCGCCTCGTTCGCGACATTCCGATAGTTCTGCCTCTACCCAATACTCATCGGGGAGATGCATCTCGATGGCGTCGCGCACCATCAGGTTCAGTTGGCGGAGGGTATATCGAGGGGAGGGCATAGGGCTATTTGGGGAGGTTATTGGCCTCATTGGGCTTATGGGGCCTATGGATCTTATAGGCCTTATGGGATTCTAAGTAAGCTTTCCAGAAATTGGGCACACCAAAGCCGTAGATGTTGTCGGGGTGCTCGTAGTTGTTGCCGCATTGTCTGATGAGCTGAATCATTTCGTAGGCTGTCGCCTCAGGCATGGCCTGCCATAGACAGGCCATCAGACCACAGACGATGGGCGCAGAGAACGAAGTGCCCATATCTTCCATAATAACACCACGGCCATTGATGAGAAAGGCCGGTGCGCCAATGGCTACCACATCGGGCTTGGTGCGACCGTCTTGTGCGGGACCTACCGAGCTGAATGGCGCGATATGACGGGGATCGTCTGCAGAGATGGCTCCTACGGTCAGTATCTTATCCGCATCAGCAGGGACATCGATTTTCTTCCATGGTCCCATACCCGAGTTGCCTGCTGCATTGATGAGGATAATGCCCTTGTCAGCCAGTAGTGATGCCGAATGGCTGATGAAGGTGGTATGTCCATCGAGTTGCCACAGCTTGTGCGACATCCACGGATGGTCGTAGGTGCTGTAGCCCAACGACGAATTGATGAGGTCGCATCCCACTGAATCGGCAAACTCGGCAGCCATCGTCCAGTAGTCTTCCTCGACCTCCTGCTCCGTTTGCTGATCCTCACTACGCAACAGCCAGTACGAGGCCCCTGGAGCCGTGCCGATATAGTAGTTAGGCTCATTGGTGGCCATTGCTGATAATACTTTTGTTCCGTGGTCAGTCTCTGCAAAGATGCTGGGCGAGGCAGGCGTTACAAAATCCTTATAGCCGTTGATGGATGCCTTTAGGAAAACGGGGATAGCATTGGCATTCTTGAAACCGCCGTCGATGATGGCAATCATCATGTTATGTCCCTTCAATCCAATCTGGTGTAGGCGATGTCCCTGCAACGTGTTGATTTGCGTGTAGCTCCTGCCGTAGGGCTGGTCTTCCATATAATGAAGGGGTTCAAGTTTGGAGCGATAAGGCGTCTTAAAGGCAGACGGAGTGATGGAGTCGGGCGACAGCCATACCAGTCGGCTCTCTTTGATACAAGGTAACAGTCGGAGTTTATCGATGGCCGTCGAGTCCTTGGTGCGAACCAGAACTGTATTCTGCCAACGGCTCTGTCCGATGACACTCACACCACAATCAGCAATCTGACGGATATAACGGGGATTGACGGGCAGGTCGGTAGAATCGAGTGGCAGGTGCTGACGCTTGCGACGGTCGATGCTGCGTCGTGACAGGAAACGATGGGGGTGGTTCAACGAGTAGGGAGTACCCTTCTTGTCGTTGAGGTAAAGGCGGTAGATATAAGCTGGCCCGTTCTTGTATTTGATACGTTCTGAAACGTGAGGCCCTTGTGCCGCAAACAATAGCGACACAGGCATCAGTAAGGTCAGTATCCATAGTAATCGTTTCATACTTTTCACGTTATCAGGATTGCAAAGGTACAAAGAAGTGGGCAAAGTACAAAGGAAAAGTAATATTATTCTCACACTCGGCATAAAAAAGATTAAAATCTTTTGTTTTGTGCGCACTTAATCGTACCTTTGCACATTATTTCGTATGGACAACAAACAAACAACACTTGAATTAGGCACTAAACCCGTTGGACAGCTGCTGTTGCAGTATGCCCTGCCTGCCATCGTGGCGATGACGGCATCGAGTCTCTATAACATCATCGACCGTGCCATGATAGGCCAGATCGTGGGACCTGAAGCTATTGCGGGCCTGGGTATTACATTTCCCTTTATGAACCTCAGCGCAGCTTTTGGTGCTGCGGTAGGTGTGGGCTCCTCTGCGAGCATCAGTGTCAAACTGGGTCAGAAAGACTATAAGGTCGCACAGAATCTGTTGGGCAATACCATCACGCTGAATCTGATCATCGGCTTCTTGTTTATGGCCATCTGTCTGATATTCCTTGATCCGATTCTCAGGTTCTTCGGTGCTTCAGACACGACATTGCCCTATGCCCGTGAGTTTATGATTGTCATCCTGCTGGGTAACATGATTACTCACATGTATTTTGGTCTGAATGCTGTGTTGAGAGCTGCCGGCAAACCCAAGCACGCCATGTATTCCGTGCTGTTTACGGTAGGAATGAACATCGTGTTGGTGCTGGCTTTTGTATGGTGGTTCCGTTGGGGTATCCGAGGGGCTGCGTTGGCTACTGTGACCTCACAGACACTGGCCATGTGCTGGCAACTGTATCTATTCTCGGATAAGAACGAACTGTTGCATTTTAAACGCGGCATCTATAGGCTGAGAGCCAATCTGGTGAGGAACATCATTGCCATAGGTGTTTCGCCATTCCTGATGAATGCCACTTCGTGTATCATCGTCATCTTCATGAATAACCAGTTTGTTCGCTATGGAGGCGATATGGCCGTCGGTGCTTACTCGATAGCCAACTCCGTGGTGATGATGTTCTTTATGTTCGTGATGGGCGTCTGTCAGGGTATGCAGCCTATCGTAGGCTATAACTACGGAGCCGAGAAATACGACCGCATGTTCCGCTGTCTGTTCTTGGCAATCGGTTGTGCGACATTAATCTTGTTGGTGGGATGGGCATTGTCGATGCTCTTTCCCAGAGAGATAGCCCGTATCTTTACCACCGATCCAACATTGTTGGACTTGTCGGCACAGGGCATCAAACTCGATATGCTGGTGTTCTTCGTGGTAGGTTCACAAGCTACCATCACTCACTTCTTCCAGAGTATCGGTAAGGTTAAAGTGTCGATTTTCCTTTCACTCTCCAGGCAGCTGTTCCTGTTGTTGCCTATGGCCTTTTTGTTTCCCTTGTTTTGGGGACTTGATGGCGTATGGTATTCGATGCCTGCCAGCGACTTTTGCTCGTTTGCTATGACGATACCGTTGCTGTGGTGGTATATGAAGAAGTTAAAAGTTAAGAATCAATAGTCAAGAAAGAATGGACAAGAATCAGCCTATCATCATCTGCGTGGGACGTCAACTGGGTAGTGGCGGACACGATATTGCACGGATGCTGGCTATGGACTTCAATGCGAAGTACTATGACCAGGAGTTGCTCAATTTGGCTGCCAAAGAAAGTGGCTTCAGTGAGAAGTTCTTCGAACAGAACGACGAGAAGAGAGGCTTCCTTAAGTCGCTGTTCAACATGCAGATACCTCATATCGGAGGTGGTATGTATAGCGCAGATTTCTCACAAGAGAGCCTTTTCCAGTTTCAGAGTGATGCCATTCGCAAGGCAGCCTTGGAGGGTAGCTGTGTCTTTGTGGGACGTTGCGCTGACTATATATTGCGCGACTTCCCCAATGTGGTGTCAGTGTTTATTACCGCATCGATGCGTGCACGTATTGACAAATTGCTGGCACAGCAGTCGGTAACGCCCCAGCAGGCCAAACGTCTTATTCTGCAGGCTGAGAACCGGCGTGCCGAATACTACAACTACTATACGGGTAGGAAATGGGGCGCAGCAGAGACTTACGACCTTTGTGTCAACTCCAGTACCCTTGGATTGGTAGAGACAGAGAAATTCATTGCCGACTTTATTCGCAAGAAGCTGGGACTATGAAGAAAGTAGGTATCATCAGCGACACGCACTCCTATTGGGACGAGAAATACCTGCACTACTTCGAGCCGTGCGACGAGATATGGCATGCAGGTGACATCGGCAGTGTGGAGGTGGCAGAGAAGTTTGAGGCTTTCCGTCCGTTCCGTGCCGTCTGTGGCAACTGCGACGGCGGCGACCTGCGCCTGATGTATCGCGACCTGAACCGTTTCAAGTGCGAGGATGTCGATGTTCTCATCAAGCATATCGGGGGCTATCCTGGCAATTATGACTATTCTGTGCGCTCCATGCTCTATGCCAATCCGCCGCAGTTGTTCGTGGCAGGACATTCGCATATATTAAAGGTGAAGTTCGACAAGACACTCAACATGCTGCACATCAATCCCGGTGCCGCAGGTCTGCAAGGCTGGCATAAGGAAAGAACGCTTGTCCGCCTGACCATCGACGGTAAGGAATTCAAAGATTTGGAAGTTATAACATTAGGAAGATAAGATATGAAAAGAACCATCGTCATTACCGGTGGCGCAGGCTTTATTGGAAGCCACGTAGTGCGCCTCTTTGTGAACAAGTATCCCGATTACCACATCATCAACCTCGATAAGTTGACATATGCTGGCAATCTCGCTAACCTCAAGGATATCGAGAACAAACCCAACTATGAGTTTGTGAAGATGGATATCTGCGACTTCGAGGCTTTCTACAAGCTGATGCAGGATAAGAAGGTGGATGGCATCATCCATCTGGCTGCTGAATCACATGTGGATCGCTCTATCAAGGATCCGTTTACTTTTGCCCAGACCAATGTGATGGGTACGCTCTCCCTGCTTCAGGCTGCCAAACTCTATTGGGAGTCGCTTCCTGAGAAATATGAGGGCAAACGCTTCTACCATATCTCTACCGATGAGGTATATGGTGCACTCGAACTGACACACCCCGAAGGTATCGAGCCTCCGTTCACTACGACAGCTTCCAGCGCAGAGCATCACCTGGCTTATGGCGATAAGTTCTTCTTGGAGACAACGAAGTATAACCCACATTCTCCGTATAGCGCTTCGAAAGCTTCGTCAGATCACTTTGTTCGTGCTTTCCACGATACTTATGGGATGCCTGTGGTAGTGACCAACTGCTCGAATAACTACGGACCCTATCAGTTCCCTGAGAAGTTGATTCCGCTGTTCATCAACAATATCCGTCATCGCAAACCATTGCCCGTCTATGGTAAGGGCGAGAACGTGCGCGACTGGTTGTTTGTAGAGGATCATGCCCGTGCTATCGACCTCATCTTCCACGAGGGTAAGATAGCTGACACGTATAATATCGGTGGCTTCAACGAGTGGAAGAATATCGACATTATCAAGGTGGTTATCAAGACGGTAGATCGTTTGCTGGGTCGCAAGGAAGGCGAGGACATGGATTTGATTACCTTTGTGACAGACCGCGCTGGTCATGATTTGCGATATGCTATCGATAGCTCGAAGTTGCAAAAAGAACTTGGTTGGGAACCGTCGCTGCAATTTGAAGAGGGTATTGAGAAGACCGTTCGCTGGTATCTTGACAATCAGGAGTGGCTTGACAATGTCACCAGTGGCGATTATCAGAAGTATTACGAGAAAATGTATTCTAACAGATAAATGAAAAAGATTCTATTATTGGGCTCAGGTGAACTGGGCAAAGAGTTTGTTATTGCCGCCATGCGTGCCGGCCAGTATGTCATTGCTTGCGATCGTTACGACAATGCACCTGCGATGCAGGTAGCCGACGAGCGCGAGGTGTTCTCCATGCTTGATGGCGATGCTCTCGAAGCAGTAGTCAACAAACACAAGCCAGATATCATTGTGCCTGAGATCGAGGCCATCCGCACAGAGCGTCTCTTCAAATTCGAAGAGCAGGGCATCCAAGTGGTACCCTCGGCTCGTGCCGTCAACTATACAATGAACCGTCGTGCTATTCGCGACCTTGCTGCCAAGGAATTGGGCCTGCGCACCGCCAAGTATTTCTATGCTAAGACCTTCGAGGAGTTCAAGGCTGCTGCTGACGAGATCGGTTTTCCTTGCGTGGTAAAGCCCCTGATGTCATCTTCTGGTCATGGTCAGAGCTATGTTCATAATGAGAATGAACTGGAGACGGCGTTCCGTGAGGCTATGGAAGGCTCTCGCGGTGATGTGAAAGAGGTAATCATCGAGGAGTTTATCGATTTCGACTCTGAGTTTACGTTGTTGACAGTCACCCAGCAGCATGGTTGGCCCACACTATTCTGTCCTCCTATCGGACACGTGCAGAAGTCAGGCGATTATCGTGAATCGTGGCAGCCCTATAAGATTTCCGATGAGGCTTTGAAGCAGGCACAGATGATGGCAGACAAGGTGACGAAGGCACTGACAGGTGCTGGTATCTGGGGTGTTGAGTTCTTCCTGACCAAGCAGGGTGAGGTAATCTTCTCAGAGCTGAGTCCACGTCCGCATGATACAGGTATGGTGACACTGGGTCATACCACTAACCTCTCTGAGTTCGAGCTACACTTCCGTGCTGTCATGGGCCTTCCCATAGCAGGTATCCATTTGGAGCATGCTGGTGCTTCTGCTGTCATTCTCTCGCCCACAGAGGCAAAGACTCCAGTCGATCGCTCACTGCTCGACTATAATTTCGTAGATGCCCTGAAAGAAGATCGTACCCGTATTCGCATTTTCGGCAAGCCCGAGGCTCACAAGGGCCGCCGCATGGGTGTCGTGCTCTGCTATGGCGAGGTGGGTGACGATGTCAACGCTCTGCGTGACAAGGCAAAGCGATTGGCCAAAACAGTATTAGGTACGGATCCATATGACAAGTTGAGATAGGCAATGATTCCGATGCAGCATGCTCTCTCATTCGTAGAGATATGATTGATATTCGACGATATACTGCTGACAAGGCTGACGAATGGAATGCTTTTGTGGCTGGTTCGAAGAACGGAACATTCCTCTTCGACCGCCACTATATGGACTACCATGCGGACCGTTTCACCGACCATTCACTGATGATTTATGAGAATGGCCGCTTGTATGCCCTGTTGCCTGCCAATGATGACGGACAGGGCACCTTGTGGTCTCATCAGGGATTGACCTATGGTGGCCTTATTATGGGTGGACAATGTCGTGCAGCAACGGTGCGCGACATTTTTGTAGCCCTTAACGATTATCTTCGGGAACAGGGCTTTCGTCGTGTTGTCTACAAACATATCCCCTGGATTTATTGTACACAGCCTTCCGAGGAAGACCTCTTTGCGCTTTCTAATGTCTGCCATGCACAGCTGCGTTCTCGAGATGTCGCCTCTGTGGTAGTGCTTAATCGTCGCATGGCGTTTTCGACTCTAAGGAAACGTGGTGTGAAAAAAGGGCAGAAGAACGGTTTATATGTCAAGCAGTTGTCCGATTTTTCAGTTTATTGGAAAATGTTGGAGCAGCATCTCAGACGAAAGTTCCATGCCAAGCCCGTTCATACTCTTGACGAGATGATGCTATTAAAGCAACGCTTTCGTAATATACAGTTAATGGCTGTATGCCAGGATGATACGATATTAGGTGGTGCGGTTATTTATGATTGCGGACAGACGCTAAAGACACAATATATTATGGCATCTGAAGAGGGACGATGCCTCGGAGCTCTGGACTTTCTGTTTGATCGTTTGTTAGATCGCTATGAAGCCGAGGGACGTCTGTTCTTTGATTTCGGCACTTCGAATAATGTGGACAACGACGACCTCAACGATTCTCTGATTTTCCAGAAAGAAGGTTTTGGTGCCCGCGCAGTCTGCTACGATACCTACGAGTGGGTGCTCTGACATTTTAATTATTCGCCGTTTTATTTGGTTGTCTTACCAAAAAGGAGTACCTTTGCAGCTCAGTAATATACAGAATCAAAACATGATGATGAGAAAACGATGGATGGTGCTGTTGATGACAGCGATGCTGGCAGGGATGCCTGCAGCTAATGCGCAGTCTCCACAGCCAAAGGATAGTGCCGCTATGGTAGTGAGCGATACGCTGGTTGCCGACTCGGCTATGGCGCAGATTGATGCCGAGCTGGGTATGCCCGATGAGGGCGCAGAGGCTGATGGAAGTTTGCACAAACAGCTAAAGCATAAATTTATAGAGGGTTCTGCAGGCTTTATGTCGCTGGTGGCTTTGGCCTTGGTACTGGGTTTGGCGTTCTGCATAGAGCGTATCGTATACCTGACCTTGTCGGAAATTAACACGAAGCGCTTGTTGGCTGATGTGGACAGTAAGCTGGGGCAGAACGACGTGGAGGGTGCCAAAGACCTGTGCCGCAATACCCGTGGTCCTGTGGCCTCAATATGTTATCAGGCGTTGTTGCATATCCGTGAGAAAGTTGAAGATATAGACCGTCAGTTGACCAACTACGGACAGGTGCAGATATCGAATATGGAGAAAGGCTGCTCTTGGATACGTCTGTTTATAGCCATCGCTCCATCTCTGGGATTCTTGGGAACGGTCATCGGTATGGTGATGGCTTTTGACCAGATAGAGATAGCAGGCAATATCAGTCCTACTATTGTTGCTAAAGGTATGAAGGTGGCGCTGATTACCACGATCTTCGGTATCATCGTAGCCATCATCCTTCAGTTCTTCTATAGCTATATTCTTTCGAAGATAGATCGTCTGACCACTCAGATGGAGGAAGGCGCCATCACTTTGATGGATGCCATCACACAATATAAAGCGCGTAACAATGGCTGAAGCAGGTAGTTTTCTGATGGCTGAGGTGATGCTGTGGCTGATGTACATCGCCATGGGTGTCGCTATAGTGGCTACGGTAGTATCTACCGTACGCTCGTTCTGGCTGAGCAGGGAGAAGTAAGACGGAGTATAGAACAAAACAAGTAGTAGCGTGTTTCTTCGTAAACATAGAGAAGTACCTGAGTTGAATACCACATCGACAGCTGACATCTCATTTATGCTGTTGGTGTTCTTCCTTGTGACCTCATCAATGGATACCGACCGAGGCCTAGCTCGCAAGTTGTCACCTATAGACGAGCAGAAACAGGAACTCCGAGATATCAACCGTCAGAATGTGTTACAGATATCCATTGACGCTCACGATGCATTGTATTGTGACGGACAGGTGGTGACAGCGGCTGAGCTGGAACAGCAGGTGGAGAGTTTTGTGGCTTCGCGCCAGAGTGCTCAGCATGTGATAGCCGTAGAAACTGACAGGCAAACAAGCTACAACGCCTATTTTGAGATGCAGCATGCCGTAGTGGCTGCCTACCATCGTTTGCGTGAGCGTATGGCGCAGAAACAATATGGTTGTCACTTTGCTGAGTGTAATGCTGCACAGCGAGAAACAATCATCGCGCGCTACCCGCAGCGTATCAGTGAAGGGATAAAGGAGAAATAAGAGATGAGCAGATTCAAACGTCGACAAAGTAATCAGGTGCCAGGGCTGAACTTAGCGTCCATGCCCGACCTCATTTTTACTGTGCTGTTCTTCTTTATGATAGTTACCCACATGCGCGATGTTGACCCTAAAGTGCGATATATGGTACCTCAAGGTACACAGTTGGAGAAGGAGGTGGGCAAGTCCGGACTGGTGTATGTCTTTATTGGCAAACCAGTCGATGCCCAAGGCCGTATCATTGCTGATGAGACGCGTATTCAGATGGGTAATCGCTATGTCACTGTTGATCAAATAGGCGAGGAAATCGCCAAGGAACGAGCCCGTATGTCGGAAGATGACCGCCAGCGGTTGACTGTCAGCATCCGTGCCGACCGCGACACGGAGATGGGCATTATCAATGATGTGAAGCAGGCACTACGACGGGCGGGAGCGCTGAACATCAACTATTCTGCAGAACGAAAAGACGAACTGAGAGTCAAAAAATAAGCGTTATAATTACTATGAAAATCTATCGGCATTTTCTGATATCACTATTCTTTCTGATGGCTGCAGATGCCGTCAAGGCCGGTGATGTGCTGAAGGTGTGCGGACAGAACCTACAAAACTATTTCTGGTCGTTAGATCGGGAGCGCACGCAAGACAATTCCGTTGCAGTCAGTAATTATAATACCGAAGAAGGACGCCTGGTAAAGACCCAACGCATTGTCGATGCCTTGTCTCCTCTAAAGGCTGATATCTATGTCTTCAATGAACTAGAAGCCAAACCTGTTATTCTTCCTTATCTGGCCAAACAGCTGTCTGACGCTACAGGATTGGAGTATGCAGCTGTATCGGATGATATTGACTATGATCTGTTGCGTTATCCGATGGGCATGATTAAATCGGGTTATATTTATCGTACTGACCATGTTGCTCCTTATGGAGACAACGTGACGACGGCAGTAGGCTATACCTTCCATTATAATTTCACGATGCGCATGCAGACCTTCAAGTCGCTGGCTACAAATGAATGTTTTACGCTGAGCATGAATCACTTCAAGGCAGGAGGTACTGATCAGAATAAAGAGACGCGTATTGCCAATGCCCAAAGTCTGTTGCAAGGACTTCAGGCGGCACTCGACCCAGACATCCTGTTGATGGGCGACCTTAACTGTGAACCTGCAGAAACTGCCTTCCAAGTGCTGGTTGATGCTGGCTATGAAGAGCTGCTTATAAAATACGTGGAGGGCGATATTTACACCTATTCATGGAGCAGAGGTACTAATTTTTTAGATCACGTGATGGCCAATAGTACGATGGGTGAACAGGTGACATCAGCAGAAGTTCTGCATATTGCCAATAAATATGACGTAGGCGAGATGAAGGCCTATTCCGATCACGACCCGTATGTCGTGATGCTCGATCTCAAAGCAGGAGGTGATACGGGCATCAGGGAAATTGAAAACGAAGAGATGGGTATTGGGGAGTCTGATTACTTCAATCTTTCTGGTCTGCGCGTGACGCAACCTCAGAAGGGCATCTATATTGTAAGAGGTAAGAAAGTGGTGATAAGATAACCAAAGAATAAGCGAGCCTTATCGGGCTCGCTCATAATCTACAAAAGCATATCCGAAGTCATGTCGCTCGTCTTTCGAGTGCTCCTCTCTGGCTATTTCGCGCCATCCGGTGTTGTAGTCAGGGAAGAAGGCGTCAGCTTCTGCAGGCGTGTCTTCAACCTCAGTCAGACAAAGACGGTCGGCTTTATCAAGTGCTTGCTCATAGACGTGTGCTCCACCTATTATATATATATCCTCGTCAGGACGGCAACTATTGAGGGCAGCGTCAAGGGAGGGGAATACCTCGCAGCCAGGCAACTCATCAATCGTTGTTGATAGCACCACATTCCTGCGATTGGGTAGCGCTCCTTTGGGTAGCGATTCGAAAGTATTACGTCCCATGATGATGGTGTGCCCCGTTGTCAGCGCCTTAAAACGCTTCAAATCGTTGGGCAACCAGTAGATGAGCTTGTTCTTGAATCCTATGGCGCGATTTTTCGCTACTGCAGCAATAATACTAATCATACGGATACTTCTGCTTTAATATGTGGATGTGGGTCATAGCCGACGAGCTCGAAGTCTTCATATTGGAAGTCAAAGATGCTCTTCACGTCGGGGTTAATCTTCATGGTGGGCAACGGACGGGGCTCGCGAGTGAGCTGTAACTTCGCCTGCTCAATGTGGTTCAGGTAGAGATGTGTGTCGCCCGTAGTGTGGATGAAGTCGCCAGGGACCATGTCGCACACCTGCGCCATCATCTGGAGCAATAGGGCATACGACGCGATGTTGAAAGGTACCCCTAGGAAGGTGTCAGCAGAGCGCTGATAGAGTTGCAGAGACAGGCGACGACGCCCATCGGGCAGGGGAGCGGTATAGAATTGGAAGATGGTGTGGCAGGGAGGTAGCGCCATCTTGTTGACCTCTGCCACGTTCCATGCTGAGACAATCATACGGCGTGAGTCGGGATTGTTCTTCAACTGGTCCACAACATATTGTATCTGGTCGATGGTGCCACCATTGTAGTCGGGCCATGAACGCCACTGGTGTCCATAGACAGGACCCAACTCGCCATTCTCGTCGGCCCACTCGTTCCAGATGCGAACACCATGTTCCTGCAGGTATTTCACATTAGTGTCACCTTGCAAGAACCATAGCAGTTCGTAGATGATGGACTTCAGGTGCAGCTTCTTGGTGGTCAAGAGGGGGAAACCGTCCTCCAGATTATAACGGCTCTGCGTACCAAAGATGCTGATGGTACCTGTTCCGGTGCGGTCACCTTTCTCCGTTCCTTCTGTGAGGATGCGGTTAAGTATGTCTAAGTATTGCTTCATATTCGTTGGGTATATATGTTGTTCTGATTCTCCATTCCTTGGGGTATAGGTTGTTGGCTCGGTTACCGATATTCTTCATCAGGCCTAAGGGATGCCCGTCGAAGCATACCTCCACGATGCCTCGTGGGGTGTCGGGGGGGAATGTCAATGTCTCACCCCGTAGAAACTTCATGGCCTCTTGGTAGGAGAGGTCAACGCTCGTTACTGCCTCATCTTGACGAGCCGTAATGTCGTTGGCGACGAGCCGTAATGTCGTTGGCAACGAGCCGTAATCTCGTTGAGGACGAGCCGTAATGCCGTTTTTACGTATGACGCACATAAACAGTCCCTCACCACGCGAAATGCCAGGGATGAAGCGATAGACAGGCTCGTCGAACCCTTCAAGGAGCGACCCCGTAATGTTCCATTCCGGTTTTGTCTCTACTTTCAGCACTTCCGCATCATCAAACTCCTCCAGTATCCAGCGGATGTTCTCCTCGTTCTCCTTGGTATTAAAGGTGCATGTGCTATATATCAACACCCCTCCCTCGTTCAGACAAGCCCAGGCGTCGCTCACGATTTCCCGTTGTAATTGCCAGCACTTCTCCACGTTCTGCTCGCTCCACTCGTGGATGGTGGCTTCGTCTTTACGGAACATACCCTCACCAGAGCAAGGAACGTCACAGAGAATGAGGTCGAACATCAACTTACTTTTACGGTAGTCTTTGGGGTAATTGTTGGTAACGATGTGATTCTTGTAGCCCCACTTCGTGACATTCTCCAACAGAATATTGGCACGGTTGCGAACAGGCTCGTTGGAGTAGAGCATGCAATCCGCAGGAAGGGCTGAGCGCAATAGGGTAGATTTTCCGCCTGGAGCAGCACAGAGGTCAAGGGCATTCAGTGGTCTGATAGCTGATGGCTGGTGGCTGACGTATGCATTATGTAATTGTCGCAGCACCTCGTCGAGAAACATCGAGGCAGCCTCCTGTACATAGTAACAGCCTGCGTGCAACAGAGGGTCCATCGTGAAGCTGGGACGCTGTTGGAGATAGTAGCCGTTTCTACACCAGGGCACTGGTTCACCATGAATGACTTCCAACCTCAGTCCTTTGTCCTCTGCCATCTTTTGTGTGTTCAGCCGTATGCTCACGGGAGGTTCCTCTTCAAACGACTGTAGGTAGCGTTCGAAGCGATCTTCGCCCATCAGTTGGCGTGTTTTTTCCGTGAAAGCAGCAGGTAGTTGCGTCATTTGCTTGCAAAATTAAAAAAAAAATTGCACCTTTGCAACTAATTTAGGATTAATTACGTCTAACAGGTAAAAACAAAATAGAAAGATATGAAAAGAATAGTTTTTGCCATGCTGGCAGTAGCCATGTTGACATCCTGCAACATCCGTGTGAATAAGACCGTCTCCGGCTATGTTGAGGAGTCTCGTGAATTGACAGGTTTCGAACGTATTGCCATGATGGGCTCCATGGATGTGGAGTATATACAAGCCGACTCCTTCTCCGTGAAGGTGCATGCCCCCAATGTCGAAGAGATGAAGAAGGTTGAGACCGTGGTGGAGGGCAATGAGCTGAAGATCAGTATGAAGAATAGCTCAAACTTTTTCCGTTTCGATAGCAGCGATGCCGACAATATCACGGTATATGTCACCTCACCCGACTTTCTTGGCGTCAGACTGCTGGGCTCTGGCGACTTTCTGAGTGACCAGCCGTTGGACACCGATACGCTCACTATTGAGTTGAGGGGTTCTGGCGATATCCGCTTTAATGATGTTATTTGCGACCATGCCGATGTCTCGTTGGTAGGCTCTGGCGATGTGTCGCTGGACAAGATACAGACGCAGTGGGCTGGGCTGAATGTCGTTGGCTCTGGCGATATCAAGGCGTACCTTGAGAATAGTGGCGCTGTCGATGCCCAAGTCAAGGGTTCTGGCGACATCGAGCTGAAAGGTGCTGTCCGCAAGATGAACAAACAGGTGCGTGGCTCAGGCGATATAGATTCTGACGAACTGATTGTCAGATAGAATGAATGTGCAATAAATACAAAACAAATACGAATATGAAACAGATTTTAATTACTTTGACCATGTTGTTAGTGCTGGGCATGACCACCGAGGCTGTTGCCCAGAAGCACCGCCACACTCCACAGCCACAGCAGGCTGAACTGGTGGACTCAACGAGTAAGAGTGGTGTTGAGGCTTTCTCAGATACCACAAGTGTAGACACCGGTGCCGTTACCAAACACAGATCTACGGTGACGGTTACAACGCAGACATCGCCGTGGAGTTCGAAAACCACGACCTATGAAGTGGACGATGACGATTTCTCCGGTATGACGGACCACATCTTCCGTCATTTTGACAAGGGCATTGCCGGCATGTTCTTCGTGCTGATGGTATTGCTCATCATCTTTGTCCTCTCGCCCGTCCTCATCATCGTTGCCCTGTTCTACTTCATCAATAAGAACCGCAAGGACAAGATGCGCCTGGCACAGATGGCCATGCAGCAGGGACAGCCCATTCCCGAACAGCTACTCAAAGACCAGCCAGGAACTATTGATGATGAATATCAGAAAGGCTTGCGTCAGTGTTTCGTTGGCATTGGTCTGATGATCTTCCTCGGCTATGCTGCCGGAACGGTAGGCTTTGGTGTTGGCGCCCTTGTGTTCTTCATCGGACTGGGCAAGATAGTGGCTTCTAAGATGGCAAGTAAAAATAACCCTCATAACGAATTATAACTATGACAAAGAGATTAGAACGTTCCAATGACCGCGTCTTAGGTGGTGTATGTGCAGGAATTGCTGAGTATATGGACTTCGACCCCGTGGCAGTACGTCTGGGGTATGCTTTCCTTACTTTGTGCACTTGTTTCTCTGGTGTGCTGTTCTATATCGTTGCATGGATTATCATGCCTCAGAAAAATCAACTGATGCAGTAGCACTTGATGAACACTCTCTCTGATATCTCCCTGGTAGTACAGGTGGCGGTAGCAGGCAACCGGCGGGCTTTCGACCAGCTGGTGCGCAAATACCAGTCGCCTGTGCGACGCTTTTTCCTAAGCCAGACCTTGGGGGATAGTCAGTTGAGTGACGACCTTGCGCAAGACACGTTTATCAAGGCCTATACCAGCATCTCCTCGTTTCGCGGACTGGCGTCTTTCCAGACGTGGCTGATGCGCATCGCCTATAATGTGTTGTACGACTATACGCGCAGCAAGCACCAGACGGAGGATGTCGATGCAGCTCCTCAGCGTGCTGGCGGTGAGAACTCATCGTTGAAGATGGACCTCTATGCCGCTCTGGCTTTGTTAAAGCCTGACGAACGGACATGCATCACTCTGCAACTCATTGACGGCTACGATATCGCAGCCATCGCTAAGATTACTCAGATGAAGGAAGGTACCGTGAAGTCGCACCTTTCGAGAGGTAAAGAAAAAATGGCAAACTATTTAAAGGAGAATGGATATGATAGAAGATAACAACCGTATGATAGAGCAGTTCTTCAACGAGACTGCCCCGCAGCAGATTGCAGACAATGGCTTTACTGAGCGTGTCATGCAGCATCTGCCGCAATGCTCACCATTGGCGGCCCGTAGCAGGTTGCTCATATATCTGTGGAACCTCTGTTGTGTGGTGGTGTTCGCTATCCTCTTTGTACTCATTGATGGCTGGGAACTGCTGACTGTTCAGTTCGAGGTCATGCTGCAGACCATGGCTGTTCAGACCTTCAGCGTCAATCTGCTGATGGCAGTATCTGTGCTCTTTGGCCTACTCTTTGTAGGTGTCGGAGAGATTATTTCTTCGGAAATAGTCCGTAGGTAGTACGCAGTACGATAAACTCTGTGCGACGGTTCAGCTGGTTGCATATCTCCTGCTGTTCCTCGTCGAGCGTCTTGATGAGTTCCTCCGTCAAGACGTCGTTTTCTTTTAAGAAGGGATACTTCTCCGTGAGTTTCTTACGGATGGTCTTGGGTTTCTCCTTGCCATAGCCTACTGGTTTCAGACGGTCGCTGGCTATGCCGTGGGCAGTAAGATATTCCACTACACTCTCCGCACGTCGCTGAGCCAGCCGCTTGTTATATTCTGCCGAACCTTTATAGTCGCAATGGGCACTGAGCTCTATGGTGACGTTGGGATTCTCGTTGAGCAGAGCTACCAGCTTGTCAAGGGCCGCGGTAGATTCCGGACGTAGCGTGGCTTTGTCGAAATCATAGAAGATGTTCTCGATAAGTACGGGAGCGGTGATGCTCGCCAGAGGGAACTGCAAGACATATTCCTGCGATTCTGTGACGGGCTCAACGCGCAGCTGCTCCTGATGGTTGAGGAATCCCTTACAGGTGCCCAGGAACAGATAGTCAACGCCAGGCTTGATAACCTGCGTAAACGATCCGTCACCTTTCACGCTGAGCTTCATGTTGGTACCGTCGTTGCCGACCATATATACCAAAGCTTGTGGCAGTTCATAGCCATCCTGCTCATACACCCATCCTTTCACTGTCTGCACAATCTCCGGATTGTAGAAAGAGTATATATGATCCCATCCTTTTCCGTCGCCGCGGTTACTGCTGAAGAACCCTTTGTTGAGCATCCCTTCGAAAGTCATGCCGAAGTCATCACCTTGTGAGTTCAGCGGATAGCCAGGATGCTGGATGTTGAAGGTAGGACGTTGATTGTCGGAACCTACAACTTTCAAGTCTTCACTTTCTACGAAGTAGATGTCCAGGCCTCCCATTCCCTCATGACCATCACTCGAGAAGTACAGGTCGCCATTGGGACGGAAGGTAGGGAACATCTCGTTGCCTGATGTGTTGATGGGTGCTCCCACATTCTCTACACCACCAACGCCACTGCTTGTCAGACGCACGCGCCAGATGTCATAGCCACCCATTCCACCAGGCATGTTGCTGCTAAAATAGAGCCACTGTCCATCTGGACTGACAGCCGGATGTGCGTAAGCCGACAATGTGTCGCGTGTCATCTTCAGTTCTGAGGATTTTCCCCAAGCGGCATCCGAGCGTTGGCTCGTTGCGATGGTGGCATAGCGCGGATAGCTGGGGTCGCTCTTACACTGCGTGAGATACATCGTGCGACCATCTGGTGAGAAGCAGCAGGCACCCTCATCATCATTACTGTTCAACTCAGTGTCAATAACCTCCGGACGTTGCCATTTGCCTTTATCATCTTTCTGTGAGTAGAAGATATCGGCATTCTTTGTGCCCGTAATGCCACTGAGCTCGTCGCCCTTGGCCTGGTTGCGTGTTGAGGTGAAGAAGAGTTGGTTGTTCTCCTCACCAGCCAGCATGGGCGAATAGTCAGCACGCCTGGAATTAAAGAAGTTCTCACGTTTCACCGTATAGGCCGACCCATCTTTTTTCCACTGTGGCGCCTGTTGGGCCGACTTCAGTCCAGTCTTGGCCAATGCCAGGGCGTTTGCGGTTGTCATGCTGTCGAGAGCTGTCTGGAAATTTTTTTCTGCCGCCTTGTAACTGCCGTCCTTCATCAGCTGTTGTGCCAGATGCAAATAGGTCAGCGAGTCCGTCTGTTTATAGCGGATGGCATTGTTGTAGGCTGCGATGGCCTTCTGTGTATAGTTGATGCGACGGTAGCACTCCGCCATTTTTAAAGCTCTTTGTCCACGCAGTGTTCGCTCACTGGCAGGGGTCTGCGAATAGGCTTTCTTATACTGTGTGGCAGCATCGAAATATTCGCCAACCGCATAGAAGCGGTCGCCTTTCTTCATAGCTACCTCAGCACCACAACTCATAAGGAGCAGGGCGCAAAGCATTAGCAGGGTGAGATGAGCCTTTTTTCGCATACCTTGTATATAACGTAAGGGCAGGCCCTTTTATTGCCTGCCCATACCTAAGAGTCCTATTTCTTCTTGTTTTTCTTTTTCTGTTCTTCTGGTGGCATCACTGTGATGCGACGATTGGAGGGATCCGTCATCACGTCGTGGACGATGGTGGTCACTTGCTCCTTCAACTCGTTGATAAACTGTTGGGCATCATACTTCTTGGCCTCGATGTCGCGCAGCTTCTTCTCCCAGATACCTGTCAGCTCACAGCTCTTGAGCAGGTCTTCGCGAATCAAATCAATCAGTTCGATACCTGTAGGTGTTGCCACGAGGCGCTTACGCTCTCTGCGGATATAGTGACGCTTAAAGAGAGTCTCGATGATAGATGCACGCGACGAAGGTCGTCCGATACCGTTTTCCTTCATAGCGGCACGTAGTGTCTCGTCTTCCACGAACTTGCCTGCCGTTTCCATCGCTCTGAGCAGCGATGCCTCGTTATAGTAAGGTGGAGGTGTGGTCATCTTCTCCGTGAGGGTAGGGATGTGGTCGCCGCTCTCACCCTTGACGAAAGTGGGTAGGGTGCGCTCTTCGTCGTCCTGCTTCTTCTCATCATCGTCGCCATCTTCCTTCTTACTTCTTACCTCTTCCCTCACGACACGCCAGCCCGGCTCCAGTATTTCCTTACCTGTTACCTTGAATTCGATGCCGTCAACCTCGCCTAATACGGTAGTCGTAGAGAACTTGCAGTCATCGAGGAATACACCAATAAAACGGCGTGCCACGAGGTCGAAGACCTTCTGCTCAGCATCGCTCAGTCCTTGGGGTATCACTCCCGTAGGAATGATGGCGTGGTGGTCGGTGACCTTTGAGGTGTCGAAGACACGCTTGCTCTTCTTCAGCGCTTTGCCACCAATGGGCTTGATCAGTTCGGCATAAGGTGCTACACCGGCAAACTTGGTCTGGTAGAGGCCATTCATGGTCTGCGGACATTTGGGATAGATGTCGTCCGAGAGGTATTGTGTGTCCACACGCGGATAGGTGGTGTACTTCTTCTCATAGAGTGCCTGGATGAGGTTGAGCGTCATCTCGGCAGAGAATCCGAATTTACGGTTGCAGTCCACCTGCAAGGAGGTGAGGTCGTAGAGCTGTGGTGGCTGTTCCTTGCCCTCTTTCTTCTCCACCTTCGTAACGGTAAACGGCTTCCCCTCAATGGTTTTAAAGGCTTCCTCGCCTTCTTCCTTCGAGGTAAACTTACCCTTTGTGGCTGTAAACGTGGTGTCGCGATAGACGGTAGCCAGCACCCAGTAGGGTTCGGGCTTAAAGTTGTCAATCTCCTTCTGGCGGTTCACAATCAGGGCGAGGGTAGGAGTCTGTACGCGTCCGATGGAGAGTACCTGACGGTTCTGTCCGTATTTCAGCGTATAGAGGCGTGTGGCATTCATACCTAAGAGCCAGTCACCGATGGCGCGACTGAGACCTGCCAGATAGAGGGGCTGGTAGTCGGCCTGGTCTTTCAGGTTCTGGAAACCCTCACGGATAGCTTCATCAGTCATTGACGAGATCCACAGACGGCTCACGGGACACTTGGCCTGAGCCTTCTGCATGACCCAACGCTGGATAAGTTCACCCTCTTGTCCGGCGTCACCGCAGTTGACAATGCGCTCAGCTTTCTGCATCAGCGACTCGATAATCGCGAATTGCTTCTTGATGCCCTGGTCGTCAATGAGCTTGATGCCAAAGCGCTCAGGAATCATGGGCAACGAAGTCAGACTCCATGCTTTCCACATGGGTGTATAGTCGTGAGGCTCTTTCAGCGTACACAGGTGACCAAAGGTCCATGTGACCTGAAAACCGTTGCCCTCCATGTATCCTTCATGCGAACTGGTGGCACCGATTATGCGGGCGATGTCGCGCGCTACGCTGGGTTTCTCTGCAATACATACTATCATACAAGCTGCAAAGGTACAAAATAATTCATAATTCATAATGCATAATTGATAATTATTTTGTAATTTTGCAGCGATGATTGACAGAGCGACTGTTGATAAGATTATGGAAGCCGTGAACATCGTGGATGTTGTCGGCGAATTTGTTAACCTCCGCAAGTCGGGAGTTAACTACAAAGGTTTATGCCCTTTTCATGATGACAAGACGCCTTCGTTCATGGTGTCGCCTGCCCGACAGATTTGTAAGTGCTTCAGTTGTGGTGAGGGTGGCAATGCCATCAATTTCCTGATGAAGCATGAGCAGATCACTTACCCCGAAGCCTTGCGCTGGTTGGCAAAAAAATATAACATCGAGATTAAGGAGCGCGAGCTTAGCGATGACGAGAAGCGTGAGCAGTCAGATCGCGAGTCGATGTTCATTGTCAACGAGTGGGCAAGTCAGTATTTCCACGAGATTCTGAAGAACGATGTCGACGGACAGGCCATTGGCAAACAGTATTTCCGCAGTCGTGGTGTACGCGATGACATCATCGAGAAGTTTCAGTTGGGCTTTGCTCTCTCCAAGCGCGATGCCTTGGCCAACGAAGGGAAGCGAAAGGGGTTCAAGCAGGAGTTCTTGGTGAAGACAGGACTGTGTATTGAAAATGAAAAGGGTATTTATGATCGCTTTGCTGGACGTGCCATCTTCCCTTGGTTCAATGTGAGTGGTAAGGTGGTGGCCTTTGGTGGTCGCAAGCTTGATGCTGCCACGAAGGGTGTACAACAGAAGTATGTCAACTCGCCCGACTCTGAAGTCTATCATAAGGAGCGTGAACTCTATGGCATCTATCAGGCCAAGAAGGCCATTGTCAAGGAAGACTGCGTGTATATGGTCGAGGGCTATACTGATGTCATTGCCATGCACCAGTGTGGCTTGGAGAATGTGGTGGCCAACTCAGGTACGGCGCTCTCCATCTATCAGATCAAGCTCTTGCGGCGCTTCACCCCCAATATCGTACTGCTCTACGATGGTGATGAGGCTGGTATCCATGCAGCTATGCGTGGTACTGACATGCTGTTGCAGGAGGGCATGAATGTGAAGGTACTGCTCCTGCCTGATGGCGACGATCCCGACTCGTTTGCCCGCAAACATACTGCCCAGGAGTTCAAGGCATACATCGAGGCGCATCAGACGGACTTCATCCAGTTCAAGACCGAGCTGTTGCTGAAGAATGTCAAGGACCCCGTGAAACGTGCCGAGGCCATCAATAATATTGTTCGCTCAGTGAGTGTCATTCCTGACCCCATCGTGCGTGCAACCTATATCACCGAGTGCTCGCGACGTCTCGATGTCAACGAGCGTACACTCATCTCGCAAACCAACAAGTATATTGCCAACGACAAGGAGGAACAGCGTCGCACCATTGAGCGCGAACAGGAGCGCCAGCAGGAGACTTCTCAGGCTATAGAGTCCTTTGGCCTGCATACCACGTTGGAGCAGACTACTGAGGTGGAACGCCTGCTGGTTCAGAATATCATCCGTCATGGTGACGAGATTATCTTCGAAGACTTGGAGACGGAGGATGGCGGAACGGTGAATCTAAATGTGGCGCAGTATGTTGATTTCGACCTCTCCAGCGATAATCTCTCCTTCAGCAATCCACTTTATAATCGCATTCTGAAAGAAGCTGTCGACCACTCTGTTGACCCTGATTTCAAGGCCGCTCCCTACTTCATGCAGCATCCTGACCCCGAGGTGAGCCGGTTGGCTGCATCGTTGGGTATCGACAGCCACCAGCTCAGCCGTAGCTTTGAGATGAGGAGCAGTGGTATCTCCCTGCGCCAGCGCATACAGCATCTCATTCTCGACTTCCGCCTCGACATCATCAACCAGCATCTGAAGGATATCCAGAAGCAGATGAAGGAGGTGGGCTCGGACATGAGTCGGGTCCGCGAGCTGATGGAAGACTACAAGCAGACACAGGAGCTGCGCAATGAACTGGCTCGTCAGCGAGGCTCTGACGTGTTGGTATAGTTTGTCAATGTACGGACTGTTATATATAATAGGTGTCACACTGGCGTGGATTATTATCGCTTCTACCATTATCCACGTCATCATGGACAACCGGCAACCAGCCAAGACGATGGCATGGGCGCTGGTGATATTCTTCATACCCGTCGTAGGCATCATCTTCTATCTCTTCTTTGGTATCAATCATCGCAGGGAGCGACTGGTCAGCCAGCGCTCGCTCGACCAGCTGACCAAGCGTTCGATGCTTAGCTTTGTCGAACAGCAGGACTTCCGTGTGCCTGAGCGACATCGTCAGATGGTGGATCTGTTCATCAACCAGAGCATGTCGCTGCCCTTCAAAGACAATAGCCTCGACATCTTTACCGATGGCTATGCTTTCTTTCCGGAATTGTTGCGCGACATTGCCCATGCACAACATCATATCCACCTCGAACTCTATATCATTGAGGACGACGCGTTGGGCAACCTCGTGGCCGATGCGCTGATAAGCAAAGCCCGCGAGGGTGTCGAGGTTCGTCTGATCTATGATGATGTAGGTTGCTGGCGCGTGCATCACAGCTTCTTCGAACGCTTGCGCGATGCTGGCGTTGAGGTGGCGCCTTTCCTGCCTGTTCATTTCCCCTCGTTCACGTCGAAGGCCAACTATCGCGACCACCGCAAACTCATCGTCATAGATGGTGTAGTGGGTTATGTCGGAGGCATGAACATCGCCTTGCGCTATGTGAAGGGTACTGGCAGCCAGCCTTGGCGCGACACGATGTGGCGCATCACGGGAGGTGCCGTCTATGGCATCCAGCGTGCTTTCCTCGTCGATTGGTACTTTGTGGATCGTACGCTCATCACAGCTCGCCACTATTACCCTCAGTTCTCTGAAACCACGAAGAACAACTGTGTGGTACAGATAGTTACCAGCGGACCTACTGCGCACTATCCTGAGATTATGCAGGGCTATGTACGTGCCATCCTGGCTGCCCGTCGCTATATTTATGTCGAGACGCCCTATTTCCTGCCCAACGAGCCCGTGCTCTTTGCCTTGAAGACGGCAGCGGTGGGTGGTGTCGATGTGCGCATCATCTGTCCGTTGCGTTCCGATGCTCTCTTTACCGACTGGGCGTCGCGCTCCTATCTGCGTGAGTTGCATGAGGCTGGTGCCAAGGTGTATCTCTATCAGGCAGGCTTTATGCATGCCAAGATGATGGTGACAGACGATGCCTTGTCCACCTGTGGATCTACCAATCTGGATATTCGTTCCTTCGAGAATAATTTCGAAGTCAACGCCTTTGTCTATGATGAGGGAACGGCGCTACGCTTGAAGAAGGTCTTCCTGGATGACCAGTCGAATAGCATCGCCTTGAGCGAGTTGCCTCGACGCATCAAACCTCGTTTCCTGTCGCGTCTGTGGGAGTCGCTGACTCGCTTGGTGTCGCCTTTGCTCTGAACAGCGTGAAGTTCACACTGCCATAGCTGCGATGCTCCACGAAGTGTGGATGCTGCGAGAAATCCTGGTCTTTGCCGTGTTCAAAGACGAAGATACCATCCTCTTTCAATAGCTGTCGCTCAAAGATCAGGTCTGGAATCTGTGGCAGTTCCTTCAGCGCATAGGGTGGGTCGGCAAAGATCAGGTCATACTGTTCCTTGCAGCTTTTGATGAAGCGGAATACATCAGCGCGAATAGGGATGATCGAGGAGTGAGGAGTGTGGAGTGAGGAGGGAGAGGGGAGGAGCTTTTTGACGCATTCCGTGATAAAGCGATGATGGTCCCTATCCAATTCTACGCTGACCACCTGGCTACAACCACGCGACAAGAGCTCCAGTGAGATACTGCCTGTACCTGAGAAGAGGTCGAGGGCCTTAGCATCCTCCAGGTCCACATACTGTATCAGCACGTTGAAGATGTTCTCCTTGGCAAAATCAGTAGTGGGGCGTGCCTTGAACGAACGGGGAATGTCGAAATGACGTCCCTTGTATTTTCCTGTGATGATTCTCATCTCTTTCTATCTTCCTTTAATATATAGCGTCATCAAGTCGTAGGGCATCCCTTTGATCTGTGTGACTGGAGCACGGTTGAATTCGCCCGAGGGGTTGATGTAGAATACACGCTTCACGTAGCGCTGTGCCTCTTCAAGCAGAGCGTCGCGCTCAATGATATCGCCCACCAGGTGCAACTCGTCGCGCTCAGCCTCCAGTCCCAGCTGTTTCCAGACACCCAACAGGAAGTACAGCGCATCGTTGGGATTGTTCACAGCAAAGCTGTTGCAGAACTTGAAGCGGTTCTGTGCAAAACTGAACACCTCGGCTCTGCGATCATGGAAATATCCGAATATCTTCTGGTGCTGTCCGATGTAGCTGCGCTGGTGCAGATGGCGCCATACGGGGGCTACAGCAGCTGAATAGCGCACACCGTTGAAGTTGTCAGACAGTACGGTGCACAGGTCTTTTTGGATAGCGAATAGCACGATAGCATTCAGGTCGGGCAACACACTGTGCTTCACTATCAGCTGTTCTGTGCCTGTGAAGGCGTGGTTGTAGAGCATCTTGCTGTTCTCCTCCTCAAACTCGTTGACGGGCACCATCAGTGTAGGCGAATCGACCATCACCAGTGTGCTCTCGTATGTCTCGTTCAGCAGCTCACTCGTATGCACAGCCTCACGCAAGTTGGCAGCCATCGATATGCTACTGTTCAGCACGTAGGGCTCATAGCGCACACCGCCACTGTCAGCCGTCGAAAACGAGAGGCTGTCTCTGCTAATCCTTATGACCAGTCGTCTTTGTCTGTTCTCCATCACTTCAGTATGCTCAACACGCACAGCACTGCCAGCGTCGCTGCCAGGAATGCCAATACGATGTTTGTTTTACGAATCCTATCCATTTCAGTCTGCAAAGGTACTAAAAAACGAGAGAAATGCAAAAAGAAAACGCGTTTTCTTTTTCATTTCCGAGTGCATCGTCAGTTTGAAGCCAAAGTTACGAAAAAAGCTTGTAAAGCGAAGTGATTTTGAAGATTAACACTAACCGTTTCTAAGAAACGCTTGCCAAAGCAAAAATTCAGCCTAAAATAAAGGCAAGCCGATTACCTCGTAGGCACTGCGCTCAATTCAGGAAAACAAAAACCTAATGTCTGCCGAGCTTGCTCATCAGAAAGCAGACAAGCATCTTTTTGTGGCACTTCATAGAAAAGTGCGTATTAGCTACACCCTTCAATAGAACATAATTGTGGAATTGCAAGCAGAAATTAGTGCGAAATGAACCATATCAAGAGAAAAGACCGCTCTTTTTCTTAATTTATGTTCACGAATTGTTTTATACACAATATTTTTGATTATATTTGCGCACAGAACGCTCAATGTTGGGCAAGAATAACTAAAAGCAAATGGAAATTCACAAATATAACAGGCTAAAGATTGTTTTGGCTGAGAAAGAAAAGACTGGCACATGGCTTTCAGAACAGATGGGTCACAGCATCAGTACCGTTTCACGTTGGATGACGAATAAGGTGCAGCCATCTGTTGAACAGCTCTACGAGATTGCACGCCACCTTGAGGTGGATGTGAAGGATTTATTAATATCCACAAAATAAGTTATCAATGGCTGTCTGGAAGAAGGAATTATTAACGAGAGAAAATGGAGGACTTGTAGAAATGCAAGTTCCTGAGATTGTTTCTGCTAGTAGGAGTACAGACATTCCTGCTTTTTATGCAGATTGGTTTTTCCATCGATTGAAGGTAGGTTATTCGGCATGGACTAATCCATTTAACGGTGTTAAAGGATATGTTTCATATAAAAATACTCGTTTTATCGTATTCTGGTCAAAAGACCCTTCCCCACTTCTTGCTCATTTAGAGGAATTGAAAATAAGAAAAATTGGGTGTTATATCCAATACACCTTAAATGATTACGTCAAAGAAGGGCTTGAAAAAGGTGTAAAACCTTTAGAATATAGAATTGGCATATTCAAACGTTTGGTTGAAAAGTTAGGCTTTGGAAGTGTTATTTGGCGATTTGATCCTCTGATGTTCACTGACACAATTGACATTGATACGCTACTTGGTAAGATGGAGAAAATAGGTGACCAACTGAAAGGTTATACAGAGAAACTTGTTTTCAGCTATGCAGACATTGCTATATATAGGAAAGTCAGGTCGAATCTCGAAAAGAATGGCATTAATAGTAGAGACTGGACTGAAGATGAAATGCGAGAGTTTGCAGATGGATTGGCTAAGCTTAACAAATCATGGGGATATACTTTAGCAACGTGTGGTGAGAAAATTGACCTGAAGCCCTATGGTATAGAACATAACCATTGTATCGATGATGATCTGATCATCAGGCTTGCATATAAAGATAAGGCTCTAATGGATTTTCTGAAAGTCAAGATACATCCAATGCCAAGTCCTTCTATCTTTGGAGATACAGAACCACTACCGCCAGATGCGATTATTCTTTCCAATAATACTTATGCCACTCGTGGTGATAACAGGGATAAAGGACAAAGAGAATTATGTGGATGCATGAAGAGCAAAGATATTGGCGAGTATAATACATGTATTCATCTCTGCGAATATTGCTACGCTAACACTAGCAAACAAGCCGCAGTAAAGAACTATAATTTACATAAAGAAAATCTTTTTGGAGAAACAATTACAGGGATATGAAAGAAAGTAGGACTACATACTCGTATCTAATAGAGCACATGCAAGAGCCATCTTTTCTAAAAGTATGGGATATTGCATTTGACTTTGTTCGAAAATTGCCAAGCGATTTGTGTGACGAACTTCACGAGTCATTAAACAGAGGAGTTGACATCTTAGATTCAGAACCTCTTCTACAGATGTATATCTACGCTTTTGGAAAGATGCACAATGCCAAGCTGCAGTATGCTTTCGAGCATATGCAGAAGAATGCAATTAATTATAATGAAGTTGAAGTTGTTGATTACGGATGTGGGCAGGGGCTAGCTACAATTTGTTATCATGATTACCTTCAGGAACACAACAAAGAACAGAAGGTAAAAAGAGTCATTCTAATAGAACCATCGCCTATGGCTTTATCAAGAGCCGAATTACTTTGCTCAAGATTCTATCCTAATGCAGAGATACATGCAATTAATAAACAATTTGACGATCTGACAAATGAAGATTTGATTTTTTCTCCCGATATTCCTACTATTCACCTGCTATCTAATATACTTGATGTCGACTCATACGATTTACAACATTTTTCTAAGATTGTCAAGGAGCAATCGGTTGGAGACAACGAGTATGTATTGGTCTCTCCTATGCAGAATACAATGCGTATACAGCGATTAAGAGATTTCGTTTCTATTATTGAGAAGCACATCTATTTTGAACAATATTTAGATAAACGACAGCTTGACAGTGAAAAAGAATGGACATGTGTTGTATTCCTGTGTTCACAACACAAAGTCTTCGAATTTGATTGTGATAAAATATTTGAAGACGCAAAAACAATTGCTGAGAACAAATCAGAGAGTAAAAATGAAGATTCATGTGCTGAATTATTTCACAAATTACAAGAATGCGCAAGATTTGGAGATAAAAGATGCCAAAACATGTTAGGAATCTGGTATGAAAAAGGTATCGGAACAGAACAAAACTACAATCTTGCACTTGATTGGATACACAAATCTGCTGAACAAGATTATGTATCTGCTTTTGCTAATTTAGGTCGCTTATATTATAGTGGAAGAGGTATAAAGCGAGATTTAGGAAAGTCAATATATTATTGGACCCAGGGAGCAAATCTAGACGAACCTGTATGTCAATTCCGTTTAGCATATTTCTTTTTTATAGGAGAAGGTGTTGAGAAAGACACTGCAAAGGCATTTTCACTTTTCCACAAGGCAGCCTCACATAAATTTTCTCCTGCATTATTCGAGTTGTATAGATGCCATATTAACGGGTGGGGTACAAGTAAAGACGAAAAGGCGGCATTGAAAGCACTGAAAGAGGCAGTGAAACTAAAACATCCAAAATCGTGTTATATATTAGCAACGTATTACTATTCGGGAGAGTTGGTTGACAAAAACGAACGTAAAGCTTTCAGTTTAATAAAAGTATCTGCTGAGTTGGGATATTGCCAAGCCCAAGAAAAGTTAGGTGAAATATACAGGAAAGGTGTATGTGGTAAAGATGAATCTCCAAAACTGGCCTTTAAATGGTACTATAAGGCAGCAGGACAAGGCAGTGTTTCAGCTATATTCTATATTGGTTATTTCTATGCTAATGGCTATGGTGTAAAGAAAGACGCAAACTTGGCGTTTGAATGGTATTCTCGTGCAGCAAAAGGGAATAGTCCTGCGGCACTCAATAATTTAGCTTTCTGCTATGAATATGGGAAAGGCACTACGGTTGATTTAAAGAAAGCTATGTTATATTATGAAAAAGCTGCTAAATTAGGGAGTACTACAGCTCAAAAGAACCTTGCAATATGCTATAAAAACGGAACAGGAGTTGATGCCAACTCCCAAAAGGTGTTCTATTGGACATTAGAAGCGGCTAAAAGATCTGACTTAAAATCCCAAAAGACTATTGCGCTATATTATCTAAAAGGATATGGAACAGATCGGAGCAATGAAAAGTCTTTAATTTGGTATGCAAATTATTACTTTAGAATAAATCTTAGTGACGCGAAGCAAGCATACAAATCATTTTTAGAGAAAGCTGAGCAGGATGATGCTCAATCTATATATATTATAGGGAAATGTTTGCAATATGGTGTTGCTACTGAAAAGAATCTGGCTGAAGCACATTCGCGTTTTGTGAAAGCGGCAAAATTAGGCCATATAGAATCTCTTATTAAGGTTAAACAAATGTCAGAACTTCATGATTTTTGTTTCATAAAGGAAGACAAGACTTCTATCAAAGATTCTTATGGTGTTTCTTATTCGAAAGACAAAAAGATTCTAATAACCACTGGATATCTTAAAGCAGAAGAATATAAAATAGCAGAAGGAACAAGAATAATCTGTGACAAAGCATTTTATTATGCTTCTGTAAAAAAGGTAATCATTCCATCGTCAGTGTTAGTAATAGGCAAGAATCCATTTAGTGGATATGAAGATGGTTGGGGAGACAGGTATAACATAGATGATATTGTCAATCGTTCTTGTAATTATATCGTGTCAAATTTTGCACTATACACAAAGGATCGGAAAAAACTGATTTCATATATTGGGGTTGATTCTATATTCACAATACCACAATGCGTAGAGGTTATTGGAGAGAGAGCTTTTGCTGACAGATTTAAACTTGAAGAGATTTCTTTCCCTGATGGTCTTCGCTGTATTGAGAATGAGGCTTTCATACATTGTACTAAAATAAGTAGAATAGATTTGCCTAATAGTATAACTAGTATTGGAACAAGATGCTTTTATGGTTGTGCTAATCTATCTGAAGTATTGTCTTTAGGAACTATTAGTATAGTCAAGGAAGGAACATTTATGGGGTGTAACATTATGAAGTTAGCCCTTCCTACGTCTCTTGTAGAATTAGAAAATGATGCCTTTAACTCTAACAACAAATTGAAAAGTGTTGTTCTTCCTGATTCCGTAAGAATAATTGGTAATTCTTGTTTTGCTTATTGCGGTATTAGCAGTATGGCGCTAAATGATAATTTGAAGAGAATTGGCGATTTCTGCTTCTTTAAATGTTCAATCGAGAGATTAACAATTCCGGCACAAGTAAATAGTATTGGAATAAATCCGTTTATCGGAACCAAGACTATTGTTTGTACTAGCAATGGTAAATATGTTGCTGAAAATGGAATGTTGTATGACAAGGAGAATGGCAGTGTTATAGCACATTATGAAGATTCTGAGATAGCGCTATATCCTCCAATATGTCGCATAAATTCTTATGCTTTCTATAACTCAAGCGTTACAGACGTCTTTATGGGGGCAAATATCATAGAGATAGAACCGTGGGCTTTTTTCGAAGCAGACAAACTCGAAAACCTAATCTGGCAGAAATGTAAGATAAAGGAAATTCCTGAAGGTTGCTTTGGGAAATGTATGAGTTTATGTAAGATTAGTATCCCAGAATCTGTAGAGGAAGTTCAGAAAGGTTCTTTCTTTGATTGCTTTGAATTAAGAAAAATACGCTTTGAGGGAAAGAAAACCAAAGCTAATGAGAAAATGTTTGAAAGAATTAAAAGGGCTTTAGACATACCAAATCCTTATGAAGCACCTTATCAATTCATGGGTAGTACAATAGACGAAAATTTCGGTAGGGAGGATATGGATTTCGAATCTTTCACAAAAATAGAAATAAGCATTCCATGTGGATGTTTCGATAATCTGAAATTTGACACTATTTATGATGATGACCTCCATAATGAGCATAGTTCTTATGGGTATGGTATGGACAGGACTTTTATTGTGAAGGAGTATGAAAAAGAGTAGCTTTGCCCCAATAATGGGGATAGATCGGCTGCGGATGGGCACTGATGGAAATGGAATAACCTCTTTAGTTACTTTTTATGGTTGTCCGTTAAAATGTAGCTTTTGCTTAAATCCACAATGTCATAGAGAATTGTCTGACGTTCTATTTTCTCGGCCTGAAGAAGTGTACAATACTGTTGCAGTCGATGAATTGTATTATTTGGCAACTGGCGGCGGTGTGACTTTTGGAGGTGGAGAACCATTGTTATATTCAGATTTTATAATTAGTGTTCTCGAATTGGGGGCAAAAAAGTGGAACGTCACGATAGAAACATCATTGAATGTTCCTTTTGAACAAATTGATGTATTATTACCTTACATTAACGAAATGATAGTTGATATAAAAGACATAAATCCACAAATATATAGGTTATACACGCAATCAAACAATCAAATAATTATAGACAACTTAAAACGACTTGCAGATAGAGGCTATGCAGAAAAAGTGACGATACGTATTCCGTTAATAAAAGGTTATAATACGGATAGTGACAGATTGAGTAGTAAGAACTTTCTTAAAAGACTTGGCTATTCGGCCTTTGATTTGTTTGAATATAAAAGAGATTTTAGCTATGACAGGAAAAGATAAATGTACATTGCTTAAATCCATTAGGGTTAGGCTCGCAGAATTGAATAATATCACATACACCCCTCATCCTTGTAATAATACAGAGGATTGCAGTGGAACATGTGAAATGTGTGATGCTGAATCAAAATGGTTATTGCATACTATGAGACAACTTGAACGCAAGGGCTTTCCTATTACTTTCTCATTAAATGAAACTGACGAGTTTGTTGTAGATAAGAATGTAAACGTATTAGATGTATTATGACACAAGAAGAACGATATAGGCAGCAAGCTGTATTTTTCATTAAGGAGCTGAATAAAGCAAGAATGCTATTTGCAAACCACAAGCCATCTATTGGTTATGTTGGTGAAGAACTTTTACGCTTGGCATTGAGAGACTTATTGCCAAAAGAATATGACGTATGCCAAGGGTTTGTCCTCAATAATGAAATTAAACAAAAGGATAACATATCAAGGCAATGCGATATTATTGTTTTTCGTAAAGGAAAGCAATCTATTGCATATTCCATAGGAGAACTCAATGTTATAAATGCACATTCTGTTGTCGCTGTAATTGAAGTCAAATCATCACTCAATAGGGATTCGTTTTTAACAACACTTGAAGCATTTGAGAAGTTACAGGAATTAAGGGTAATTCAAAAATTTGTTTTTGTTTTTGGAAAGTTATCAAGAAAATCGCTTCGACGTTGGTTTTTCCAATATAGATGTCCCCCAAATTTTAATGAAGAATTTTTGGTGATGGATAATGAATTATATGATTGGTCAGATATAGAATGGATACCTAAATCGATTCTATCACTTGAGTCTCACAATTTGTTCGTATTAGATCATCTACAGGATGATAACAGGGACTATATTGGATATGTATCCCACGTAATAAAGGATAAAACCGATAAGGAAATAAGTTGTTTGCAACGATTTCTTGCCAATGTAATGGATTTAATAAATGATACTTTTGAAATTGATCAAAATGATTATTCTATAAAAGATGGATTTCTTTTGTATTAATTTTAGGAGAATAAAATAATAAAGAACATAAAGACAACTAAGATGAAAAGAAAGATTGTTTTTATTTTATTATTATGTATAGTGTTTGGTTTGCAATTCTTTGCATACCAGACGAAAGGTAACGCTATGCCAGATTATGCACTAAATTTACTTACTGAAGACTCTGTCCTTCAAAATCGAACCAAAGACAATAGTCAGAGACATGAATTTCAAGAAACAGACTTTACTTGGAGAGACAGTAAGGGAAAGAGTATCCAGTATATATGGCACGTACTGGTTCATGTTTCGTCATAAGAACCTCAAAAAGTGGCAAAGATTATAGGTTGTATCTTGGTAAAGATGTGTCTGAACAGATACGGAAAGTATTAAGCACGAGAAAGAAATCGTTATAGTATATTGCATAACGAAGAAAGTAAACTAAAAATAGAAAACGGCAATGAAAAAAACATGTTTAGTAACAATTGTTTATTTTGCGATTTTGTGTATTCTCATCTATAATGGAATGTGGATATGGTTGATTATTGCAATACTATTAGGAGGTCTTGCAGCATTTATTGCATTTTGGGGAGTAGCGCTTGAAGCAGGATTCCGTTCAAAATTTCCACTCGATTTCCTTGCGCATACACAATGGGTAAATAGATATTTTGAAGATAGGGGATTTGAATTGGTTGGACATAATACGTCAGATTCTAATTATGATAAACTTAAGGTCGTGATTAGGCTTAATGCCCCTATTGTGACGCATAGCTCTTTCACTATTACAGTGATTGTCTCAGGAGAGCAAGAGAAAGAATGGAATTTCTCTGTTGAAAAGGATGAAAAGATCCTAAAAATGTTTGATGTTTATTTTAGCTATTATTACAATAAGGGGGCTTGACACTTTTGCTCTATACGGAAAATTGATTAACTTTGCAAACGAAACGAGATATGGCAAAACGTAGAGAAATAAGGAATAGTACGGCAGAGTTCCTAATCTTTCAGATAGAAGGAAAGGGACAAGGGATAGAGGTGTACTATAAGGACAAGACGGTGTGGTGTACCCAGAAAGCAATGGGTATGCTGTTTGACTGCTCAACGGACAATGTGGGACTTCATCTGAAGAACATATTTACAAGCGGTGAACTGGTTAAGGATTCAGTTACCGAGAAAATCTCGGCAACTGCCTCTGATGGGAAGAACTATATGACTCAGTTTTACAACCTCGATGCCATCTACTCAGTTCCGCCAGTGGGCCACAAGTGTACTTCGTGAATATGCCATTCGTGGTTATGTGCTGGACAGGAAACGAATGGAGAATGGTACGTTCTTGGATGAGGACTACTTTGAACACCTGTTAGCAGAGATTCGTGAAATTCGTCTGTCTGAGCGACGTTTCTATCAGAAATTGACGGACATCTATGCGACAGCAATTGATTACAATCGTGATGCGCCAACGACAAGACTCTTCTTCAAGATGATGCAAAATAAGATGCACTATGCTGTTCATGGACATACGGCAGCTGAACTGATAGTAGAACGAGCCGATGCCGAACAAGAACACATGGGACTGACCACTTGGGAGAATGCACCTGACGGAAAGATTGTCAAGACAGATGTATCAATTGCCAAGAACTACCTAAAAGAGGTGGAACTGGCAGACATGGGACAACTTGTGAATGGTGTATTGGAATTGGCAGAACGTATGGCTAAACGTCATATCCCAATGACAATGGAGGATTGGGCCAAACAGATTGATACTATCTTAGCGGCTGGTGGTAATGAAGTGCTACAAACGGCAGGTTCAGTAACAGCAGAAGAGGCCAAAGAACATGCCGAGACAGAATTTGAGAAGTACCGCATCGTACAAGATCGTTTGTTCCAGAGTGACTTTGACAAGTATTTGGGTGAATTACCTTTTGAAGGTGAATAAGTGATTCCTGTATAAAACATATCATTACTGTAGAAGGACGTAGCCTAATACGCATTTTCCTGGCTGGTTGAGACAAAGAGTGCCCTATGATTATAACAACCACTCATAAAATTGCTGGTTAAAACGCAGGGGCGGTTCCCAATGATCCATTTTCGTGGAGGCTCCTATCTCAATAACCCAGCTTTCTTGAACAAGAAGGCTAGGTTATTGCTTAATAACGCCATGTTATTTCAACTGTAGTTTTTTCTATTAATAGTCGCAATCTCTACTATTAATGTTTGTTTCAGCTACGATATAATAGTTGGCGTTGCTACTATTAATGTTTGCAGTCGCTACTATTAATAGAAAAATATGCCACAGGGCAGTTGCTAGAAAAAGGATCTCCGCTCCCAGTTCCTCTCTCGCTTGCTTCGAGCAAGCGCCCCGTCTGCTTCGAGCAAGCGCCTTGCTTGCTTCGAGCAACGTTTTTTTGACGAATTTCGATTTTACCCTCACATCCTAACATGACAGGCCTCAATCCCTTCTTTGTATATCGGCATTTGAGAGGGGTTATGTTAGGATGTGAGGGTAAAATCGCGCAGTCAACAAAAATCAGGGTTCTGTCAGAGTAACATGCCTAGTTACTATCAGCGATAAGTAGAGTTACTATCAGAGAAAAGGCTTCTCGCTCATCGAGAAACGACGAGTTACTGATGTGAATCGAAACTCGGCCCGATTGGAAATCTTCGAATAAGAAGCTGGGGGCGGTGGTGGCTACGAACTACGTCTATTTCAATCAAAAACGTGGGTCATTCTGACCCGAAATGTAACATAATGATTAAATTACCTATCATTTAACGAAATTTAAGCGATGTATAAGGAATGTTGGCAGATTATTCAGTAAATTTGCACACGATATTAAATAATTGTAAACCTAACAATAATAAAAAGACTGTTATGAAACGTACAATCAAAGTTTCGATGATGGCACTGGTTGCCATGTTCGCATTCAGCACAGTGGCTAATGCACAGTTCGGTGGATTGCTGAAAGGTGCTTCAAAGGCTGTTGGTTCTGGACTCATCAAGGGTAAGAAGAAGACTAAGTCTGAGAATGTTGAGGTCATGAACTGGAAAGCAGGTCAGATGGTTACTGTCGAGAACCCCTTCAACGCTGAGGCAAAGCCTTGGAAGTCTGAATGGATCTACGACAAGGAGAAGAATTTCCAGGATAAGGAAATGAAGAAGAAGCTCGTTGAGCTGTATCTGGACGACGAGAAGTTCAACAACCGTAAGCGTGCTGCTGACGACATCACAAAGGACCGCAAGATTGTGGAGATTCTCTTTGTTGATGACTCATGGAAGTTCAATCGCGACAACCTGGGCGACATCCTCTCTCGCTATCTGAATTTCCTGGTTGTCTCTGAGCTGACAAACGGTTTCACTATCGTTGACGAGTGCTATGTTGTCAACAAGTACACTGGTGGTGGCAACTACGACACGAACTTCAAGTTCTCGCTGGATGTAATGGCTTACACCAACTTCGGTACCTACATCAAGTACGACAAGCGCTATCTGGTTACTGACTGGCAGCACAAGGACGATGCCGATCCTATGGCACAGTACAAGTAATCTACTAAACTAAAAATGCACAAGGGCTGATGCCTGGCATGATAAAAAGAGACCGCTGAGGTAAATCCTTAGCGGTCTCTTCGTATTTAGGATGATGTGTGTCGATTATGCCTCGGGCTCTTCGTCGTTAGCCTTAAAGCTTGCGAGGTCCTCTACCTGGAAGGCCTTGATGTAGGCAGACTTACCAAGTACATCCTCCTCAGTCATGCGAACATAGACGTTAGCACTCTTCTCGAAGAGTTCAGGAGCCTTTGAGGCATCGCGCAGGATGAGCAGACTCATCACGAGCTCGGCAGTCATGTCGTACAGACGACGAGCCAGGAAGTCCTGAGCGTCCTGATTCTCCAGAGCCTTGACGTTGGCGAGAGCCTCCTCGTAAACGGGAACGAGCTTCTCGACGCGAGCCTTCAAGTTCTTCAGGCTATCGCTCACCTCGAGACCTGCCAGCATATCCTTGATATTAGCCAGCATGGTACCGTTAGTGATGTAACGGATGGCAGCAACCACCTGCAACTGGGTGGTACCCTCGTAGATAGAGAAGATACGAGCGTCGCGGAACAGACGCTGGCTCTTGTACTCCATGATGAAACCTGAACCACCGTGGATGCTGATAGCATCGTAAGCGTTCTGGTTGGCATACTCAGAGTTCATACCCTTGGCCAGTGGGGTGAAGGCATCAGCCAAGCGCTGATACTTCTTGAGCTCCTGCTTCTCCTCAGGCTCGAGCTTGCGGTCGCGCTCGATATCCTCCAGACACTTGTAGATATCTACATAAGCGGCAGTCTCGTACAATAGTGAACGACCTGCATCCAACTTAGCCTTCATGCGAGAGAGCATGTCGTAAACAGCGGGGAAGTTGATGATGGCCTCACCAAACTGCTGACGCTCCTTGGCGTAAGCAAGTCCCTCGTTGTAAGCCTCCTGCTCAACACCTACACTCTGTGCAGCGATACCCAGACGGGCACCGTTCATCAGAGCCATCACGTACTTGATCAGACCCAGACGTGTGCTACCGCAGAGTTCTGCCTTAGCATTCTTATAAGTGAGCTCACAGGTGGGTGAGCCGTGGATACCCAGTTTGTGCTCGATGTGACGAACATCAACACCACCCTGGCGCTTGTCGTAGATGAACATAGACAGACCGCGTCCGTCCTTGGTGCCTTCCTCAGAGCGGGCCAGCACGAGGTGGATGTCGCTGTCACCATTGGTGATGAAACGCTTCACACCGTTCAGGCGCCAGCAGTTCTCCTTCTCGTCGAAGGTAGCCTTCAGCATCACGCGCTGCAGGTCGGAACCAGCATCAGGCTCCGTCAAGTCCATTGACATACCCTCACCAGCGCAGACGCGGGGGATGTACTTCTGACGCTGCTCCTCGCTACCGAACTCATAGAGGGTGTCGATACAGCTCTGCAGGCTCCAGATGTTCTGGAAACCAGCATCGGCAGCCGAGATCATCTCAGAGAGCATAGAGAACACGGTGTTAGGCAGGTTCAGACCACCATAACGACGGGGCATAGAAACACCCCACAGACCAGCCTTACGGGTGGCGTCGAGGTTCTCGTAAGTCTTAGAGGCGTAGATCATACGGCCATTCTCAAGGTGTGGACCTTCGAGGTCAACAGCCTCAGAGTTTGGCTCGATGATATTGGCTGCCACGTCGCCAGTGATGTCGAGAATCTGCTTGTAGTTCTCGATGGCATCGCCCAGGTCAACGGGAGCGTAGTCATATTCTTTCGCATCAGCGAAACCCATTTCTTTTGGAAGTTATGAAGTTATAGAAGTTAAGAAGTTAAGCCGATAGACATGCTATTGCTCGTTGCCGAAATTATTGTCAATAACTCCTTTGCAATAAGCGTTAAGCGTCTTGCTGCATTCCTCAATGGTTGTGGCTAAAAGCTCGTAGCCTTCCACATTAATATAACCAAGGTCTTTAGAGAGGATAATATAATATCTGCACTCTTCGAGACTTCCTTGGGCTATGTTATAGAAACGTAGTTTATCTGCTCTGCTTAATTTTTTATACCCTTCAGCAATATTGGCCGGTATAGATACGGCTGCACGCTGGAACTGTGAGCACAAGCCAAACTTCTCGAACTCAGGGTAAGTCTTAGTTGCCCTATATACAAGAAGTACGAACTGGTGTGCCTTCTGCCATGCGACAATATTCTGAAACTGGTTCGTCATAACTATTGGCTTAACTTCTTTAACTTCTTAACTACTTTAACTTCAGTTTTACTTACTATTCTGCTTATAATACTTAATCAGTTTGGGAACTACCTCCTCTACGGTACCAACAATCACGTAGTCAGCAATGCGGTTGATAGGAGCATCGGGATCGCTGTTGATAGAGATGATGATACCAGAGTCCTGCATACCAGCGATGTGCTGAATCTGTCCGGAGATACCGCAGGCGATGTACACCTTGGGGTGAACGGTAACACCAGTCTGACCAATCTGACGGTCGTGATCCAACCAGCCTGCATCAACGGCAGCGCGGCTACCACCAACCTCACCATGCAGCACCTTAGCCAACTGGAACAGCATGTCGAAGTTCTCTTTCGAGCCCATACCGTAACCACCAGCAACAACGATGGGAGCACCCTTCAGGTTGTGCTTGGCAGCCTCTACGTGGTGATCCAGGACCTTCACGACGAAAGCCTCTGGGCTTACATACTTGGAAACCTCAGGATAAACAACTTCACCCTTAGCCTTACCCTCGTAAATAGCCTTCTGCATCACACCAGAGCGTACAGTAGCCATCTGTGGACGGTGGTCGGGGTTAACGATGGTAGCTACGATGTTACCACCGAAAGCAGGACGAATCTGATAGAGCAGATTCTCGTATGTCTTGTTATTCTTCTTATCCTCGAAAGGACCAATCTCCAGTTCGGTGCAGTCAGCAGTCAGACCAGAGGTCAGCGATGACGAAACACGTGGGCCAAGGTCGCGACCAATCACGGTAGCACCCATTAGGCAGATCTGAGGCTGCTCCTCCTTGAAGAGGTTAACCAGAATATCGGTGTGGGGAGCTGAGGTGTAGGGGAACAGGTCCTTGCCATCGAAGACAAACAGCTTGTCAACACCGTAAGGCAGAATCTGGTCCTCAACCTTACCCTTGATGCCAGTACCGGCAACAATGGCGTGGAGCTCAACCTTCAGTTCATTGGCGAGCTTGCGACCCTTGGTCAGCAGCTCCTGAGATACTTCCTGTACCTGAGTACCTTCTTTTTATGTAGTTATGAAGTTAAGAAGTTAGGAAAATCTGAAGTTATGAAGTTATGAAGTTATCGCTTCGCTCGCCCTTTGGGCAGTAGTTAAGCCATTACTTTTGCTGTTTGATACAGCGGCCAGACATTCGGCTTAACTTCTTAACTTCTCTAACTTCTTAACTTCTTAACTTCTTTATCTCATTAGCCAATAATCTTTTCTTCCAACAATTCTTTGATCATACCTTCGATATCAGCATCAGAAGCCGTCAAAGTCTTCGACTCCTTAGCCTGGAACACAATGTTCTTAATGGCCTTCACCTTCGTGGGCGAGCCACTCAGACCACACTGGTTCACATCGCCATCTACATCGGCCACGCTCCACTGGTTCAGTGTCAGTTCAGGGCGCTCGTCATACAGATAGTCGTAGGCAGTGCCTTCAGCAGGACGCTCCATAGGACAGGTAGCACGCTTGTACTTCATCACCAGCTTAGCATTCTGGGGGCGACAGGGAGCAGCGCTTCCGTTAACGGTGATAACAACGGGCAGAGGAGCCTCAACAGTCTCCACACCACCGTCGATCACACGCTTCACGGTAACCTTCTTAACTCCATTAACTTCCTTAACTTCTTTAACTTCTTCAACATAAGTCACTTGGTTGAGGCCCAGCTTCTGAGCCACCTGAGGACCTACCTGAGCGGTATCACCGTCGATAGCCTGACGACCACCGATAACGATGTCAACGTCGCCAATCTTCTTGATGGCAGTAGCCAGAGCATAAGAAGTTGCGAGGGTGTCAGCACCAGCGAAGAGACGGTCGGTCAGCAACCAACCCGTATCAGCGCCACGATAAAGTCCCTGACGGATAATCTCACCTGCACGTGGAGGACCCATCGTGAGGATTCCTACTGTTGAGCCTGGGTTTTGCTCCTTCAAGCGAAGGGCTTGTTCCAGAGCATTCAAATCTTCGGGGTTGAAGATGGCGGGAAGAGCAGCACGATTTACAGTGCCTTCGGCAGTCATGGCGTCTTTTCCCACATTTCTTGTGTCGGGTACTTGCTTGGCAAGTACTACAATTTTTAATGCCATATTATAATAATAATGTGTATAAATGATATCCTTTTGCAAAATCGAGTGCAAAATTACACTTTTTTGCGCACATAGCCAAATAAAATGCACAAAAACAGCCCGAATGTGCACACTTGAGCTGTTTTGTGCATGATAAATATAGCTCTTGACAGATTAATGCTTGTCGTAGGCGTGGTGAGGGTAGTCTGTGGTAAAGTGAAGACCGCGGCACTCCTTACGCTCCAAGGCCCAGCGGGTGATGAGATAACCCACATTGATCATGTTGCGCAGTTCACAGATATCACGTGAAGCCTTGACGCGTTTGAACAGACGCTCGGTCTCCTCGTAGAGCATATCCAAACGATCCCAGGCACGATGCAGACGCAGGTCGCTACGCACAATGCCCACATAGTTCGACATGATCTGATTGACCTCCTTGACACTCTGGGTAATCAGCACCTTCTCTTCGTTGGTCATCGTGCCCTCGTCATTCCATTCAGGCACCTGATTGTTGAATTCATAGAGGTCAACATGTTCCAGCGAGTGACGGGCTGCTGTCTCGGCATATACCACAGCCTCAATGAGTGAGTTGGAAGCCAGGCGGTTGCCACCATGAAGACCCGTACACGAACACTCACCCAAGGCATAGAGACGTCGGATGCTCGACTCGCCATTGAGGTCAACCTTGATACCACCGCACATGTAGTGGGCAGCAGGACGAACGGGGATATAGTCGGTGGTGATATCGATACCCATTGACAGACATTTCTGGTAGATATTGGGGAAGTGATGGCGTGTCTCTTCAGGATTCTTATGGGTGACGTCCAGACAAACGTGATCCAGTCCGTGAATCTTCATCTCCTTATCGATAGCACGGGCTACGATGTCACGAGGTGCCAGTGACAGGCGCTCGTCGTATTTCTCCATAAACGTCTCACCATTTGGCAGTTTCAGTACACCACCATAGCCGCGCATGGCCTCTGTAATGAGGTAGGCGGGATGGGTCTCATTGGGATTATGCAATACGGTGGGGTGGAACTGTACGAACTCCATATCGGCTACAGTTCCCTTGGCACGATACACCATAGCGATACCGTCGCCAGTGGCAATGACGGGATTCGAGGTTGTCAGATAGACAGCGCCACAGCCACCTGTACACATCACCGTCACTTTCGACAGATAGGTATCAACTTTCTCGGTGACTGGATTGAGCACATAGGCACCATAGCACTGAATATTGGGTGAACGGCGCGTCACGCGAACACCCAGATGGTGCTGCGTGATAATCTCTACAGCAAAATGGTTTTCCTGAATGTCGATGTCCGGGCAGGCACGAACAGCTTCCATCAGACCGCGCTGTATCTCGGCACCTGTATCATCAGCATGATGGAGGATGCGGAACTCCGAATGACCTCCCTCTCGATGTAGGTCGAAATCGCCATTCTCCTTGCGGTCGAAGTTGACACCCCATTGCACTAGCTCATTGATCTGGTCAGGAGCCATACGTACTACTTGCTCGACAGCCTGGCGGTCACTGATGAAGTCGCCCGCAACCATCGTGTCGTTGATGTGCTTGTCGAAATTGTCAACCACCAGGTTGGTTACTGAGGCAACACCGCCTTGTGCAAACGACGTATTGGCCTCGTCGAGACCAGCCTTGCAGATGATGCATATCTTGCCTTTCTTGGCGCGAGCCACCTTCAAAGCATAGCTCATTCCTGCCACACCTGCTCCTATGATAAGGAAATCGTATTTGTAAACCATACTTTTTTATGTTATACGGTGCAAAAGTACAAATAATTTTTGTATTTTTGCAAACGAAATGAAGAAATATCTGTTTTTATTACTGATAAGTGGGCTGTCATTGTTCGCTACGGCACAGGATAGCCTGCACATCCGTCTCGATTCGCTACTTAGTGACCCTATGTTTGAAACCTCCCAGGTGGGACTGATGGTTTATGACCTTACTGCCGATTCCGTATGCTACCAGCATAATGCCCGACAGCTGTTGCGCCCTGCCTCCACGATGAAACTGGTTACGGCCATCACTGCTCTCGACCATTTGGGAGCTGCCTATGAGTTTCGTACCAAAATTTATCATACAGGCACCATCAGCAATGGCCGCCTGATGGGTGACCTCTACTGTGTGGGTGGAATGGATCCGATGGTTGACCTCGATGATATGCGGGCTTTTGCCAAGCAGTTGCATACGCTGGGTATTGATACGCTGAGTGGGCGGATTGTTACCGACATCTCCATGAAGGAGAATCTCGACTATGGTGAGGGCTGGTGTTGGGATGATGACAACCCCCGACTCAAACCTCTGATGGTGGGTCGCAAGGATATCTTTGTTGATGAGCTCATCAAGGCATTGGAGACAGACAGCGTTGTCATCGAACAGATACAAATTTCTGAAGGCCGTTGCCCTGCCAATGCTACCTTGTTGGCTCAGCGCACACATAACATCGACCAAGTGTTGTTGCGCATGATGAAAAAGAGTGACAACTACTATGCTGAGTCGATGTTCTACCAGATAGCAGCATCAGTTGGCAAGCGTTATGCCAAGGCAAAGGATGGGGCCAGCGTGGTTCGCCAACTGATTCAGCGCATAGGATTGGGCGCTCAACCATATAAGATTGCTGATGGCTCTGGCCTCTCGTTATATAATTATCTCAGTGCTGAACTCGAGACGAAACTGCTACGCTATGCCTGGCTGCATGGTGTCATTTATGACCACCTTTCTCCCTCGTTGCCTATTGCTGGCGTTGATGGCACGCTGGAGAAACGCATGAGGAAAACGGCTGCTGAGGGTAATGTGCGTGCCAAGACAGGTACGTTGACGGGCATATCATCACTCTCGGGCTATTGTCAGGCTGCTAATGGACATCAGCTGTGCTTCAGCATCATCAACCAAGGTGTGATGCGTAATGTAGAAGGCAAAAATTTCCAAGACCGAGTATGCCAGGTGCTCTGTGAACCATGGGGTAGCACCGTTCAACTGCCAGAGTAGCCATTAGAACAGTATCGTTCGAATACTTCGCGGTAGGCATCGGTGACGCGGATAATCTCCTCACCGATATAGACGCAGAGGTTACGGTCAACCGTTCTTATCTTGTCTAATCGGACAATGTAGGAACGGTTGATGCGCATAAAGACATCAGCTGGTAGCACGTCCTCCACTGCTTTCATCGTCATGTGAGTTGTCAGGGGTACTCGCTCCCCTTCGATATGGAAACGGACATAGTCTTTCATACCTTCCACATATAGTATCTTGTCGAAGTTTACCTGACGCAGTTCGCCATCAACGCGGAGAAACATCGAGGTCTTTGAGGGTGTGCTGCTATGCGAGAACCATTGTTCGGCCTTCTCAACGGCAGCGATGAACTTGTTGTAGCGGATGGGCTTCAAGAGAAAGTCGATAGCGCTGACTTCATAGCTTTCGAAGGCATACTCCTTAAAAGCGGTGGTGAAGATAACCTTCGTACCCTCAGGGAGCATATGAGAGAGTTCCATTCCATTCATATCGGGCATCTGGATGTCCATGAATGCCAACTGTACAGGGTGATGGCGTAACCAACTCAGGGCTTCTACACTATCGGTAAACGAATGCTCCAATTGCAGCTGGGGCGTCTTTTGGACGAAAGACTCCAGCAACTTGACAGCCAGTGGCTCATCGTCGACAATGATGCAGGTGATAGGTGTCATAGCTGAATAGTGATGATAATCTTATAGATGTTGTCTTCGAGGGTTTGCTCCCACGTATAGTGGTCCTTGTAGATAAGGTCCAGGCGGCGACGCGTATTCTCAAGACCTATTCCTGAACCGCTGCGATCTGTGTCGCTTTTGGGGAAGTTGGTGTTCTTGCATATAAAAGTAAGCTGATGTTCATCAGTGGTAAGTGTGATGTCGATGCGTGAGTCGCGATTGCTGCTGACTCCATGCTTGAAGGCATTCTCGATAAGCGAGATAAACAATAACGGTGCGACAGCCAGTTGATTATTAATTGTTGACAGTTGGCAGTTGACAATGGTCTTGTCGTTGCAGCGCAGCTTCATCAGTTCTACATAGTTGCGCATAAATTCCATTTCACCCTGCAGGGGTACGGTGTTCTTGTTGGTCTCGTACATCGCATAGCGCAATAAATCGCTTAACTGGGCGATGGCATCTTGTGCTTTGTCAGCATCTATCTGTACGAGACTCGAGATGTTGTTGAGGGTGTTAAAGAGAAAATGGGGATTAATCTGATTTTTCAGCCATGCCAGTTCAGCCTCTGTATTCTTGGCTTTCTCTTCTTTCAGCTGCTGACGAATCTGACGCGTTCGGATGAAATGGCGAATACCGATGGCGACAGCCGCTATCACAAAGTTAAGCACCAGGAATACCGTGAATCCTCCGAAGAAGCCAATCCACATGTTGGCATCCATCGCTGGCATGTTGGGGATGGTATTCCTGTGAAGATATAGTATGAAGAACTGCGAATTGAGTCCCAGAATCAAGACGAGGTTAGTGAGCACAAATAACCAGTGACGCCGTTTAAAGAAGAGGTAAGGGCCAAGCAAATAGAAGTTAGCGAAGTAGACAACCAATGGAGATTGAAACAATCCCCATATCACGTAGAATGATGTCCGGGTGGCTTTCATATCCTGGGTGCTCAGGAACGTGGCCAGTGGCAGTGAGAACAGTATTACTGTCCAAACTGCCACTTGTGCTACAAACAGCCAGATGTCTTTTTTCTGTATTTTCATCATACGACTGCAAAGATAGGAATTCTTTCTGGAATATCCAAATTATTGTTGTACATCTCCAATACTATTGATCATCTCACCCTGCGACTGCTGCTCGATGAAGTCGTTTTGTACACGGCTGACACGCTGCTTGGAAGCCATCTTTGAGTTTCCGAAAGTATAGCTGACAGTGAAGCTGACACCGTAGATGGGCACCTTGACCTTGGTATGGCTGGTGAAATCCTTGCCACGACTGTTGCTCTCAATCATGATGCTGCCGCCTTCGTTGAGACCGGTCAGTGCTGAGAGACTCAGGTTAAGCTTATCCTTCAGCAGCGACTTTGAGATACTGGCGGTCAAGAGATTGAATCCGCCACTCCAACCCTGCAGGGTATAACTCTTGGTTGAGGCAATGGCAAAGGCACTGAGCTTCAAGTTCCAAGGGAGTGTCTGTTGCAGGCCCCCCATGATGTTGGCAGTCCATCCATTGTTGCTCTGGCCGAGAGCATTGCTACTCAGGTCGACATAATTGACGGCACCGTTCATAAACAGACGAGTATTCTTCGTCAACAGGTAGTTCACATAGGCGCTCAGACCCGTCTGATGGCTCTTGACAATATTGCCGTATGTGGTGTTCAAGAGGTTGTTGCTGTCATAGAAGCTATATTGTGAGATGCCATTGTCCGTGAAGTTGTAGTGAACGTTGATGTTGGCCATCAACTTCGTGGTGAACATATTGTAAACCAGTGAAATGTTATGGGCCTTCTCGACATCAAGGTCTGGATTACCGTAAGACAAAGCGATGGGGTTGGTCTTGTCAACGTAGGGATTGAGGTATGAGATACCAGGACGTGAGATGCGCATGTTATAGGTCAGACCCAGATTGCTGCCCGTACCAAGATTGTATTGGAGACTGGCGGTGGGGACGAGGCTACCATAGCTGGTCTTGAAGTCCTCGCCATTGCCAACCTTATAATCTACTTCCTGCCATGTGAATTCGTAGCGGACACCAGCTTTGGCGCCAAACTTATTCCATTTGCCAGTATATTCTCCATATCCGGCCAGAATGGTATTCTTGTATTCATACTCGCTGCTGGTCTTGGGGTCGAAGACATCTTTCAGATAGTATTTAGAGTCGGAGGTGGCATCGTGCAACTGGAGCTTGCTGCCTATAGCCAGGCTTTGTCCTGTAGCAATGGGCATCGTATAGTCCACTTGGAAAATGTGGTTGGTGGTCTTGTCTTTATTCTCAGAATATCTGTTTGTCAGATCGATAACGGTTGAATTGGTGCTGAAATTGTTCGTCATCTCTGTGGTGGCAGGACTATAGTTCAACTGATAGGTGAGGGCCAGCGAGTGGGTGTGCTCCTTGTTGAAGAAACGCTGATAGTCCAAGCTTCCATTAAAGGAGGTGCGAGAGTTCTTCATGTCGGTTGTGCTGCCATAGTTGAATCCGCCACCGTAGGGGGCACCAGCCATGGTTGTCCATGTGGTTCCGTTGCTCTTCATCGACATGCTGTTGATAGATGCTGTCGCATTCAACATGCTCATGTCGTCAATCTGATACCCGAGGGTCAGACTACCCATGGTGAACGGCGTCTTGACATTATTTTCTGAAGTCAGTACCTGCGAGGTTCCGTTATCCTGGATTTGTTCCATCGTGGTCGTGGTGTTTCCAGGCGTATTATAGCTCGTCATCACGTTAGCACTGTAGGATAGCTTACCCTGCTGCCCGCTCAGAAAAGCGCTGCCACCCAACTGACGGTTACCGGCAGTGGCGCGAATGCTACCATTGTAGCCGTTCATGCTTTGGGCTGCCTGAGGATTCTGCTTGTTCATGACGATGTTCAGCACTCCTGCAGCTCCTTCTGCATCATACTTGGCACCAGGATTGGTAACAACCTCAATGCTCTTCACAGCACTGGCTGGCATGCTCTTGAATACCATCGAAGGATTTGAAGAGAACATCACGTTGGGAAGTCCATCGACATAGACCTTAAACGACGAGGAACCGTTGACACTGATATTGTCCTGACCATCTACCGTGACCATAGGAACCTTGCGCAACATGTCGAGTACGGTATATGTCTTGGAATCTTCATCCTCGGCTACATTGTAGCTCATCTTGTCAACCTCCATCTTCACAAGGGGCTTCTGGGCTACCACCTCTACGCCTTTCAGCATCGTCTCTCCATCCTTGATGTATATAGTGCCAAGATTGACGGGTGTCTCTTTGCCCAGTTCTACAGTCTTGGAGACATCTTCCTTGCCAATACTGCTGAACACAATGTCGAAACGCCCCTTACCCTTTACTTCCTGAGAGAACTTACCGTTCTCGTCAGTCAGAAACATTGCGACAGGCTTGCTATGCTTGCCTTCTTTGAAGATACGAACGGTGGCAAACGGTTCACCTTCTTTAAGGTTCTCGTCCATCAGCACGCCTGTTACGGTGGTCTTCTGAGCCATTACTACAGCTGAGATGGTCAGCATCATTGTCACGAGAAATACTCTGAGTTGTTTCATCTGTTTCATAATTCTTTGCATTTTGTTTTTATTTCTGACGCAAAGGTATGATAAATCATGATACTATCAAAACCACTTTCGACCAAATACCCCCTGTCTTTCGACGAGTTCCGTCTATTTGTTTAAAGCTCGGAGTTGATAGTTTAAAGTTTTTTTAGTACCTTTGCAGGCGCAATGAGTTTTACGACAACGATACTTGAATGGTTTAAGGAGAACGGACGGACGCTTCCCTGGAGGGAAACAAGTGATCCGTATGCTATCTGGTTGTCGGAAATCATCCTTCAGCAGACACAAGTGAAACAGGGGAAGGCATATTGGGAACGCTTTATCGTACGTTGGCCTACAGTAGAGGCCTTGGCCAATGCCACGGAGGATGAAGTGTTGCGCGAATGGCAGGGACTGGGCTATTACAGTCGTGCCCGCAACCTACATACGGCTGCCAAGCAAGTGGTTGCACTTGGCGGTTTTCCCACCACGATAGAGGGTATTAAGTCCCTCAAAGGTGTAGGCGACTATACAGCAGCAGCCATCGGCAGCATCGCCTTCGACCTGCCGGCAGCAGTGGTTGACGGCAATGTCTATCGCGTGCTGGCTCGTCACTATGGCATCTCTACGCCCATCAATAGCACAGAAGGCAAAAAACTGTTTGCTGCTCTCGCCCAAGA
>CADCBH010000020.1 GCA_902799655.1 uncultured Bacteroidales bacterium
TTGGATAAGACTCCTATTAAGGAACTCTTTACCAAGGAACCTGAATATGTTGCTGATGATGGTCAATTGACTCTTAATTTTATTTAGTGGACACTAATGTTTTTTCGTATTTATATTTGCATATGTCGTGGGAAAGCTATATATTTGCAGAAAATAAGATGTGTTCGTGTTGAATAGTATAATCGTTAAATAAAGAAAGGAGCAATTATGAAGAAACTGCTATGGAGCTTATTGCTGGTGACGCTGCCAGTGGTGGCATATTGTGCTGATGGTGATGTCTTTACGGTTCAGACAGTTGAAGGTGTCACCCTTAAGATGAAGGTTATTAGCGAACAGGCGAAGACCTGTCAGGTAGGTATTGGAGAGATAGACGAAGAAGGTGTTATATGGGGCTCAAGTAGCGATTATTTTGTTACCATTCCGTCTTCAGCTAACGGATATACCGTGACGAAGATTGGCGACGATGCCTTTATGGCGGTAAGTTCTGACATAAAAGGGGTCTCTATCCCCAATACGATTACAAGTATAGGTGCTAGGGCTTTTGATAATTGCAATTTCCTGCAGAGTGTGGAACTACCAAACAGTGTAACGGAAATCGGAATACTAGCTTTTTGGGCCTGTCAGGAATTGAAGTCGTTCAAACTCTCTAGTCAGCTGACATCGATACCCGACTATTTCCTTGGATACACCATGCTGGAGAGCATTGAGCTGCCTGCAGGTATTGTTAGTATCGGTCGTGAAGCTTTTGCTAGTACAAAACTCACTTCAGTTGTATTGCCCGATGGACTCAAGAGTATCGGCAAAGAGGCGTTCTCCTTTTGCGGGAATCTGACGTCCGTTTCGATTCCTGCCAGTGTTACTGAGATTGATGATGCAGCCTTTATGGCGACCGCTCTTTCTGACGTTCCCCGTATGGACGGTATGACTTACTTGCCTAATTCGATATTCCACCAGTGTGGAAGAATGCGTAACGTTACCGTTCCTGCTAATATTACCGAGCTCCGTGGTGCAGTCTTTAACCTTTGTGGCGAATTGGAAACCGTCAACCTGTTGGGTGATGTGACACTGATAGGCTCTGCCTGTTTCCTCAGCGATGAGAAGTTGAAGAGTATCAATATTCCTCAGAGTGTAACAAAAATAGAGGAAAAGGCGTTTTGGAGATGTTTGAGCCTGACTTCCATCGAGTTGCCTAATAAGCTGGAGACGATAGGAGAAGAGGCATTTTATGGCTGTACGGGATTGACGTCAATAGTCATCCCCAATAGCGTTACGTGGTTAGCCGATGGCGCTTTCGAGGATTGCAGCAACCTCTCGTCCGTCAAGATGTCTGAAAGTGTTGAGCACTTGTGGCCAAGACTCTTCAAAGGCTGCACAAGCTTGAAAACATGCGTGTTGCCTGACGCCGTGACGGAAATAGAGAGCCTCGTATTTCAGGAGTGTGGACTGACGAGCATCCAGATTCCCAAGAAAGTGCACTTTTTCCAGGGTCAGTCTATTTCACATACGCCATTGGAAAGTATCAGTGTGGCTGAGGAGAATACCACATTCGATTCGCGTGGCAACTGCAACGCAGTCATTGAGACCGCTACTAATACGTTGATTAAAGGTTGCAAGAATACCGTCATTCCATCATCTGTGACCACGATAGGTTATAATGCCTTCCAATGGTGCGATGGATTGACAGTTGCCAACATCCCTGAAGGTGTGACCACCCTTCAAAGTTGTGCCTATGACCAGTGTCTGGATTTGCAAGACGTCTATCTTCCGTCAACACTGACAACGATCGAGGACGGTGCCTTCCAAGTCTTCGAAATGGAAGAAGAGGGATGGTATGCTAAGTTGCGTTCCATTACTGCCAAGATGATGACTCCTCCAGTAATTTCAGAATATGCTTTCAAAAAATACGAGGGCGTTACCCTATATGTTCCTGCTGGCACAGAAGAATTGTATCGCCAGGCTCCTAATTGGAGTAAGTTTAATATTCAGACAGCAGGTATCAACGAACTTCAGGGCACCACTGACGCAACTGTCAAGAACCGCTATCTGCTTGATGGTCGGCAGACAGATAAAGCTAATGGCATTGTTATTGTTCGTATGAGTGACGGTAGTGTCAAAAAGGTGATGTCGGCTGATAACTAATAGAATCTGATGTGAAAAATTGGGCGTAAATTTGGATAATCCGTAGGAAGTTTGTACTTTTGCAGCGCATTTGAAGTGAGTAGAAGCACATGAAGCAAATAAGGAGATATTCCATAACGCTCGTTGTCGTAGCGGCTATCCTCATTGAGGTGATAGGTGCTGTACAGTACTTTATGGCCCGCTATGGCGCCAGAAACGAGCTGCTGGCTAAAGCCCAGCGCGATATGGCAGAGAGCCAGCGCGTGGCCGTTGTCAAGACTGAGGTGGAGACAGCCATCAATAACGCCGAGCGCACCGTACATCTGGCACTTGGTTCTCCTGAAACTAGCTATAGCATCGCCTCGCAGATCATCAAGGTGAACCCGCATATCATTGGCGTGGGTCTGGCCTTTGTTCCCAACTACTATAAAGGTAAGGGAAAGAGTGGTCTCTATCTGCCCTATACCTACGATGACCAGCCTAGTATTATAAGCAAGGGTAAACGTACGGCTAGTACCTATATGCAAACGCGAGTGCTGAATTTCGACTATACCCAGCGCAGCTGGTATCAGACGGCTATGCAGGGTCAGCACAAGTGGACGGATGCCTATGTCGGAGAGGCGCTCAATATCCTGATGTGTACCTATTCCATTCCTATCAAAGATGGCAACGGGCGTATCGTTGGTGTGCTCTTTGCCGACGTTACGATGGAGGATGCTACCGTCATGATGAGTCATATGAGTTCAGGCATCCGTAAGACTGGTGTGATTATCTTGTTGATTCAGCTGTTCAGCATGCTCTTGATGGGCTTCATCGTGTGGAGAGCTGTTGTGGCCTCACGCCAATTCAAGGAACGGTATGTGAGTCCTGAGAAGGAACAGCTCGTGGAGAAGATAGAGAAGATGCGCGAGGTGAACAACCGTCTGACAAAGCGCAATCAGGAGCTGGCTCAGAAGGTGGCTGAACTGCAACATCGCGTGAAGTTGCATGCTGGCCTGGAGAGCGACCAACACTGGTTCGGATAAGACCTCTTTGCGACAAAAACAAGGGCTGTCAGGCTGAATTGTCATAATGAGCGCCTCTTGTCGCAACAACATCACGAAGAAATCACACTAATGTTTGGAATCTGATGCAATAAAACATATATTTGCATCAGATTCTTTTCATTTGATCCTTTTTTTAGAAAGAAAACATTTGCTTTGTTTTTCTAGGTTAAAGACTCGCAGGGATGCGGGTCTTTAAGTGCAAGTATTTTTTCAAATAAAAAAGGACTTCAAATTTGGAGGATCGGCAGGAAGTTTGTACTTTTGCAGCGCAATGAAGATAGTAGTAGACGATAAGATACCCTATATCCGCGAGAAGTTGGATATGCTGGCTGACGAGGTCGTATATCTGGGTGGAGCGGCCATCACGGCAGCTGATGTGAAGGATGCCGACGCACTCATCGTGCGCACCAGAACGCATTGTGACGAAGCGTTGCTAGGTGGCAGTAAGGTGCAATTGGTGGCTACCGCAACCATCGGTTTCGACCATATCGACACGGACTATATGCAACAGGCAGGCATCGCGTGGACCAACTGTCCTGGCTGTAATGCTGCCTCAGTGGCACAGTATCTGGAGTGTACACTCCTGCTCCTTGAACGCGAGCGTGGCTTGAAGCTGAAGGATGCCACGATAGGTATCGTGGGGTGTGGCCATGTAGGATCTCGGGTCAAAACCGTTGCCCAACGGCTGGGCATGCATGTGCTGGTATGCGATCCGCCATTGGCTATATTGTCCCCTAAGTTAGGGGACGACAGGGGTCTGAACGAACAGTCATTCGTCTCTCTTGACGAGATTGAGCGATGCTGTGACGTCATCACCTTCCACGTGCCGCTGACCCGTGAGGGCGAATATGCTACATGGCATCTGGCTGATGAGGCTTTCTTTCAGAGACTTGTGCGCGTACCATATATAATAAACACCAGTCGTGGAGAGGTGGTCGACAATCAGGCTCTGCTCCGTGCCCTGCAACAGGGACTGGTGCGTGATGCCGTGCTCGACGTTTGGGAGAACGAGCCCCACCTGAACCTCGATCTACTGGAGCGTATCTTTATCGGTACACCCCATATAGCAGGTTATTCAGCTGATGGTAAGGTGAATGCTGACAATATGGTCATTGATGTCCTCTGTCGCCATTTCCATCTGCCCAATCCTGGTCGCATCATGCCTCCACCATTACCTGATGGCACACCTGATACGGGGTGTGCATTGGATTTGTATAACCCGCTGATTGATAGTCAGAAGTTGAAGGCCGACCCTTCGCAATTTGAGGCATTTCGCAACCATTATCCCTTGCGTAGAGAGCAACGATAATGCAGAAATAGTGTAGGAATAACCCGTAAAATGTACGAAAATGTGCACAATTAAGGGGTGATTGTGCAATGACGAGTGCTTTTTTAGTCTTAAAATTTGCGTAAGTCAATAAAATTGTGTTACTTTGCACCCGCTAAGCGACCCTTTGGTTGCTGCTAAGGTAAAAAAGAATTCAATTATTAACATTTTAAAGAGAAAGAATTATGTCAGAAATTGAAAGCAAAGTAAAGGCTATTATCGTAGACAAACTCGGTGTTGATGAGGCAGAGGTTAAGCCCGAAGCAAGTTTCACTAACGATCGAGAAGGAGTTCGGTATCTCTATCCCCGACGACAAGGCTGAGAAGATCGGTACTGTTGGTGATGCTATCGCATACATCGAGGAGAACGCAAAATAAATTTTTTACAAAACATAGTGGTTGCTTCCTACCAGAAGCAACCACTATGCTTTATTGTTAGCATATGGAATTAAAAAGAGTAGTAGTAACAGGTCTGGGTGCCGTTACACCACTGGGTAACACCGTCGAGGAGACTTGGAAGAACCTCGTGGCCGGTAAGAGCGGTGCAGCTCCCATCGCCAGTTTTGATACCACCAACTTCAAGACCAAGTTCGCCTGTGAGGTGAAAGACCTCAACGTGAACGACTATCTGGATCGCAAAGAGGCCCGCAAGATGGACCGTTATACCCAGCTGGCACTGATTGCTGCCAAGCAGGCTGTAGAGGATAGCGCTATGGATCTGGAGAAAGAAGACAAGGACCGCATCGGTGTTGTCTTTGGTGTAGGTATCGGCGGTATCAAGACCTTCGAAGACGAGGTGAAGTACTATGGTGTACACGAGGCCGAAGGTCCTAAATTCAACCCCTTCTTCATCCCTAAGATGATTGCCGACATCGCTGCCGGACAAATCTCAATTATGTATGGCTTCCATGGCCCCAACTATATCACTGCCAGCGCCTGCGCTTCATCGAGCAACGCCCTGGCTGACGCCTTCAACCTGATTCGTTTGGGTAAGGCCAACATCATCCTGGGTGGTGGTGCTGAGGCTGCTATCTGCGCAACAGGTGTAGGTGGTTTCAACGCCATGCATGCCCTGTCGACACGCAACGACGAGCCTGAGAAGGCCAGCCGTCCGTTCAGCGCCAGCCGCGACGGATTCATTATGGCTGAGGGTGCCGGCTGTCTGGTTCTTGAGGAACTGGAGCACGCCAAAGCCCGTGGTGCCAAGATTTATGCAGAGATGGTTGGTGCAGGCATGAGTGCCGACGCTCACCATATCACTGCCTCTCACCCCGAGGGACTGGGTGCCAAGCTCGTGATGAAGAATGCCCTTGAGGATGCTGGTATGCAGCCCGAGGACATCGACTACATCAACGTTCATGGTACGTCAACCCACGTTGGCGATATCTCAGAGGCCAAGGCCATCAAGGAGGTCTTTGGAGATGCAGCCTTCAAGCTGAACATCTCGTCAACTAAGTCGATGACTGGTCACCTGCTGGGTGCCGCTGGTGCTGTAGAGGCTATGGCCACTGTACTGGCTGTGAAGAACGATATCATTCCTCCCACGATCAACCACGAGGAGGGTGATGAGGACGAGGAGATCGACTACAACCTCAACTTCACCTTCAACAAGGCTCAGAAGCGCGAGGTTCGTGCCGGGCTCAGCAACACCTTTGGATTTGGTGGTCACAACGCCTGCGTAGTATTCAAAAAGTATGTGGGTTAACGACATCATTGATAGAATCAAGCTCCCTTTCCGAAAGGAGAAGGAGCTTTTTTCGGCTCTATATCGTATCATGGGCTTCTATCCCCACGATATCTCGCTCTATAAACAGGCTTTGCTGCACAAAAGTGTTGGACGACGTAACGAGAAGGGGCGTCCACAGAACAATGAGCGACTGGAATTTCTGGGCGACGCCGTGCTCGATGCTGTGGTAGGCCATATCGTCTATCGCCACTTCGAGGGCAAGCGCGAGGGATTCCTCACCAATACTCGCTCTAAGCTGGTCAGTCGCGACACGTTGGGTAAGCTGGCTCAGGAGATGGGCATTCCACAACTGATCCATACGGCTAGTCGTGGTAATGCACACAATAGTTATATGAGTGGCAACGCATTCGAGGCACTGGTTGGTGCCATCTATCTGGATCGTGGTTACTCAGCATGCATGCGCTTTATGGAGCGCCGTATCCTGAACCAACTTATCAATATCGACAAGGTAGCCTATAAGGAGGTCAACTTCAAGTCGAAACTGCTGGAGTGGAGCCAGAAGAACCGTGTTAAGATGGAGTTCCGCGATTTAGAACAGACGCGTGACGAGAACAATAGTCCCGTGTTCACCACACAGGTGTTTATCGAGGGGCTGGAAGGCTCGAAAGGTACGGGCTATTCTAAGAAGGAGAGCCAGCAGAAGGCTGCCAAGGATACCCTGCAGCGCCTTCGTCGCGAGCCACAGTTTATCGATGCCATCTTTGCCGTGAAGGCCGATCGTACCAAGATGGAGGAAGAACCCGTGATGGTGGCTCCCGATCCAGAGAAACTAGAGAATCCCGATTTCATCGTAGGACAAGCGGATCGTGGGAACGGTTCTCCCGATCACAGTCGCTTTACGACGACGGATCAGGAGAACCGTCCCCATGATCCTGCGTCGTCTCTGGACGAGCTGACTCTCGACGACATCACTGCCGCTCCTCGCGAGAAGACCCGTGAGGAAATCATAGCCGAAGCAGAGGCTGCTGCCTTTGCAGAGGGGCAAGAATAATCAATTAACCTCAATGAATATATGAAGAAACTCTTGACGACACTGTCTCTGATATGCCTTGCCATCATTGCTTTGGCACAGGGTTCATCGGCACTTGACCAACTGAAGGCAGATCCGAGAAAGGCTTATGGTACGGACTATCCGTACTCGTTTAGCACTGTCAGCCTGACTAAGGCGCCTAGCGGCTATCAGCCGTTTTATATCAGTCATTATGCACGTCACGGCTCACGCTACTATTGGAGTCCGTATCTCTATAATGAACTGGACAGCCTGCTGACTACCGCTAACTCCAAGCACCAGCTTACAGCTGAGGGAGAGGCCTTTTATAAGAAGTTCATGGCAGTGAAGGAAGAGTTGAAAACGGGTGTCAGTGAACTGACGGACCTGGGTTGGGAACAGCATCAGCACATTGCCCGCGTGATGTATAACAACTTCCCAGAGGTCTTCAAGAATGGTGGTAACGTGTTGGCTATCTCCTCACTGGTAGGACGTTGCGTACTCAGTATGTCGGCCTTCTGTCAGGAGCTCGTGCAGTGTAATCCGAAGATAGAGATTCGTGAACAGTCATCACGTTTCACACTCGACGGTGTGGTGCCTACTGACAGGCAGAACCCCGTCAAGCACGACTATCCCAAGAATGTCAAGCCTCGCTATGAGAAGAATCGTAGTCAGTTCAAGGGCGAAGACGCATTGAGGAGCAAGATCATCTCTCGTGTCTTTACCAGTACAGAAGGTCTGCCTGGCAATCTGCACCATATCGGAAGCAATCTGATCAACCTCTACACCTCATTGCCCAGTATCGGCCATGAGGGAATGATGGGTAACATCATCTCCGATGAGGAGATCATGAGCGAGTGGGAGGGTAATAACCTCGGTACTTATTCGTGGGTCTTTGGCCCTCAGTATCAGATGATTCCCATTCTTGAGGATATCATCAACAAGGCAGATGCCGTATTGAATGGCAGCAGTAATCATATCTCCGACTTACGTTTCGGACACGACACTTGTATTGGTCCGTTGACCATACTGATGGGTATCAATGGTGCCGATCGTGACCCTGAGGATCCTTATGAGGTGAAGAACTGCTATCAGAACTGGCAGACGTGTAAGGCTAGCAATATCCAGCTGGTGTTCTATCGCCATGCGAAACATCCGCAGGACATCCTTGTAAAGTGCTTGCTCAATGGTGTTGAGGCTAGCCTGCCATTGCCCACGACACAGTATCCGTACTACAAATGGTCAGACTTCCGACAGTTCTATACCACCCGCTGCAACAGCGTTAAGAAATGACAGGGATTTTCTTCCTTGTCATTTCTCAAACTTCCTGATTTTGTGATTTTTTAACGCAGGCTCTTGCACCTTTGCAATGGTTTTGCGTAATTTTGCAGGCGAATAGGGAAACAATAATGAGTATTACCAGCATAGTAAGAAAGGTCTTTGAACCTCGTCAGCACCAGTTGAACAAACATCTGGCAGAAGGTGAAATCCTTCAACAGGAAGTCTTGAACCGGCTACTCAAAGAGGCTAAGGACACGGAATATGGACGCAATCACGCTTTTGGCGGTATGAAGGGCTATGAGGACTTCATCCGTCATACTCCCGTGAATACATATGAAGAGCTGAAGGGCGACATCGACAGGATGCGACATGGTGAGGCTGATATCCTCTGGCCTGGTCGCGTCAAGTGGTATGCCAAGTCATCGGGCACAACCAATGATAAGTCGAAATTCATCCCCGTTAGCCAGGAAGGTCTGAAACGGATGCATTACAAGGGCGGTTTCGATGCTGTGGCGATGTATCTGAAGAACAACCCCAAATCGAGGATTTTCGATGGAAGAGCTCTGATACTTGGTGGTAGTCATTCACCCAACTATAATGTCAAGGACTCGTTGGTGGGTGACCTCAGTGCCATCCTCATCGAGAATATCAATCCACTGGCCAACCTTGTCCGTGTGCCCAAGAAACAGACGGCACTGCTCAGCGACTTTGAAATCAAGCGCGAGCGTATCGCCCGTGAGGCGATGAACAAGAATGTGACGAACATCTCGGGTGTGCCTTCGTGGATGCTTTCTGTGCTGAACTGCATGATGGAAATCACGGGAAAGACACATCTGGAGGAGGTATGGCCCAACATCGAAGTATTCTTCCATGGTGGTGTGGCTTTCACGCCTTATCGCAAACAGTACGAGCAACTGATTACGTCGTCCAATATGCACTATATGGAGACGTATAATGCCTCAGAAGGCTTTTTCGGGCTCCAGAACGATCCGTCAGACAAGTCGATGCTCCTGATGCTTGACTACGATGTCTTCTATGAGTTCGAGCCTATGGATGGTGGCGATATCGTTCCCCTTTGGGGTGTCGAAAAAGACAAGAACTACGCCATGATCATCAGCACGCCGTGCGGACTGTGGCGTTATAAGATTGGTGACACCGTCCGTTTCACATCTACCAATCCCTATAAGTTTGTCATCAGCGGACGCACCAAGAGTTTTATCAATGCCTTTGGCGAGGAGCTGATTGTTGACAATGCCGAACAGGGACTGGCCTATGCTTGTGAACAGACTGGTGCAGAGGTGCTCGAATACACGGCTGCTCCCGTATTCATGGATGCTAATGCCAAATGCCGCCATCAGTGGCTTGTGGAATTCTCCAAGTCACCCAACGACTTGGCACTGTTTGCCGACCTGCTGGACAAGCGCCTTCAGGAAATCAACAGCGACTATGAGGCAAAGCGCTATAAAGACATCACCCTACAGCACCTGGAGATTATCCCAGCGCGCAAGGGACTATTCAACGATTGGCTGAAGCTTCGTGGTAAGCTGGGCGGACAGCATAAGGTACCCAGACTAAGCAATAGCCGCGAGCATATCGAACAACTATTGACATTGAACGCATGAAGAAACTGCTCTATCTCATATTGATGGTTTTAGCCATAGCTGGTTGTGCTCGTATGGGTTCGCCTGATGGAGGATGGTATGATGAAGACCCACCCAAGATAGTGGGTAGCACACCAGCCGACAAGGCTACGGGCGTCAAGACCAAGAAGGTCAGCATCTTCTTCGATGAGTATATCAAGCTGGCTGATGCTTCGCAGAATGTCATCGTATCGCCGCCTCAATTAGAGATGCCTGAAATTAAGGCAACAGGCAAGAAGATTATCGTTGAGCTGAAAGACACTCTGAAGCCCGATATGACATACACGATTGACTTCAGTGATGCCATTACTGACAACAACGAAGGAAACCCCTTAGGCAATTATACCTTTACGTTCTCGACGGGTAGCCAGATAGACACGTTGGAGGTGTCGGGTACAGTCATCAGTGCTGAAAATCTGGAGCCTCAGGAGGGCATCCTTGTTGGTTTATATGATGACCTGGCTGATTCTGCCTTCCGTAAAAAGCCATTGTTGCGTGTGTCGCGGACAGATGCCAACGGACACTTTGTCATCAAAGGTGTTGCTGCTGGCGAATATCGTGTCTATGCCCTCAAGGATGCTGATGGTGACTATAAGTTTTCGCAGAAGAGCGAGATGATCGCCTTCTCCCACGACACCTTCAAACCCTATGCCAAACTCGACATGAGGCAAGATACCATTTGGCGCGATACGTTGCATATAGACAGCATCCGTCAGGTTCAATATATGCATTTCTTCCCTGATAACCTCGTGCTGCTGGCTTTCCAGGAGTTGCAGACAGACCGTTATCTGTTGAAGACGGAACGCAAGGATCCTGACCGCATCAACATCTTTTTCAGCTATGGCAACGAGCAGTTGCCCGTCATCCGTGGGTTGAATTTCAATGCTGAGGATGCGTTTATTCTGGAGAGTAATGTCAAGCAAGACTCGCTCACCTACTGGATACGTGATACCTTGCTGATTAATCAAGACACCTTGTCTTTCGCGATGGACTATCTGATGACAGACTCCACAGGGCAGCTGGTCAACAAGACGGATACCATTGAGGCTTTGGCCAAGACATCGTATGCCAAACGACAGAAGGCGCGAGAGAAAGAATATGAGGCTTGGCAAAAGAAGCAAGAGAAAAAGCGTAAACGAGAAGAGCCCTATGACAGCATATACCCCGTTAAACCTTTGGAGATGATATATGGGGTGCCTCAGGCTATGGACCCAGACTACGTCATCCATATCAAGTCACCATCGCCACTGGCTCAGTTGGATACAGCAGCTATACACCTCTATTCAAAGATAGACACGCTATGGTATAATACACCTTTTGAGTTCCGACAAGAAGCCAATCAGTTGCGGAGCTATGAGGTGCTTGCCGATTGGCGTCCTGGGGTGGAATATAGCTTTGAGGTGGATTCTGCAGCATTCGTCGATATCTACGGACTGGTTAGCAAGCCTTATAAACAAGGCATCAAGGTTAAAACACTCGATGACTATGGTACGCTCTTCCTGGAAATCGGTGGTCTGCAAGACTCTGGAAAAGTTGTCGTTCAACTCGTTGACAGAAGTGACAAAGAGATAGCCCGTACTTTGATGGAACCTGATGGTACGGCACAGTTCTTCTATGTCAAACCAGGTAAGTTCTATGCCAAAGCCTTCATTGACAGCAACAACAATGGTAAATGGGATACAGGTAACTATGATGCTAATCTTCAGGCTGAGCGCGTCTTCTACTATCCGCGTGAGATAGAGACGAAGGCCAAATGGGATATCACCCTTCAGTGGCAGCCGATGGCTACGCCTCTCAACCAGCAGAAGCCCTCGCAGCTCATCAAAAAGAAGGCTGCTGCCAAAAAGAAGCAGAAAAACCGTAATGCCGATCGAGCCAGAGAGCTTGGTATACAATATATTAAAAAACAATCGTAAAGGTTATATAATATGATGAAGAGACTGATAACATTATGTCTGCTTAACTTAGCATTTATGACATCGTTTGCCCAGTGTGGCATTGAGAATACTGCCTTTAATTCGGGTGAGTTTGTAGGTTATGACCTCTACTTCAACTGGAAGTTTGTATGGATGAAGGTCGGTACGGCCTCTATGTCTACCGTACAGTCTAGTTTCAAAGGACAGGACGCTTTCCGTTGTAGTCTGATTACGCGAGGCAACAGCAAGTTGGACAACATGTTTGTAATGCGCGACACACTGCTCAGCTATACGACGCTGGGTCTGGCCCCTCTCTATTTCCGTAAGGGAGCCCGCGAGGGTAAGCGCTACTATGTCGACGAGCTGTGGTACACCTATCCCAATGGCAATTGTCACCTCAAGCAGCATGAGATCAACAGTCGTGGTGAGCACAATTGGAAAGAGTCAGAATATAAAGACTGCATCTACGACATGATGAGTGTCTATCTGCGTGCCCGCAACTTCGACGCCTCTAAGCTGAAGGTGGGTGAGAATATTCCTCTCCCCATTGCCGATGCTTCAAGTATTGCCAACTCATGGCTGAAATACAATGGTATTACCAATGTGAAGATGAAGAATAGCGACAAGAAGTATCGCTGTCTGGTATTCTCGTTCATCGAGCGTGAGAATGGCAAGAACCACGAGCTCATTCGTTTCTACATCACTGACGATAAGAACCATCTCCCAGTACGTCTGGATATGTTCCTCTCTTTTGGCTCTGCCAAAGCCTATCTTACGGGCTACAAGGGTCTGCGTAATCCGATGGAATCGAGAGTGGAGTGATGTGTTGTGAGCGTTCACGAACTTTTTGACCGTTGTAGGGAGCTGACCACACGGGAACCGTCGGCAGCTTCGCTTTGCTTCATGCATGAGACACTGGTTCTGACATGTGGGGAAGCGCTGAGGAATACGCGTCAAGGTTTTGGCAACGTCTTCTCACAAGTTGATTACCTCTGCAAGCATCATGGCATCGCCATGAGAGAGCGCATCGCTATCCAGCAGATGCGTTATCATTCCAATGGCGATGTGGCAGTGTCTGCTGACGATTGGCACTACGACTTGCGCGCCTTGTCACTCTTCATCTCGGCAGTCTTCAAGGAGGCCATCCCCCATGAGTTGCTGACGCGCCTGCCAGCCAAAGGCAAGACGGTAGCCGTCACACCACAGACAAAGATTCGCGCGCTACGCTGTATCGTGACAGGATGGGACGGCAATCATATCTATGGTTCGACAGCCACAGGTCCCATTAGTGTGGAGATTTCTGAGGATGAAGCCGCTCTCAACAGCCTCCTTGCTATAGACATGCAACTCAACCTTTTGGACTGTACTGTCGATGGGAATACCGTGATACCAGGTCTCATCGTAGTGGAGCCCGACTTTCTGGTGGATATCTCTTCTATTGCCGCGTGCTTTCAGGACTATGGCCATCATCCTGTCAGTTATTTGTTCAACAGGTTGAAACCTCGTGCCAACTCCCAACAGATATTGTTGGGAAACTTTGCTGGATCAGCACTTGATGATCTGATTAACCATTCTGATTTCGACTATGGCGAGACGCTTCGCAGCAGTTTCCGTGAACAGGCATTACAGTTTTGCACGTGCCAGCCTTTTGATGCCCACACCTTCAAGGACGATAGTCGCCAACAAGTAGATAACATCCGAGAGGCCGTTGATGTGCTGTTCAGCGAATATGATCGCCAGCATGCCTTGTTGGAGCCCTCTTTTGTTTGCGAACAGTTGGGACTGCAAGGGCGTGTAGACTTGATGACTGATGATATGCGTCTGCTGGTGGAGCAGAAGTCCGGCAAGAACTGGAATATCGAGCGAGGGATGTCCCAGCAGCATAAGGAGGATCACTATGTCCAGCTGTTGTTATACTATGGTGTGTTACGCACCAATTTCCATCTTTCTCCCGATAGGGTGGATATCCGTCTATTATATTCCAAATACCCTGCTCGTCAAGGTTTGTTGGTTGTCAACTACTACCACCAATTGTTTCGTGAGGCCATCCGTCTGCGCAACGCCATTGTCGCTCAGGAGGTTAGAGTGGCCCGTGAGGGATTCGCTACTGTGGTTCCTCAGTTGCGTGCAGGGCTTTTGTTGGAGAACAAGGAAAAGGGTGAATTCTTTGGCCGCTATATCCGTCAAGAAGTGGAACAGGTGATACAACCCTTCCATCATCTGACTGCCGATGAACATGACTATGTGGAGCGCATGCTGACCTTTGTCTTTAGAGAACAGCTGGCCCAGAAGGTCGGTGTTCAGGAAGGGCAGGGTAGCGCTGCTGCCGACCTGTGGAATATGCCATTGGCAGAAAAGCTTGAAACGGGCAACATTCTCATGGGTGACATCGCTGACAAGTCAGCAGAGAGGGTCGAACTGTCCATTGATACCTCTGAGGTGATTCCCAACTTCAGAAGAGGTGACATGGTCTATCTTTACCACTACAAGGAAAAGCCTGATGTGCGCGAAAGCATCCTCTATAAAGGTAGCATCGTCAGCCTTACTGATAGCCGTGTCGTTGTCCGACTGCATGAGCGCCAGCAGAATGCCCATCTCTTTGCTCCTGGCCATTATGCTGTCGAGCATGCCTCCTCAGATGCCAGCTTCTCAGCAGCCCTACGCGCTGTGTTCTCCTTCTGTACGGCATCAGAAGCTAAGCGTTCACTGCTTATAGGACAGCGCTGTCCTCGTAGAGAAACTTCGCTCACGCTGTCGCACAAGTATCACCCCCATTATGACGAGATACTGCTAAAAGCCCGTCAGGCGCGCGACTACTTCTTGTTGCAAGGTCCTCCAGGTACTGGAAAGACCTCTATGGCTCTACGCTTTCTTGTTGAAGAAGAATTGCGTTCACCCGATGCCTCCCTTCTCCTGACAGCCTATACCCATCGCGCTGTTGATGAGATATGCGGTATGCTGACTGATGCCAACATCGACTATCTGCGACTGGGACAGGAGGACAGTTGTGCCCCTCGTTACGCTGGTCGCTTGCTCGAACAGTTGTTGGGGGAACGACCCAAACTCAACGAGATTCGCAAACGACTGCTGAAGACGCGTGTCATCGTGTCTACGACTTCTACTTTGCAATCACGCCCATCCCTGTTCCACCTGAAACGCTTCTCGCTATGTATCGTTGATGAGGCTTCACAGATCCTTGAGCCCAGCATCATCGGTATCCTGCTCTCAGATGCCATAGGACGCTTTATTCTCATTGGCGATCATAAACAGTTGCCGGCTATCGTGGTGCAGCCAGATGACGAGCCAAGGTTACGCACTTGCAGGCAGTCTCTCTTCGAACGTTTGCTGCATCAGGAGCAACAAGCCCGTCGCACAGACTTCGTGGGTCTGTTGCGGTATCAAGGACGCATGCATCCCGAGATAGCGGCCTTCCCTAATGAGTTCTTCTATCGTCGTGAACAGCTGCTGCCAGTGCCCTGTCCGCATCAGTTAGAAGACAGACTCGACTACAACGAACCTTCTGAAGATGCCCTTGACGATCAGCTGAAGCTGCATCGTGTCCTCTTCCTGTCCACTGCGGCCAGCGAGGAAACACTCTCTGATAAGGTATCACCAGCCGAAGCCCGTCTGGTTGCCGACCTGCTTCGACGCATCTTCCGCCAATATGGTGCACAGCGTTTCGACCCCGACCGCACTGTTGGTGTCATCGTGCCCTATCGTAATCAGATTGCCATGATCCGTCGCGAGATAGCACTTTTAAACATTCCCCAGCTGGAAGCTATCAGTATCGATACGGTTGAGCGTTATCAGGGCTCGCAAAGGGATGTCATCATCTATTCCTTTACCGTCCAGCGCCCATACCAACTGGATTTCCTCACTGCCAGTTCTTTTGAAGAAGAGGATGATGAGCATCCTTCGTCCAAACATGTCATTGATCGTAAACTCAATGTTGCGATGACGCGAGCTCGCAAGCAGCTCATCATGACGGGCAATGCAGGTTTATTGAGCAGAAATGCAATTTTTTCTGCTCTCATCGCACGTTATTCCATATAATTTTGTACTTTTGTGGCATGATGGGAACAGTCATACTACAAAACCTCAGCATCGGATACACGACAAAAGGGAGCACTAAATGTGTTGCCAGCCAGCTCAATGGCGAGATCCATAGTGGTGAACTGACCTGTCTGTTGGGAAGGAATGGTATCGGCAAGTCCACCCTTCTGCGCACTTTGTCAGCTTTCCAGCCTGTGCTCTCTGGTGACATTTTCTTGATGGAGAAATCTCTTTCAGCTTGTTCCGACAAGGAGCTAAGCCAGATGATTGGCGTGGTGCTCACGGAGAAACCTCATGTGCGAAATATGACGGTGGCCGAACTGGTAGGGTTGGGACGCTCTCCCTATACGGGTTTCTGGGGTCTGCTCTCTGACGATGACCATAGGATTATCCGCGAATCCATGCGTCTGACAGGTATCGAACCCTTGGCATCTCGCATGATTCAGACACTGAGTGATGGCGAACGTCAGAAGGTGATGATAGCCAAGGCACTGGCCCAACAAACGCCCGTCATCTATCTGGATGAACCCACCGCCTTCCTCGATTTCCCCAGTAAGGTGGAGATGATGCAGTTGCTGCGTCGTCTCGCCCATCAGGAGCAGAAGACGATCTTTCTCTCCACACACGATGTGGAACTCACGCTACAATTAGCAGATACCATTTGGCTGATGGAACCCCAACAACTGCATATTGGTACACCGCAGCAACTGGCGACAGAAGGGGTGATTAGCCGTTTTGTAGAAAGCACCGGTATCGTCTTTGACAACGATAGTCTGACGCTAAGAGTCGTCAAGACGTGATAGCCCAATAACGCAAGACCTAAAACAAAAGAAATGATAGATGGACACGGAGATGATAGATATCGCTATGATGATTTGGTGAAGATGAATTTCAGCTCTACCATTTTTCAGCATGCTGACCACAGTGCGCTGAAGGAATATCTGATGGCGCATTTTGATGTCGTCACCAATTATCCGGAGTCCCAGCCACGACAGTTGGAGAAATTGATAGCCAAGCAGTTGGATATCACACCCGAGAGTGTGCTCGTCACCAATGGCGCCACCGAGGCTATCTACATCATCGCGCAACTGCTTCGCAACAAATGTTCTATCATTCCTCAACCGACCTATTCGGAGTATGCCGATGCTTGTCGTCTCAACAAGCATCTCATCACCTACGAAAGTAACGACGATATGACAACGCTTCCGAAAGATCGCGTTTATTGGGTGTGCAACCCTAACAATCCATCGGGAAACGTACTGAAGAAAGGATTTGTCGACTATGTGGTACGTCGTTCTCCACGCTATACCTTTGTCATCGACCAGTCATATGGCACCTTTACCAAAGAACCACTGCTCGAAGCGCACGAAGTCCAAGGGCTGCCGAATGTGATACTGATTCATTCGCTGAGCAGAAAATACAGCGTTCCTGGCTTGCGACTGGGTTACATTACCGCCCATCCCAGCACCATCTTGCTATTGCGAGCCTTACGTCATCCGTGGTCTGTTCCTGCACTAAGCATTGAGGCAGGCAAATTCCTCCTTCAGCACGGACAACCTGCCGTCAGTGATGTTAACGCTTATCTCGCAGAGACACAACGCTTGCGTAGTGAACTGAGGAAAATTGAGGGTATGCGCATCTTTGATACCAAGACCAACTACATGCTTTGCGACTTAAACAGCACCACTGGGGCTGAATTGAAAAGCTACCTCATCAACGAGCATGGCATGCTGATTCGCGACTGCTATAACTTCTACGGACTCTCTCGCGGATACTTCCGCATCTCTGCCCAGCAACCAGAGGAAAACGATGCCTTGATAGCTGCTATCCAGCAGTTTGTAGAAGAAAACAAGGGCAAAACAGAGAAATAATAACTCTAAAAGAAAGAAAATCAGCAAAATACTTGCAGTATTCGCGGATTATTCGTACCTTTGCACCCGTTCAGAGGAATGAGGGGCTTTACGAAGCCTCTCATTCTTGTTTTAATTAACAAAAAGAATATGATAGACAAGAACGTCATTAAGACAACAGTGGAGGAGTGGCTCGAGAAGGGCGACTACTATTTGGTAGATGTAGAAATGACAAGCGATGACCGCATCGTGATTGAGATTGACCATGCCGATGGTGTATGGATTGAGGATTGTGCAGACTTGAGCCGCTACTTGCAGGAGAAATTGGGCGAGGAGCTTGGCGAATATGAATTGGAGGTAGGATCAGCTGGTATTGGCCAGCCGTTTAAGGTGATGGAGCAGTATCGCAACCACGTCGGAAAGGTTGTTGAAGTCCTCCAGAACGACGGACAGAAGGTACAGGGTGTACTGAAGTCGGTAGGCGACGACGAGACGTTTGTCGTCAGTGTGAAGGAGAAGCAGCGCCAAGAGGGCAAGAAGCGCCCCGTATTGGTAGAGGTTGACAAGGCCTATGCTGTTGCAGATGTGAAGTATTGCAAGTATCTGCTGAACTTCAAGTAATTCTTATCAGTCGTAATAACGAAAATATCGAAAAAAATAGAATAATTATGGCAACAAAGACAACGAAGGGTCCATCAATGATTGAGACCTTTCAGGAATTCAAAGAGACAAAGAACATTGACCGTACTACCTTGGTAAGCGTGCTGGAGGAGAGCTTCCGCAATGTGATTGCCAAGATGTTTGGTTCTGACGAGAACTTCGACGTCATTGTAAACCCCGACAAGGGTGACTTCGAGATTCACCGCAACCGTATCGTAGTCGCTGACGGTGAGGTTAAAGACGAGAACAAGGAGATTGCCCTGACTGAGGCACAGAAGATCGAACCCGACTATGAAATCGGTGAGGAGGTTTCTGAAGAGGTAGAGTTCGCCAAGTTTGGCCGTCGCGCTATCCTTAATCTTCGTCAGACGTTGGCTTCAAAGATTCTGGAGCTGGAGCACGACTCACTCTACAACAAGTACAAGGACAAGGTGGGACAGATCGTTTCCGCTGAGGTCTATCAGATGTGGAAGCGCGAGGTGTTGCTGATCGATGATGAGGGCAACGAGCTGCATCTTCCCAAGGCGGAGCAGATTCCTGCAGACAACTACCACAAGGGCGAGACCATTCGTGCCATCGTCAAGGAGGTACAGAACGAGAACAACAACCCCCGAATCATCTTGTCACGTACCAGCCCGCAGTTCCTGGAGCGTCTGCTCGAAGCTGAGGTTCCCGAGATTCAGGATGGTCTGATTACCATTCGCCGTATTGCCCGTATGCCTGGTGAGCGTGCCAAGATAGCCGTTGAGAGCTACGACGACCGTATCGATCCAGTAGGCGCTTGCGTAGGTGTGAAGGGTAGCCGTGTTCATGGTATCGTTCGCGAGATGTGCAACGAGAATATCGATGTCATCAACTATTCCAGCAATACCCAGCTGTTTATCCAGCGTGCCCTGTCACCTGCCAAGGTGACGAGCATCAAGCTCAATCCCGAGGAGCACAAGGCAGAGGTTTACCTCCAGCCCGAAGAGGTGTCGCTGGCTATCGGTAAGGGTGGTTTGAACATCAAGCTGGCCTCTATGCTGACTGAATATACTATCGACGTATTCCGTGTGGTCAATGAGGGTGAGGCCGATGAGGATATCTACCTCGACGAGTTCTCTGATGAGATTGACCAGTGGATTATTGACTCTATCAAGGCTATTGGTCTTGACACCGCCAAGGCCGTTTTGAATGCACCTCGTGAGATGCTGATTGAGAAGGCCGACCTCGAGGAAGAGACTGTTGACCATGTCATCGAGGTGCTCAAGGCAGAGTTTGAGTAATCATTACTTATTATTTTTTAAACTATCAAATTTGAATAGATGGGAGTCAGATTAAATAAAGTATTATCAGAACTGAATATAGGACTTCAAACGGCAGTTGATTTCCTGAAAAAGAAGAACAACCTTGGCGAGGTGAAGGACGATGTGTCGCCCAACACCAAGATTTCCGATGAGCAATACCAGGCATTGGTCGACGAATTCAGCACCGACAAGGCTGTGAAGACTCAGGCAGACTTGATATTTACCAAGAAAGCCAAAGAAAAGAAAGTGGAGAAGGTTGAAAAGGTTGAGAAGGCCATCACCAAGACGGAAGAGATGATCGAACAGCGTGTCGGACTGAAGACGATTGGTAAGATAGATCTCAGCACCGTTGGTAAGCCTAAGGCAGCCCCTGCTCCAGAACCCGAACCAGAGCCCGAGGTCGCTGCCGAGATTCCCGAGCCCGTGAAGGAGGAAGTTGAAGAAGAGGTCGTTGAACAGGCTCCTGTTGCTGCTCCCGACGAGGATGTGCAGGAGGATGATGTCGAGGAGGCAGAGGAAACTGCTGCTGAACAGGAGGCTTCGACACTGGCCAAGACCCCTGGTGACTTCATGAAACCAGCCACTCAGCTGAACGTGTTGGGTAAGATTGACCTCGACTCGCTCAATCAGAGCACGCGTCCTAAGAAGAAGTCTAAGGAGGAGCGTCGCAAGGAGCGTGAGGAGAAGGCTGCTGGCGAGCGCAAGAAGCGTGAGCGTATCCGTACCGATAAGGTCGATATCGAGGCAGCTGCCAAGCAGGCCAACCAGCAGAACAAGAAGCAGGGCAATAACCAGCGTCCTGACAATCGCCAGCAACAGCAGGCAGGTGGTAAGAAGAATAAGAAGAACCGTCCTGTCAAGCCCTTGGAGGTGGATGATGAGGCAGTAGCACGTCAGGTCAAGGAGACCTTGGCTCGTCTGACTTCCAAGAACCAGAACAAGAAGGGTGCCAAGTATCGTCGTGAGAAGCGTGATGCTGTAGCAGAGCGCATGAACGAGGAGATGGCAGCCGAGGCAGCCGAGAGCAAGGTACTCAAGCTCACGGAGTTTGTGACCGTATCTGAGCTCGCTACCATGATGAACGTAGGTGTCAACCAGGTCATCGGTACCTGTATGTCTATCGGTATCATGGTGTCTATCAACCAGCGTCTGGATGCTGAGACCATCAATATCGTTGCTGACGAGTTTGGCTTCACCACTGAATATGTTTCTGCTGAGGTGCAGAACGCCATTACCGAGGAGGAGGACGATGAGAACGATTTGATCAGTCGCGCTCCTATCGTAACGGTGATGGGTCATGTGGACCATGGTAAGACTTCTCTGCTCGACCACATCCGCAACACCAACGTGATTGCTGGTGAGGCTGGTGGTATCACACAGCACATCGGTGCCTATAATGTGAAGCTGAAGGATGGTCATAGTATCACCTTCCTGGATACCCCTGGTCACGAGGCCTTCACGGCTATGCGTGCCCGTGGTGCTCAGGTGACGGATATCGCCATCATCATCGTCGCTGCCGACGACTCTGTGATGCCTACCACCAAGGAGGCCATTGCCCATGCTCAGGCAGCCAACGTACCGATGGTATTCGCCATCAACAAGATTGATAAGCCAGGTGCCAACCCTGACAAGATCCGTGAGGACTTGGCCAATATGAACCTCTTGGTAGAGGACTGGGGCGGTAAGTACCAGTGCCAGGAAATCTCGGCTAAGAAGGGTGTTGGTGTCTATGAACTGTTGGAGAAGGTGCTGCTCGAGGCCGAGATGCTCGACCTGAAGGCCAACCCCAACCGTAAGGCTACAGGTTCTATCATCGAGTCGTCACTCGACAAGGGCCGCGGCTATGTCTCTACTGTCCTCGTATCCAATGGTACCCTGAAGATTGGTGATGTGGTCATCGCTGGTACTGCATGGGGTAGGGTGAAGGCGATGTTCAACGAGCGCAACCAGCGCATCGAGAAGGCTGGTCCCGCTGAGCCCGCTATCATTCTGGGTCTGAACGGTGCACCTACTGCTGGTGACTCCTTCCACGTGATGGAGACGGAGCAAGAGGCTCGTGAGATTGCCAACAAGCGTATCCAGTTGCAGCGTGAGCAGAGCCTGCGTACGACGACCAAGCTTGGTCTCGACGAGCTCTCACATCGTATCGCTCTGGGTGAGTTCCATGAGCTCAATATCATCGTCAAGGGTGATACCGATGGTTCTATCGAGGCATTGTCCGACTCGTTCATCAAGCTCTCTACAGAGAAGGTGCAGGTCAACGTTATCTCGAAGGCTGTGGGTCAGATATCAGAAAACGATGTCATGCTGGCCAGCGCTTCAGAAGCCATCATCATCGGTTTCCAGGTGCGTCCTTCTGCTGATGCCCGTCGTGCTGCCGATCGTGAGGGTGTCGAGATCAATACCTACTCTATCATCTACGATGCTATCGATGATGTGAAGTCAACGATGCAGGGTATGCTCGACAAGGTGAAGAAGGAGATTGTCACTGGTGAGATTGAGGTCAAGCAGGTCTTCAAGATTTCGAAGGTGGGTACTGTTGCCGGTGGTCTTGTCACCGAGGGTAAGGTACATGCCAAGGATAAGGCCCGTGTGGTACGCGACGGTATCGTGGTACACACTGCTCCTATTGATGCCCTCAAGCGCTACAAGGACGATGCCAAGGAAGTGGCTACGGGCTTGGAGTGCGGTATCTCACTTGTCAACTTCAACGACATCCAGGTTGGCGATATCATCGAGACCTTCACGGAGATTGAGGTTGAACAGAAACTGTAAAAATGAAGAACGCGGATTATATCCGTTAAAGTATAAGGAAAGATGTTCTTTAAGAAAGACAACCGCCCCTATCCGAAGTCGTTCTCTAAGCGGCTGACGTGGCGCATTACGCTGGTCATGTTTATCGTGATGGCTATTGCATCTTATCTGTTGTATAAGATGAGCTATGGACTGATCGTTGCAGGCTCAGAGTTGACGATGCGATATGTCCTCAAGTCAGAGAAGCAGTCTATTCATAGTACGATTTCTGAGATTAAGGCCGTCTCTGTCAACACTGTGCCTCAGATAGAGGAGAACCTCGACAAACCTGAGAAGCTCCATGCCATCATGAAGCAGATGGTAGAGCTGAACCCCGCTATCCAAAGCTGTGGTCTCAGTTTCGTCGAAAACTATTATCCGGGCAAGGGACATCAATACTGTCCCTATGCCTATCGCAAGGATACTAGTGAGGTGGTTGTCAAGACACTGGGTGACAAGGATCATGACTACCTGCATGAGACATGGTTTAAGAAAGCCCTTGCGTCGGAGGAGGGCTATTGGGCAAAGCCGTTTTTCGATGACATCGACCATACGACGCCTTTGGTGCCGTGGGTAATGCCTATCCACGACCGCCAAGGCAAGGCAATAGCCGTGTTGGGCGTTGACTTGGCATTGCAGTCGTTGAGAGAGGAATTATCTGTCCAAGCATATAAGGAGAAGATATTCGAAGGCTTAAGCTCCCAGGCTTTGTCTGTATATAACTTCGCTATCACCAGGGATGGTACCTATCTGGTGCACCCTGATAGCGCTCGTGTCATCAAGGAGAACTATTTTACCTATTGCAACACTACGTCTGATTCGTCTGACGACGAACTGGGTCGCAAGATGCGTGAAAACGATGATGGAGATATGTCATCTGTCAACATCGATGACGAAGATCTCTATGTACGTTATAGGGCTATCCCCGATACAGACTGGTCTATTGCCATAGTCTGCTCTAACGCTCTGATAAATGGAATTGCCAGTGTTTTAGGCGTCCTCTTAGCGCTCTTCTTCATGATTCCCAACCTGCTCGTAGTCATCTTCATGGGCCGCCATTTCGTAAAGAAAGCAGCCAAGCCCATACAGCAGTTGGCAGCATCGGCTGACGAGGTTGCCAAGGGTAATTTCAAGGCACCATTGCCCCCATTGAAGACCCGCGACGAGATCCACCAGTTGCGCGACTCCTTCGAGAAGATGCAGCTGTCGCTGACACGTTATATGGAGGAACTGAAGGAGACTACTGCCGCCAAGGCCTCTATAGAGAGTGAGCTCAAGATTGCCCACGACATCCAGATGTCGATGTTGCCCAAGACCTTCCCGCCCTATCCGGAGCGCGACGATATCGATATCTATGGCTCGCTGACGCCTGCCAAGGATGTTGGTGGCGACCTCTTCGACTTCTATATCCGCGAGGAGCAGTTGGTATTCTGTGTGGGCGACGTATCGGGCAAGGGCGTACCGGCCTCGCTGGTGATGGCTGTCACGCGCTCGCTGTTCCGCAATGTTTCTGCCCATGTTCTGGACCCCAGCAAGATTGTCTATGCTATCAACAATGCGCTGACTGAGGGCAACGATACCGAGATGTTTGTCACCCTCTTCGTGGGTGTTCTCGACCTGCAGACGGGTCATCTGCGCTATTCCAATGCAGGCCACAATGCTCCCGTGCTGCTGAGCGACAGCGTGAGTGAGATTCCTTGTGATTCCAATCTGCCCGCTGGCGTGATGGCCGACTGGGACTTCTCACTTCAGGAACTTGACATCCGCAAAGATGACGTCATCTTCATCTATACCGATGGTCTCAACGAGGCCGAGGACGCCTGCCACCAGCTGTTTGGTGAGGAGCGTATGCTGAAGCAGCTGAAGCAGCAGTTGGCAGTCGGACAAACGGAGCCGCAGGCCATCATCGAAGAGATGGGTAAGGCCGTCCATACCTTTGCCAGTGGCACAGAGCAGAGCGACGACCTGACGATGCTGGCCATCAAATACAAGAAGAACAATGTCTAAAGAGAATAACGAATTTGTCCGTCAGGTGGCCGAACAGAAGTATGAGTTTGGCTTCACGACGGATGTTCATACTGAAATCATACCCGTCGGTCTGAACGAAGATGTTGTCAGACTGATTTCCCAGAAGAAGGGCGAGCCCGACTGGATGCTCGACTTCCGTCTCAAGGCGTTCCGCTATTGGAAAGACCAGACGGAACCCACATGGGGCCATGTCCATGTGCCCGAGATTGACTATCAGGCCATCAGCTATTATGCCGACCCCATGGCTAAGAAGCCCGAGGGCGATGGAAAGATCGACCCTGAACTGGAGAAAACTTTCGATAAGTTGGGCATTCCCTTGGAGGAACGTTTGGCGCTGAGCGGCAATACCGCTGTCGATGCCATCATGGACTCAGTCAGCGTGAAGACCACCTTTAAGGAGAAACTCCGCGAGAAGGGCGTTATCTTCTGTTCTATCGGTGAGGCCATCAAGGAGCATGGCGACTTGGTACGTCAGTATCTGGGAACGGTAGTGCCCTATCGTGACAATTTCTTCGCTGCCCTTAACTCGGCCGTCTTCAGCGATGGCTCCTTTGTGTATATCCCCAAGGGTGTGCGCTGTCCCATGGAGCTCAGCTCGTATTTCCGCATCAATGCCCGCAATACGGGTCAGTTTGAACGTACGCTGATCGTGGCCGATGACGACTCGTATGTGAGCTATCTCGAAGGCTGTACGGCGCCTATGCGCGACGAAAACCAGTTGCACGCTGCCATCGTGGAGATTATCGTGATGGATCGTGCCGAGGTGAAGTATTCTACCGTGCAGAATTGGTATCCTGGCGACGAGAATGGCAAGGGTGGCGTGCTCAACCTCGTCACCAAGCGTGGCGACCTGCGCGGAGAGGGTAGCAAGCTCTCGTGGACGCAGGTGGAGACGGGGTCTGCCATCACGTGGAAATACCCCTCGTGTGTGCTGCGTGGCGACAACTCCCAGGCTGAGTTCTACTCTGTCGCTGTCACCAACAACTATCAGGAAGCTGATACTGGTACCAAGATGATTCACATGGGCAAGAATACCAAGTCGACGATTATCTCTAAGGGTATCTCGGCAGGTCATTCGCAGAACTCGTATCGTGGATTGGTGCGTGCCACCTCGAATGCTGACAATGCCCGCAACTACTCATCATGCGACTCGCTATTGTTGGGTTCCAACTGTGGAGCCCATACCTTCCCCTATATGGATGTCCACAACGATACTGCTATCTTCGAACACGAGGCTACGACGTCCAAGATTTCCGAAGACCAGCTCTTCTACTGTAATCAGCGCGGCATACCCACCGAACAGGCTGTTGGCCTGATAGTCAACGGCTATGCCAAGGAGGTCTTGCAGAAGCTTCCGATGGAGTTTGCCGTTGAGGCTCAGAAGCTGTTGTCAGTATCATTAGAAGGAACAGTAGGCTGATTTATTTGGAGGATATCGTTTTTTTTTGTACCTTTGAGGCGTAAAAAACTCGAAGCAATGAAAAAACTATTATCATTACTCATCGTTGCAGCCTGTGCGCTGGCTGCCAGTGCTGAAGACGGTCACTCGCTGTGGCTGCGCTATCAACCCGTTAATAAGGCCAAGGTAGAGACCAGTCTCAAGACGCCGACGGCCCTGCTGGCCCAGCAGGAGTTGGAGAGCTACTACCCAGGCGAGTATATCGCCCTGAAGCTGGACAGCTCGTTGCCCGATGACGATGGCTACCGCTTCGACGGCACGACGCTCAGTGCCCGCCATGAGGCTGGTCTGCTCTATGGTGCCCATGCCCTGCTCCGTGGCGATACGAACGTCGAGTCGCATCCTGCCTTCGACCTGCGCCTGCTCAATCACTGGGACAACCTGGATGGCAGCATCGAGCGCGGCTATGCTGGTGAGAGCATCTTCGAGTGGTTCAAACTCAATGAGCTGCTGATTAGGGAGTATGCCCGTGCCAACGCCTCGATAGGTATCAACGGCAGTGTGCTGAACAATGTCAATGCCTCGCCGAAGATGCTGACTACACCCTATCTGAAGGAGGTGAAGAAGATTGCCGACATCCTGCGACCATACAATATCAAGGTGTATCTGAGCATCAACTTCGCTACCCCGATGGCCTTGAAGGAGACCAAGACGGCTGATCCGCTGGACAAGAGTGTGGCCAAGTGGTGGCAGAAGAAGGCCAAGGAGATCTATAAGTTCATTCCCGATTTCGGAGGTTTCCTGGTCAAGGCCAACAGTGAGGGACAGCCTGGTCCTGGCGACTATCATCGTACGCATGCCGATGGTGCCAACATGCTGGCTGATGCGCTGAAGCCCTACAAGGGTATCGTGATGTGGCGCTGCTTCGTCTATGGTGCCAACCACAAGGGTGAGGATCGTGTGAAGCAGGCCGTATCGGAGTTCAAGCCCCTCGACGGACAGTTCCGCGACAATGTCATCCTGCAGACCAAGAACGGTCCCCTCGACTTCCAGCCTCGTGAGCCGTACAGCCCCATATTCGACCAGATCAAGCAGACGCCTAATATGGTGGAGTTGCAGATTACCCAGGAGTATCTGGGGCAGTCGAAACACCTGGTCTATCTCGCTCCCATGTGGAAGGAGTTCTTCGAACAGGTGGATGCCCATTCGCTGAAAGGTATCGCTGGTGTGGCTAATATCGGACTCGACCGCAACTGGTGCGGTCACCACTTCTCACAGGCCAACTGGTATGCCTTTGGTCGTCTGGCGTGGAACCCCAGTCTGGGCAGTCGTCGCATTGCCTTGGAGTGGCTGAGGATGACCTTCGATGGTGACGAGACCTTCACCACCACGATGGCTGATGTAATGGAGCGTTCGCGAGAGGCCTGTGTCAACTACATGATGCCGCTGGGTTTGCACCATATCTTCAAGTTCGACCACCACTACGGTCCCGAGCCCGATGGCTTCATTGCCAGCTATCCGCTGGAGTGGTGTCCCGTCTATTACCATAAGGCAGACAAGAAGGGTGTGGGCTTCGACCGTTCCAGCAAGGGAACCAATGCCGTAGGTCAGTATCGCAAGGAGGTAGGCCAGCGCTACGATCGTCTGGAGACCTGTCCGGAGAACCTGTTGCTGTGGTTCCATCGTGTGCCTTGGACCTATCGCATGAAGAGTGGCAACACGCTCTGGGAGGAGCTGCAGTTCCGCTATAACGAGGGCGTCATCGAGACGGAGCGCTATTACAACCTGTGGCACAACAGGATGCGCCAGCAGGTGGACGAGCAGCGCTGGCGCGAGGTTGACGAGCGTCTGAAAGACCAGGTTGACAATGCCCGCGAGTGGCGCGACGTCTGTCTGGGCTACTTCCGCCAGTTTGCTGAATAAACTGATATCACCATACAATGAGAAAACTATGCTTACTGCTGCTGGCGAGTGTCGCGCTCACCATGCATGCTAAGGAAACTACCGTCAAGTCGCCCGACGGCAGGGTGGCTGTGACGATTGCCGACGAGAGAGGCCTCGTCACCTATTCCGTCACCTATGCTGGTCAGACATTCCTCAAGACCTCGTTGCTGGGACTGAAGAGCGACTTGGGTGACTTCACCCGTGGACTGAGCTTCAAGGATGTACGCTTCAGCGACATCGACCGCAGCTACACAATGACGCGCACCAAGGCCTCGTCGGCCCACTATGTGGCACGTCAGGCCGACCTCACCTACGTCAATAGCGAGGGACTGCCGCTGGTCATCACCTTCTGCGTATCGAACAACGACATCGCCTTCCGCTATAGTCTGCAACCCAAGGGTGAGGAGCGTCTGAACACGGTCATCTACTACGAGACATCGAGCTTCAACTTCCCTGAAGCCACCACGACTTTTCTCACACCCCAGAGTCTGCCAATGGTGGGATGGCAGCGCACCAAGCCATCGTATGAGGAGGAATACAAGGCTGAGGCTCCGCTGACTGACCGTTCTGCCTTTGGCGAGGGTTTCACGTTTCCCTGTCTGTTCCATGTGCCCAATGGTTGGGTACTGGTCAGCGAGACGGGTGTCAACTCCAACTATGTCGCCTCGCATCTGAGCGACTATACAGCAGGCAGTGGCTATACCGTCACCTTCCCGAATATCGGTGAGATGCAGGGACTGGGCAGCTCGTGGGGAGCCTTCGCACTGCCTGGCAGCACACCCTGGCGCACCATCACGCTGGGCAATACCCTGAAACCGATTGTCGAGACCACCATTCCCTTCGATGTCGTTGAACCACTCTACGAGCCCACTAAGGACTATCAGCCAGGGCGCTATACGTGGAGCTGGCTCATCTGGCAGGATGAGAGCGTCAACTATGATGACCAGGTGAAGATGATCGACCTCTCTGCAGCCATGGGCTATGAATATGTGCTGGTGGACAACTGGTGGGACAAGCAGATAGGCCGTGAGCGTATCGAAGAGCTGAACCGCTATGCCAACAGCAAGGGTGTCAAACTGCTCTTGTGGTATAACAGCAACGGCTATGCCAACGATGCGCCACAGACCCCTAAGCACTGCATGAATACCGCCTTGGCCCGTAACCGTGAGATGGCGTGGCTCCAGAAGTTGGGCATTGCTGGTATCAAGGTCGACTTCCTGGGCAGTGACAAGCAGGAGTGCATCAAGCTCTATGAGGACATCCTCGCCGATGCCAACCGCTATGGTCTGCAGGTGGTGTTCCACGGATGTACCATACCGCGTGGCTGGGAACGCATGTATCCCAACTATGTCGCATCGGAGGCTGCACTGGCCTCAGAGAACATCATGTTCAACGAGCACCACGCCAAGACGGAAGGCTTCGAGCTCACCATGCACCCTTTTGCCCGCAATGCTGTGGGCTCGTTTGACTGGGGTGGCATCATTATGAATCACCATATCGCGCGCGACAACAGGAGTCGCCATCGCCGCTATACAACGGATATCTTCGAGATGGCCAGCGGTATCGTGCTGCAGACCAGTGTGAACTGCGTGGCATTGTATCCCAACAACCTGCAGGATGTGCCTCAGTTCGAGCTCGACTTCCTCAAGCAGCTGCCCACCACGTGGGACGAGGTGCGCTATCTCGACGGCTATCCCACGAAGTATGTGGTGCTGGCACGTCGCGCAGGCAGCAAGTGGTATGTGGCTGGACTGAACGGTACCCATCAGGCAAAGACCTTGCAGCTCTCACTGCCCATGTTTGCTGGTAAGACCGTCAAGTACTACATCGACCAGCCGGGCAAGAAGGGAGCACCCAGCACCCCCGTGCTGAAGACCCTGAAGGTGGATAAGAAAGGCCTCGTGAAAGTCACCATGCAGCCCATGGGTGGACTAATCATCATGTAAGCAAAAAGCCAAGTTACTATCAGCGATAAGTCTTCTCGCTCATCGAGAAACGACGAGTTACTGTTCGAGAAACGACGAGTTGCTGATAGTAAGTGGGTGACCTACGACGCATGAAAGGAGCAAGCACCTTGCTTGCTTCGAGCAGAAGGGCCGCGAGCTTCGAGCAAACGCCTCGTCTGCTCGAAGCAAGACGGATTAGAAGATGTCAGAGGCGTTGCAGCGTTACAGGCGTTACAGTGATTTCTGTACTGAAAAAGTTGACTCAGAATTTTATTATATATATAATATATATATTATATATATAATAAGACTAATTTTCATTCCTGCGAGGTGTGACGACGCGAAAAAGGCTGTAACGCCTGTAACGCTGTCACGCCTATCGTGATTCGAAAATTTGGTGCTTTGCTAACTTCTTTGTACCTTTGCAGGAAAATAACGAATAGCGTATGAAGAATAAGATGTATGAACAACTGGAGCACCTGCTGGCAGAGTTGCCCTATGGAGACGGCTTGCTGTATGCTCGCGACATTCTGAAGGATGAATGGACGGAGCAGACGGAGCAGGTGGCGCAGGCCTTGTACAACCATGAACCGTTTGACTTGCAGCTGTTGACGGACACTATTGACAGTCCTGATTTCAGTTATGAGAATAAGAATCTTTTGGAATGGATTCAGACTGTGCCCCAACGTCGTGTGGCTGCGATGGTGTGTCGTATCGTGCTGGATAGCGAGTTCAATAAAGTGGTAGACGAAAACCAAGCCCTTCAGGACTATTATGCTGAGAATGTGCACCCCAGCAGCTCTGTTAATTGGCAACAGGTGGACGCATGCGAGGCTTTCACCCAGCGTGCACTGAACGGTATGGGCGAGGTGGCCCGTCACTACGAGGAAGCCCGTAAGTGGGGACTCGAGGGCGAGTCGCTGCACGTGGTGGATATGGTGTGGGGCTGGGCACCACACGTATTCGAGGAGGACACGGTGGCTACTGGTCGTGAGATTCTGGAGGTGGCCAACCAATGCCAGCCAGACAAACTGACCATCCGTTCTGATGCGGGCGCTCGCGCGTATATAGATAAGGTGATGAAACAGGTGCAGCAGATAGCCGAGAAGCACGATGTGGATATAGACATTACGGATGTCTACAGTCTGACGACGGGTTATCTTTGCAACTGGCTCATGGCTAAGTACTGGGGCAACCAGCGAAAGGAGGACGAGGAATGGTTGTAGATCCATCGTCAGAGCAGAAAATGGTGAACTATCAGCGCTTATTGGCCGATGCCAATGAGTTGTTCGACCTGTGGTGGCTGAATGAGGAACTGACCAAGCTGTTGTTTAGCAGCAAGCAGAAAATGGCATTCACCGACTTTGTGCGCTGGCACCAGTCGTGGGAAGAGAATGCCGATTTGTATTTTGCCTCGAGCTACCTGCTGAGCTATCGTGAAGTCTTGCGCGAAATGACAGCTATCGTTGACGAGGAGATGCCATACGAATACTACGAAGACCAGCTGAAGACAACCCTGTGGAGTTTTGTGGCGACGGCCTCTGGCAAGGCTTGGCGCCCCACGAAACAGTCGGAGGAGACTGTCAACCGCACCAAGCGCTGGAAGATATCAGCCAAGCACATCTTCAGTCTGCACAAGCTGGATAAGGATGCCGATGTGAAAGAGTTCTTCACACTGCTCCATCGGTTGGCCATCGTAAACGACGTGCTTCGCGGACGCGGCAAGCGACATGGGATTGAGTATAGCAAGCACAAGACAGACGAGGAGAAAGACCCCGTTACAGCCTTCTGCAACCAAGTGATGAGAATCATGGATGCCTTTGCCGAGAAGAATGGTACTATCATCCAAACCAATGCAAAAGGTGTGGCTGGTCAGTACACCTTCCAGGTGGACGCTGACACCTTCCGTATGGTGATGAACGAGTTGCGTATGGAACACGACTATTGCGTAAGCGAATATCTGCAGGGTAGGGATGTTGAAGGTGCCAAGCAGCTGTCGCTGGTGTGTCCGTTCATTGGCCATGCACTGAGTCTGAACATCATCAATACAAAGTTGTTGCAGAACATCGACCTGGAACCTATGCTCCAGCAATTCTATCCTGGCAAGAAGTCGATTATCGCGAAACTGAGTTTCCGAAGTGGTACAAATGAGGAAAAAAAGCTGTTCCGACTGGTCGAAATACTGTTAAAACCCTATCGTAAGGAGTAGATTACATTTTGAGATAGTTGAAGTAATTTATAAACGATTGATATCCAGCGATTTGCGTCGCTGGATTTCTTTTTAAAGCACCTTGAAACGAGGCGAAGTAATTCTTTCCTTTGCAGCGATTTAAAAATAAATCGCATGAAGAAAATTTATTTCAACGGGCAGGGCCACAAGGTGGCTGCTCCCGTAACCTCGAAAGAGGCGTATTTCGTGATTCGTAACTCAGTGTCTAACCGTGAGAACCTCCTGAAGGCTCACCAAGGCGACGAGGAGGCCAAGCGCCGACTGGTGCAGTTCAACTACAACGATCTGCTGCCAGACGGTAAGTTGGCAGGCTGTTGCCATCCCTCCAGCTACTTCGCAGGCGATGTGGACTGTGAAGGCATTCAGGCCTCGAAGGAGATTGCCCAGCGATTCCTGGAGCACAAGGACGAGATTGGGCTGATGGAGCTCTCACGCTCTGCACGCTACGGATTGCATTATGTCTGCCGTCGTCAGATGGGTCGCACCATCCTGGAGAACCAGGTGCGTGTGGCTCTGGTGACGAAGACAGAGATGGACACTTCGGCTCACGACCTTCAGCGCGTGATGTTTACCGTTACCGCTGATAGCGACGAGCTGCTCTACCTGGACGAGGGAATCTTCCAGGAACCACTCACTATTGAAGAGAGTGAGCGTGAATACGAACTGCTGAAACAGCGTGAACAGCAGGGATTAGAAGAGGTACCCGCAGGCGCGATGAAGCAGAACAAGCACTATCGCCCGTGGGAGGATGAGATGTCTGATGGAGGATGTCAGATGGAAGATGTTCCTCAGCCTTCAACCATCAGCCCTCAGCCATCGAAGACCTTCAATGGCGTACCTTATTCCTCGATTATTGACGAGTGGTGGCGTCAGCACGGAGGAGAGCCCAAGGAGGGGGTGCGCAACATTGCCCTGCACAAGTTGGCCGTACACCTGCGCACTATCTGCGACAATCGTCAGGATGTGCTTCTGGAGGTGATGCCCCGCTTCGGACTCAGCGATGCAGAGCTGCGCAGCATCATTGCCTCGGCCTGCAAAGACCAGCCCAAAGGTCTGACCTTGGAGATGAAGGCCGTGCTGAAAGTCTTGAATGTGAATTGTCAGGAATCGGCTGTGACTCTTCAGACCTCGCCAAGCGCACCACCTGAGATGCCGAAGAAGTTGCCGAAGCTCATCAAACTGCTGGTGTCAAAGACGCCCGACATCTACAAGCCTACAGTGGCGCAGGCTGTGTTCCCCTCGTTGGGGGCCCACTTGTGGCAGACAGAGTTTGAGTACATTGATGGTGTGAAACATCAGGCCACGCTGATGAATGTGGTGATGGCAGAGACGGGCGCTGGTAAGAGCTGCATCGACAAGCCCATTCAGGCAATCATGGCCGATATCAATGCTCGCGACAAAGAGAATCTTGCTCGTGAGAAGGCGTGGAAGGACGAGGTGAACTCGAAGGGGGCCAACAAGGACAAGGCCAAACGCCCTGAGGGACTGATTATCCAGCAGATTGATGCCGACATGACCAATGCTGCCTTTGTGATGCGATTGCAGGAGTCGGACGGACACTTCCTCTACCTGAAAATCAATGAGATTCAGCAACTGGATGCGTTGAAAGGCAATGGTAAGGGTGGTCAGCAGTTTCAGATTATCTGTCTGGCCTTCGACCCAGGCAATGAGTATGGACAGACGCGCGTAGGTACACAGTCTATCTCTGGTCGCGTGATGGTGCTCTTCAACTTCAATGCCTGCACCACTATCAATAAGGGACGTCAGTATTTTCATGGCGTGTTGGTCGACGGACCTATCTCGCGCATCAATTTCTGTACCATCCCTGAGCAGCCTATCGGCTCGCCCATCCCTAAGTATGGCAAGTACGACGAGAAGTTCGCTGAGGAACTGAAACCCTACATCGACAATCTCTGTGCAGCGCGTGGCGAGATATTCTGTCCTGAGGCTTATAAGTTGGCCAAGAAACTGGATGCTGAACTCAAAGAGAAAGCCATCGAGAGTCAGAGTCGTACCTACGAGAATCTCTCTTTCCGTGCTAACGTCATTGCCTATCTGAAGGCCTGCGTACTCTACGTAGCCAATGGTTGCAAGTGGGAGAAGTCGATAGAGGACTTCATCCGTTGGTCGCTGAACTACGACATGTGGTGCAAGATGGAATTCTTTGGCGACGCCATCACTCAAGCCAACCGCTTCACTGGTCCCAGCAACAACCAGCCCAGGAGTATCCTGCTGGATATGCCTCCCGTCTTCACGCGCAAGGATGTGGAGTTGCTGTACACCAAGAGGGGTATGGATGCAAGGAAGGTTCCACAAGCCATCCGTTCGTGGAAGCATCGTAACCTCATCATCGAAGTGGGGAAGGATACGTACAAGCAGCTGAAGTATGTTGCGTAACGAAAAAGAACGAGAGCTCAGTTTTTGAGCCCTCGTTTTTCTTATTCTTTATGTGTTACAGCGTTACAGCCGTTACAGCATTTTAGTCAGAAGATGGTTCCAGTTCTCGTTTTTTCTTCGAATTATTTGGAATTTACAATTATATTCTATATCTTTGCAATTGGATATATACCATTAAGACTATGAGTACCCAAGCAATAACCCAGCAGATTGTCGAATACTTCAAGACGCAACCCGTCGTGAAGGCATGGCTGTTTGGCTCCTATGCCCGAGGTGAGGAAACTGAAAACTCGGATATAGACATATTGATTCAGCCAGAACAATCTGTAGGTCTGTTTAAGTTGAGTGGTATGCATCTCGACCTTCAAGATATGTTACATATTGATGTCGACTTGGTAACAGTAAAAGGACTGCTGCCGTTTGCCCGTAAGAGCGCCGATCGTGATAAAATCCTGATTTATGAGAGAACCGCTTAAAGACAAAACGCGTTTGGAGCATATACTCGAAGCCATCGAACGCTTAGAAAAGTATGCAGGTTCCCTTTCAAGAGAGGAACTAGAAATCGATGTTCTGAGATACTATGGTATTGTGAAGAACATTGAGATAATTGGTGAAGCTGCTAACATGCTTTCCCCTTCATTCAAAGATAACCACAAAGAAGTAGAGTGGCGTCCTATTTCCAATATGCGTAACTTTCTGGTCCACGAATATTTTCAGGTAGACAATGATACTGTATGGGCCGTCATCCATAGTGATATCGTTGACTTAAAGAAGCATATCCTCAAGTATCTCGCTGAAACCGACTGGGAGCAGTGGGAAAAGAAATAATTTACTAACAATAATATGAAAAACTACTAACCTAAAACAATAATGAAAAAGAATCTGATGCAAAGGTACGGGCTTTTGCATCAGAAACCAAATAAAGCGATGATTTCTTTATTATCTTGTTGCGACAATCGACTCGATTTCGGACAATACTCTAAAACCTCCCTCTTTTTTGTCGTAGGAACCAGAGTGCCTCCATTTTTTTAGCTATTTGAAATCTAACTCCAGCTGTCCATCGCCCAGCAGATTATAGCTTTTACGGTGGTATGGCGTGATGCCATACTGCCGTATGGCTTCTCTATGCTTCTTAGTAGGATAGCCCTTGTTTGACAACCAGTCATACTGGGGGTACTGCTCAGCCAACTCGTCCATATAGTCATCACGATAGGTCTTGGCAAGGATAGAGGCAGCCGCAATGGAGAGGTATTTGCCATCGCCCTTGACAATGGTGGTGTGGGGGAGAGCCTTCCCCCGTCCCCCTCCCAAGAGAGGGGGAGTATACAGTTTGAAGCGGTTGCCATCGACGATAATGGCCTCTGGGCGTACCGTTAGCTGGTCGAGGGCACGATGCATGGCGAGTATCGAGGCGTTGAGAATATTGATGCGGTCTATCTCCTCAGGAGTCACCACACCTACTGCCCACGCCACAGCATCGCGCTGAATGATGTCGCGCAACTGCTTGCGACGCTTGTCTGTCAACTGCTTCGAATCGTTCAACTCTGCATTCTCATAGTCTTCTGGAAAGATGACTGCGGCAGCATACACGCTACCTGCCAGACAGCCGCGTCCTGCCTCGTCGCAGCCTGCCTCAATCATGCCTGTATAATAATGACTTGCCAACATATTGTGCGCAAAGGTACAAAATAATTCGTAATTCATCATTCGTCATTCAAAAAATATTTGTACCTTTGCTTGCATGAAGCGAATAGTAGCGCTGATACTATTAGTAACCATATACCTTTTACCTGCTGCTGGTCAAAGCAATTGGCAGGAAGCACTGCACTCGTGGCTGACTGCCGAGGACGTGGAGGAAAGCTATGGTGAAGAGACGATGGAACTGATGGAGGAGCGTGCTGCTCACAAAATCAACCTGAACCAGACCACACGTGAGGAACTGGAGGAACTACCCTTTCTGTCTGCTCAACAGATTGAAGGCATCATAGCCTATCGTGACCGCTATCATCCCATTCGTACGATGAACGAGCTGACCATGATCAGGCAACTCGACTATCATACGCGGCAGCTGCTGTCTTACTTTGTGGAGGTGGGGGAAGAAAAGCCCAAGCGCATCTGGCCCACATGGGATGAACTGAAGCAATATGGTCAGCACTCGCTGACAGCCACAGCCAAGGTGCCCTTCTATGAACGCAAGGGCGACCAGTCTGGCTACTTGGGCTATAAATACCGCCATGATGTGCGTTATCAGTTCAGATATGGCAATCGTCTGAAAGCGGGACTGACTGCTGCCCAGGATGCTGGCGAACCCTTCTTCGCCCACCAGAACAGCATGGGCTACGACCAATATAGCTTCTATCTGCAGTTGCGCGATATGGGCAGACTGGAGGAGCTGAACCTTGGCATGTATCGCGTGCAGATGGGGATGGGACTGCTGATGAATACGGGTTTGCTGTTGGGAAAGGCTGCCATCTTGCAGAATCTGGGTCGCTCGACCCATACGCTGACAGCCCACAGCTCGCGCTCGTCGTCCAACTACCTGCAAGGTGCTGCTGCCACACTGCGGCTCAGCAAGGCATGGCGAATGACGCTCTTTGCCTCGCTGCGCGACATCGATGCCACGCTGAACGATGATGGTACGATGCGAACACGAATCACTGACGGCTATCACCGCACGCCTACGGAGATGGACAAGAAGCATAATACCCGCGAGACGGACCTGGGTGGTAGCATCGGGTGGCGACAAGGTACCCTCTATGTCAAGGCGAATGCGGTATATACCCACTTCAATCGCGACCTTCTACCACTATCAGCTTCTCTCTATCAGCGTTATGCGGCGCGTGGCAATGACTTCCTGAATATCAGCCTCGACTATGGATTCACCCATTCCCGTTGGGCTTTCAGCGGAGAGACAGCCATGAACCGTCAAGGTGCGCTGGCTGCGCTTCATACCATCAGTGTCAAAGCCAGTGACAAGTTGTCGATGATGCTGCTTCACCGCTACTACGACAAGCGCTATACGGCATTGCATGCACGTAGCTTCAGCGAGGGCGGACACGTGCAAAACGAGCACGGCATCTATCTCGGCAGCTCGTGGCGCCCCTCACGGCCCTGGCTCATTGAAGGTTACGTGGACTATGCCCACTTTGCGTGGCCTCGCTATCTGGTCACCGCCTCCAGCGACGCCTTCGACGCGATGGTCACAGCCAGTCACGTGGGCAAGCGGTGGACGCTGAAAGGTCGCTATCGCCTGCATATCCGTCAACAGGATAATCCGAGCAAAACGATGATTGTCAACAAGACGGAACACCGCATGCGACTCTCAGCAGACTGGGAAGCCACCAGTGCGCTGACACTACGCAGTCAGGTCGATGCCATCGCCGCACGAACACGTGATGGCAGGGAGAAAGGTATCATGGTGGGCAGTCATGGCTGTTGGAAACAGAAAGGATGGAAGATAGACGGGCACATGGCATGGTTTCGTACCGATGGCTATGACAGTCGTCTCTACCAGTATGAGTCGTCAGTGGCCTACGATTTCAGTTTCCCCATGTACTATGGCCACGGCATCCGCTATGCGCTGATGGTGCAGGGTGGGATAGGGCAACATCTGAAGATGACGGCCAAGATGGGCGTCACCAATTATTTCGACCGCAGCAGCGTAGGTACAGGTTTGCAACAGGTGGACCGCTCGTCGCTGGCCGACCTGCTCATCCAGATACATTATCTATTATAATAAGGAACGATAGAGCTCGGCCACCTGACCAGCGACATCGTTGCCCTCGAAACGGCGGATATACTCGCGACTGCGCTGGATGCGCTCCTGACGACCTCGCGCACCACGCAGTGACATCTTCAGTGCCTCAGCCATGCCAATCACATCGTCAGGACCGACATAGCGGCTATCAGGACCACCAGCCTCTTCGAGACAGCTGCCTGTACAAGCCACCACAGGCAGTCCTGCAGCAATGGCTTCGATGATGGGGATGCCAAAACCCTCGTAGCGCGACGGATAGACAAAGGCCTCTGCCAACGCATAGATGGCTGCCAGATCACTATCGGGCACCCCACTGAGCAGGTGCAAGCGGTCGCTATGAGGCAGTTGGTGCACATAGTCTGTCTGGCGCCCCACTGCCACGAGGTGGATATCCTGAGGCAACAAGTCGACAGCCTCGGCTGCTACTGCGAGGTTCTTGCGACGCTCAATGGTACCCACATTCAGGATAAAACGCTGAGGTAGTTGATAGCGATTGCGCACTTCTGCCTTCTTCTCTGCTGAAACAGCGGTGGAGAAGCGTGGCGCAAAACTCTGATAGATAATCGAGATGCGGTCGGCATACTGTTCTCCACCCAGTTCGATGATATCCTGGCGTGTACGCTCGCTGATGGCAATGATACGGTCGGCTTCGCGCAGTGCCTGACGGAACTTCCACTCATAAATCTTGGTGTCTATCCAGTGGTAGTATTCAGGATGGCGCATAAAGATAAGGTCGTGGATGGTGACCACACTGCGGATGCCAGCCTTGCGGAGTCCGCTGGGCAGCTCACCCGACAGGCCATGATAGACGCTGACACCATCGCGTACCAGATCTTTCACCACACCATGCGAGCGCCAAAATGCCTTCCTGATGGCTGACGGATGTCCTGAAGGATAGCAGAACTGCACATTACCGTCGCCAATAATCTGCGTGCGTAACTCGTCGCGGCCCTCGTCGGGAGCATACAGGCGGAAATGCATATCGCTGTTGCCCAACCGTATCAGGTCGTTCACCAGCGTACGCCCATAACTGCCCAGTCCCGTGCCGTTGCGGACAATGCGTTTGGCATCAATACCAACTATCATGAATTACGAATTACGATTGCAAATTAAACGAAGTCATCGCCGTACTTGATCTGTACCTCGCTGACATACTTGCGCACCAAGGCCGACGAGTCACCCTTCTTACAAATCATCAGCACATTGCCCTCCTCAGCCACGATATAGCCTTCCAGTCCGTTGATGACAGCCAGCTTGCCCTTAGGCAACTTGATGACGTTGTTGCTCGAATCCTCCAGGATGACCTCCGAGTCGACCACCACGTTGTCGCCTTCGCCTTTGCTCATGAATTCATATACGGCATGCCATGTGCCCAGATCTGCCCAGCCGAAGTCGCAACTCATCATATAGACATTGTCGCTATGTTCCAGAATGGCATAGTCGATGGAGAGATTCGGATAGCTCGGATAGTGCTTCTTGACATAATCCATCTCTACCTCGTAGGTGTAGGTGGGGTATTCGAATTTCAGATTGCGCAGTACGCTGGGGAAGATGGCCTCGAAACACTGTGTCAGTTTGCGGGAATTGGCCATAAAGATACCTGTATTCCAGTAGAACTCGCCACTCTCCATGAACATGCGGGCAAACTCACGCTCAGGCTTCTCTGTAAACGACTGTACGCGATAGACATCTGGTTTGCAGCTCAGGTCGCCCATCTGGATATAGCCATAGCCAGGCTCAGGACGCGTGGGCTTCACACCCATCACCAGCAGCACGTCGTGCTCAGAAACGTAGGAGATACCTGTCTCCAGACTGCGCATGAACGAGTCTTCATTGACCACCATCTGGTCGGAAGGTGTGATGATGATATTGGCATCAGGGTCAGTACGCTTGATACGCATGTTAGCCCACGCCACACTGGGAGCGGTATTGCGGTTGATGGGTTCCACCAAGATATTACGCTGGTCGAGGTCGGGCAGCTGTTCACAAACCAACTGCAGGTACTCTTTGCAAGTACATACGAAGATGTTTTCCCGAGGTATCACCTTGACAAAGCGGTCATAGGTTGATTGCAACTGTGTACGACCAGTACCAAAGAAGTCAAGGAATTGTTTGGGCATATTTTGACGGCTTGTAGGCCACAGACGGCGGCCTTTACCTCCAGCGAGAATGACACAATAATTCTGTTTGTTTATTTCCATTCAGTATTAGGATTTATAATTCGACCACTAAGGTACGTATTTTTTACCAATAAAACATAAAATTGCGACTTTTTTTTATTTTTTTATTCATTTCTTCTTTTATTTACCTATTTTTGATTAACTTTGCACCCGCTTAAGCCCAGATGGCGGAATCGGTAGACGCGCTGGTCTCAAACACCAGTGGGGCAACCCATCCCGGTTCGAGCCCGGGTCTGGGATGGGTGCTACAAACAAGATGTTTGTGGCACTCTTTTTTTATCTCAATGTCTCAATCAGATATAGAATTCGCTGGCATCAATGAGTCCGGCACGGAGTGCGTACTTGACGGCTTCGTGTGCAGTGTTGATGCCAAGCTTACGGAAGATATTCTTGCGATGGGTATTGATGGTATGGATGCTGGAGAAGCGTTCGGCAGCAATTTCCTTGGTGGTCTTGCCTAAGGCAATGGCCTTGACAATCTCCATCTCGGTAGTGGTCAGCACAGCAGGTCTCTCTTCTTCCTGATGTTGGGAGAGAATGAGTTCGGTGGCTCGCTGACTGATATAGCGCTTACCCTCAAAGGCTGCCTGGAGGGCATCGCGGATGGACTTCAGGGTCTCGTCCTTGAAGACTACGCTGAAACGATGGGATGAATAAATCACCTTGCGCAGGAACTGTTCTGTGAGGTCGTCACTGAGCAACACCCACGTTGTCATGGAGAAACGCTCACTGACGATGAGCAGCTGGTCTTCATCAGCAAAGTCGAACTGTGTGTAGTCGAGGATGACAACAGCACTCTCGTGCTCTTTCAGCAGCATGATAAGCCCTGCCTTGTCGAAGGCGCGTTGGATGGTGTTGTCCTCATGACTCCTCAGCAGACTTTGTAGCGCATAGCTCGTCAGCTCCTGATTGTCGGCTATAATATAGGTTTTCATGCGTGACAGATGATGAATTGCGCTGCAAAATTACAAAGAGTGAAAGAATCTACCAAACTTTCTTGTACTAAAATTGTTCATTTTTCCCGATTTTTATTTTGTTCTACACTCTATTTTTCGTACCTTTGCCCTCATGAAACTATTTTTATTCGTGGCGGCACTGCTTTTTTCAGAATGGTGTAGCGCCACCAAACAACAGCCACCGCTGCGTCTGTGGTATGACCATCAGGCTCAGTATTTCGAGGAGTCGCTGCCCATCGGCAACGGCAAACTGGGTGCGTTGGTGTATGGTGGTACTGACGACAACATCATTTACCTGAACGACATCACGCTGTGGACGGGTAAGCCAGTGGACCATGAAGAGGGGGCAGGGGCATCCAAGTGGATTCCCGTTATCCGCGAGGCGCTGTTCAACGAGGAATACGCACGTGCTGACTCGCTGCAGAAGCATGTTGAGGGTCATAACTCGGCATTCTATCAGCCTTTGGGAACACTGCATATCAAAGACTTGTCGTTGGGCGCTGTGAGCGACTACCATAGACAGTTAGACATAGACAGTGCCATTGTGAGCGACAGCTATCTGCGGGATGGTCGTCGTATCACACGCGAATATCTGGCATCAAATCCCGATCGCCTCATCGCCATCCGCCTGCGTGGTGATATCCACTGTCGACTGGCGCTGACGGCTCAGGTGCCTCACAAGGTGAAGAGTCGTGGCAAGCAGCTCACCATGACAGGACATGCCGTAGGTGAACCCAAGGAGAGCATCCACTTCTGCACCATTCTCAATGTGGTGACTGACGGGCAGGTGACTGCCGCAGACTCGTCGCTGACCATCAGTAATGCCCACGAGGCCATTGTGTATATCGTCAATGCCACGAGCTATAACGGTCCTGACAAACATCCTGTCAACGAAGGTGCACCCTATCTGGAACAGGCTGCCGATGACAGCTGGCATACGGTGAATGTGACCTACGACGAAGTGCGCCAGCGCCATATCGCTGACTATCGCAAGTACTACGATCGTGTCAAGCTGTGTCTCGACGCCCCAACAGTTATCGACGAGCCTACCGACCGACTGGTAAAGGAGCGCCTGAACGACCGCTATCTGGAGATGCTCTACTTCCAATATGGCCGCTATCTGCTCATAGGTTGCTCGCGCACCAAGGGTGTGCCTGCCAATCTACAGGGCTTGTGGACACACCGCCTGTGGTCGCCCTGGCGTGGCAACTACACGTTGAACATCAATCTGGAGGAAAACTACTGGCCTGCCTTCGTGGCGAACTTGGAGGAGATGGCTGAACCGCTCGATGACTTTATCAAGGCACTGGCCCGCAACGGACGCTATACAGCCCACCACTTCTATGGCATTGAGAAAGGCTGGTGTGCCAGTCATAACAGCGATATATGGGCAATGACCAATCCTGTAGGTGAACAGGTGGAGAGTCCCATGTGGAGTTGCTGGAACATGGGTGGTGCCTGGCTCCTGCAGACGCTCTGGGAGCGCTACCAGTTTACGCGCGACGAGAACTATTTGCGCGAGACCGTTTATCCGCTGATGAAGGGGGCTGCCGATTTCTGCCTCAACTGGTTGGTAGAACACAACGGTGAACTGTTGACGGCGCCAGCTACATCGCCTGAGAATGCATATATCACTGACCGAGGCTACCAGGGTGTGACCTGTTATGGCGGTACTGCCGATCTGGCTATCATCCGTCAGCTGTTGCTCGACGTGGTAGCAGCGGGTAAGTGCCTTGGCGTGCGCACAACGTCCTACCAACGTGCCCTGCAGCGCCTACATCCCTACACGATCGGTAAGGACGGCGACCTCAACGAATGGTATCACGACTGGGTAGATACCGACCCTCAGCATCGCCATCAAAGCCACCTCATCGGCCTCTATCCGGGACGTCATCTGACGGATAGTCAACTGCAGGCTGCTGCTGAGAAGACGCTCCTGCAGCGTGGTGACGAATCGACAGGTTGGTCGACAGGTTGGCGCATCAACCTATGGGCGCGGCTGCACAATGGTGAGAAAGCCTATCAGCTGCTGCATAATCTGCTGACTTTCACAGACCCTGAAGATGACCGCCGACCAGGTACGCGCCATCTGGGTGGCACCTATGCCAACCTGCTCGACGCCCATCCACCCTTCCAGATTGATGGCAACTTTGGTGGAACGGCAGGCATCTGCGAAATGCTGATGCAGAGCGATGGCGAGACGATAGAACTATTGCCCGCCTGTCCGCCGCAGTGGGACAGTGGTGCGGTATCAGGTCTCTGTGCCCGTGGTGGCTATGAGGTCAGCTTCGAATGGAAAGGCAGGATGGTGCGTAGTGCCTCTATCAAGGCTCGCGAGAAAGGCACCGTCACACTGAAATACAATCAACAACAGAAAACGTTCACCCTTAAAGCCGGGCAGACAATGCCCATAAAGACATGGTAAAGAAGAATAATATTGTAGACACTACGCTCGAAGAGGCTCGCTCATGGGGCAATGCCCAGTATCTTGAAGATGGTCTGGTGTTGACCGACCGCATCGCCTATGCACCAATTCCCAAGGAGCCTACACGTATGACCTTCATCCTGATGGCTCTCTGCAGGAAAGGGCAAGCACAGTATTCTATCGACACGCGCGAACAAATCGTACAGCCTGGCGACCTGCTCTTCATCTCGGAGGGGCATATCGTTGATAACTATTCAGCGTCGCCAGATTTCGAATGTTCGTGTATACTGGTCAGCACGCAGTTCTATCACAGCTTCGTACAAAATGTGAAGAATGTCTCCTCGCTGTTGCTCTTCTCGATGAACAATCCCGTGGTGCGTCTGACACCAAGGGAGATACAGACATATAGCAACTATTTCCAGACGATTCGCGACAAGATAGCCGATACGCAACACCACTATCGTATAGAACTTGTCAAGGCCCTGTTGCTAGCCATGTTCTACGATATGTCGGGTGTCATCTACCGTGTGGAACAGAGCAGTAGCAAGGGACAAAGTCGTGCCGATGTGATGTTTGCTAAGTTTATCCGTCTGTTGGAGGAGAACTTTCGCAAGGAGCGTCGCGTGGGGTGGTATGCCAACAAGATGGGTATCACCGCAAAGTATCTGTCAGAGATTGTCAAGAATGTCAGCAAGCGTACACCGAATGAATGGATTGACAGCTATGTCATCCTTGAGATACGTGTGATGCTGAAGAATTCTACCAGGACGATTGGTCAGATTACAGAGGACTTGAATTTCCCCAACCAGTCATTCTTGGGTAAGTTCTTTAAGGAACATGTGGGCGTAAGTCCTACAGAGTATCGGAAGAGTTAAGGATTAACTCAGCAACCTCACAGAGTTCATCATACCATGCTTGTCCGAAACGGCGTATCAATGGTTCTTTGAGGAAACGGTAAACGGGAAGGTTCAATGCCTTCCCTTTTTCTATGGCATCATGGCAGACTGCCCAGCGGTTGTAGTTCAGGCCAACAAGGCCATCATTGAAACGCTTCTCACGGATAGGGTACAGCGAACAGCTGATAGGTTTGCAGAAGTGTGTCTTTCCCTGACGGTAGGCCCGTTCCAAAGCGCATAGACAGTTGTCGCTATCATAGCAAGTAAACACACAGTCGCGTCCTCGGACAATGCTTGTGACCATCTCGCCATCTTGGTCGGCATAGGCCACACCCTGTTTGTCAATAACACTCTGTGCCGATGCTGAGAGGTCGCCCCAAACGGTGTCGAGGGCTTCTTCGATATCAGCTATCTCATCGAGGGTGACAGGAGCACCAGCATCGCCCTCAATGCAGCAAATGCCTTTGCACTTCTCATAATCACAACAGAAACATTCTGTAAGTATCTCGGAGGAAATCAGCACACCGCCGACTTCAAGGATGGGAGGAATGGACATAGGGTATAAATAATGATGATTACCAGATAATGGGCGACAAGCCGTTTTCTTGCAGATATTGATTACAACGCGAGAACTGATGCTGGCCAAACCAGCCACCACGATTGGCGCTGAGCGGTGAGGGATGGACAGACTCCAGCACCAGATTGTGCTGTTTGTCTATCATATAAGCCTTTGAACGGGCATAACCGCCCCAAAGCATATACACAAGATGCTGGCGCTGGGCAGCAAGAGCGCGGATAGCGGCATCTGTAAATTGCTGCCAGCCCAGTGACGCATGACTATTAGCCTGGTGGGCACGAACGGTGAGCGTGGCGTTGAGCAGTAGCACGCCCTGTTCTGCCCAGCGTGTCAGGTTGCCGCTGGTTGGAATGGGTGTTCCCAAATCATCGTGAATCTCCTTGAAGATGTTCTGTAAAGAGGGTGGGAAGGCAATGCCGTCTTGCACGGAGAAGCTGAGTCCGTGAGCCTGACCAGGCTCATGGTAAGGATCTTGTCCAATTATAACCACCTTTACCTGGTCAAAAGGACATAGGTTGAAGGCATTGAAGATGAGGCTTCCTGGCGGATAGCATGTGCCCATCTGATATTCCTGGCGTATGGCATCTGTCAATTGCAGGAAGTAGGGCTTGTCGAATTCTTCGCACAGATGTTGCTTCCAGGCGGCGTCTATTTTTACATTCATAGCTTCACATGATTAAATGGTAGTTGCCTCCAGCCAACGGCTTGACGATGCCTTTCATCTCTAACGAAAAGAGCAAAGCAGTCAGCTGACCAATGGGGATATTGGTGCGTACACTCATCATATTCAATTGTAAATCGTTGGCCTGTTGTAAAAGGTTAACCACACGCTGCTCGTCGTCAGTCAGTTCAGGAAACAGCTGGCGCTCTACAACCTCAGGCTTGGCCGCCTGTTGCTGCCAGCCCATCGCCTCGACGAAGTCTTCAGCCGACGTGATGAGTGCAGCAGTGTTCTTGCGAATCAGTTCGTTGCAACCCTTGCTATAGGGCATACCTACAGCACCTGGGAAGGCAAAGACATCGCGGTCGTAGCTGCGTGCGATATCACAGGTGATTAATCCACCACCTTTCTCAGCACTCTCTACCAGGATGGTGGCATCACTGATACCAGCCACGATGCGGTTGCGTCGTACGAAGTTGGGCTTGTCGGCATTGGTCTGCGACATAAACTCTGTCAGCAATCCTCCTTGTCCTATCATTTGGGCAGCGGTATCGCGATGAGCATAGGGGTATATCTGGTCGAGACCATGAGCCAGCACTCCTACTGTGTCAAAGCCTTGCTGCAAGGCGTTGCGATGGGCGCAGATATCTACGCCATAGGCCAGTCCGCTGACGATGAGCACGTCAGGACACAGCTGACGTAAGTCACTCACAAAGCGGTGAATGAGGTCTTGTCCATAACTGGTACAGCGACGGGTGCCGATGATATCGATGACATAGCGACGATTGAGCTCGGCATTGCCTTTGTAGAAAAGCACGAGGGGTGCGTCAGCACACTCACGAAGGCGTTGGGGATAGTTTTCGTCGTTCAGGCAAAGGACACGAATTGCTTTCTGCTCGATGAATGCCATCTCAGCAGCTGCCCGTCGGAGGGCATCGTCCCAGTGACGCAGTTGCTCACGCAATCGTGGTGTACTATCGGGTAGTACATCACCGATATCGTTGCGATGGTCATATACCGCCTGTGCACTCCCCAGCGTCTGATAGAGCATCAGTGCTGTCTGGAAGTTGAACCCCGTCATACGGGTGAGCGCAAGGGTGTAGTAAGTTTCTTCTTGTGGCATAGGGTCAAGGAAGTAGGGTTAATAATTCAAGAGGTTGGCTGATGAAGCGGCTGGCACCATGCTCCATCAGAAACTGACGATCACGGAATCCCCACAGCACGCTGATACAAGGCATGCCGCTGGCAGCTGCTGTAGCGATGTCAACATCACTATCGCCCACATAGACGGCATCTTCACGACGCTCGCCCAACTGGTGTAAGGCTTCGATGACTGTATCGGGTGCCGGCTTCTTACGGATGCCCTCAGCTTCGTGCTCGCCAATGGCCACCTCAATGGTATCGGGGAAGAAGTGATGACACAACTCCTGAGTGGCAGCATAGAACTTATTGCTGACCACTGCTGTGCGATAACCTCTCTGGCGCAGCACACGCAGCATCTCAAGGATACCCTCATAAGGACGAGTAGTATCAAGCGAATGTGCCATATAATGCTGGCGGAAGGTGGCAAATGCAGCATCAAATTGAGGATTGGAAGCACCATCGGGCACAGCACGTTCCATCAACAGACGTACTCCATTGCCCACAAAGCGCCTCACATTATCAATGCTGTGTGTAGGCATATTGTGAGCCTGCAAGGCGTAGTTGACAGAAGCTGCCAAGTCGCCTAACGTATCGAGCAGGGTGCCGTCGAGGTCGAAGATGAACGTCCGTATTGCCATATATTATAAATAAGGTGCAAAGACACGATTGTAGTCCTCACTATCTGAAAGACGTCCATCGACCAGACATACCAGCGTGATATCGCCTCTGAAACAGAGCGCTTCATCAGAGGCTCGGAAGATGTCTTGATGGAAAATGTACTTGATGCCTTGTTTCTCAAGCCACAGACGTGAGATGAATTCATCATCACACCGCAGAGGTGTCTTGTATTGCAGATTCATGCGTGCTACCACGGCATCGACGCCTTTTTCGTGCATCTCGGCAAAGCTAAGTCCGCAATGTTTCAGAAACAGGTGACGCGTATGCTCGGTATAATGCAGGTAGTTGGCATTATTGACAATACCTTCTATGTCGCATTCGTAGTCGCGCACCTCCATGCGGGTTTCAAAAACGTATTTACTCATTGTTTTTATGTTTCGTTATTTCGAGTTGTTGCGCTTGAGATATTCATAGCCGATACGGCAGCGCAAACACTCGCGTTTGTCGCAGTATTCGCGTTTCAGTTGTATCAATGCCTGTGAGTCGCCTGCCGTCTTCACCTCCAGTCCACACTCGCGCCACATTCGGATGATATGATTCTGTTCAGCCTTCAGCTGTTCCAGAATGTCAAAGGCTCGATCGCACAACTCTTCTTTCATGGCATGACGCCCATAGGCGAAGAGCATTGGTACACAGGTGTTGATGATCAGCAGATTGATGGAGAAAGGTGAGATACTTTTGGCATTTCGTAAACTCTCAGAGCCAAAAGTGTAGTGCGTTTCCCAATAGGGTGTCACCTGGGTGTGTAGCATCTCAGCCAGTGAAGGCATGTCTTTGCAATTGAGAAGTACGGAGAGCCCTGCCCGTCGATTGAAATAAAGGTTGGCTAACTGAGAGAGGCGGATATGAGGAAAGTTCTGCGGACGCAAGCGGAGGAAGCGCCATAGTGTCGCATCCATAGGTGTTAACGAGAATTTGTGCGCAAGATATTGGTATTCGTTGCGCAACTTGGAGAAATAGCCTTCATTGAGTGCCTCCTGCTGGTAACGCTCAGGGATGGTGCTAAGCTCAAGTAGCCCTGCTTGTCCCAGAAAAATAGCCTCAATCTGGAAGAGATTGTCGCGATGCTTACCCACCGCCTGCAGAGGGATGTGGCGCGCCCACTCTTCGAAAGCATCGCCATTGATGCCAAAGCCGTAGTTGCGAGCCAATGTTTGGAAATAGGCATCCTCCCATGAACCGTCAGCTTGTTTGACGCGTTGCTCAATCGCTATGGTCTTCTGTTCCAGACGCTCCGTCTGCAAGGCTGCCATCCAGGAATGAATCGTCAGTCGCGTTAGTTCAGGAATGATGCGGTAGCATGGTGGATAGCTATCCGTACGTAGCAACTCTTCGTAGTTGTCGCATACTGCCGCAGGGACTTTCAATTCCATCTGTGGTACGAAATCGCCAGCCTGCGTTTGCACTTCACGATCGGCAATGCCCACCACGTGCAGCACAACATTATTATAATGTGCGTCACGCTCGTGACCATGTAGATACCAGTCGCTCGACTTGTCGTGGATTTCAACATTGCCCACCCATAGCGTACCGCCAATCTGTATCTTGGCATTGAAAAAGTCGGGACCACTATTGTGGTTGTGCAGCCCTGCATCTATCACCTCTACCATTCGACCGTCAGTAGTGTGAAGACCTTCTATCGGCCATATCTTGTGTTTCCAACAATAGTGCAATAACTGTTCCATGCCTGTATAGGAATGATATTTAAGTTCTCCTGTTCGATTTATCTGACAACCTTCATCCCATTGTGGATGTAAATGCCTTTAGAGGTTGGCTGTCCATTCAGTTTCTTTCCATCCAGCGTGTACCAGGCATGCTGGTTCACGGTTAATGGTTCACGGTTAATGGTTTCAATGCCACTTGTCTCTTCTTTAAGCAGTGTGAAATTGTCAAAATTGACCCATGTCGCTGTTGTGTTCTGCAGTTTTACGCCTAATTTGACAGTTCCTTCGGAAGGAACGGTAAATTCAATGGTAGCTGTCTCGACATTTCCTGTTCCAACCATTTCCTTACTTTGGTCACCGGCAAGGAGGAGGATACCTGTAGATCCGTTGTTTGAGGCGCAATTGACACACAGTTTATATGAGCCAGCAGGTAGGGTGGGCGACTGTACCACTTCTTGATTGACGATAGCATCACCTGTCCATGCGAACTCACAGTAGTTGGAAAGTGGTGACCATGTGTTTTGCTTCCACTGTGCTGTGCCACCATCATTGGTCCATCCGTTGATATTATTGTCAAATGAGGCATTGACAATATATTGAGCGGTAACATCCGTTGGCTGATTGTCAGCATCTTCATTGATAAAGGTCTTCAAGACCATTAGCGCATCCTTGCTATTGAGTGCATGGTTGCCGCTCTTCCAACTGATGTCCCAGAAACCACGATTGTCCCAATTGCCCATCACACGGTTATTACCCTCAGCATCAGCACCATTACCGCATTCTTCGGGCTGCCAGTAGTAGAGTCCTGTTACACAGCTATAAGACTTGAGTGCAGCAATAAGGTCTTTTAGGAATGCAGCCTGACCCGAAGGAGAATAAGGCCATGTGCTGCGGGTGTCAGTTTCACCAGATTTCGGTGTGAAATCTGTGTGATAGTAGCCTGTTTCAACAATCTGTATTTCCTTGGTTGGAAACGAGTTTTGTAGGGTGCTCAATGTTGTTTTCAGATCACTTATCGTTCCGTGCCAAAGGGGATAATAGCTGAGGCCAATCACATCGTAGTCTGTGAAACCGGCCTGCTGAACCCATGTATAGAAATTCTTCACCTGATTGCTGTTTATTGTGCGTTCGCAGTGGAGCACAATCTTTGCTGTAGAGCTGTTGGATGCTCTCACTCCCTCTGCTGCAGCTTTCAGCAAGGTGGCAAAACGATTTATATTGGTTGACTGTGCTTCATATCCATTGCTGAGGTTAAAGAAATGTGTCGATTTGTCCTTTCCTGCCAGATTGTCCCACAGCATGCCATAGCTCACCTCGTTGCCTATTTGCACAAAATCGGGCTGTGCGCCATAAGCTGTAAGTTCGTTCAAGACCTCAATCGTATAGCTCTTTACTTGAGTTGCCAGCGCCTCTGCTGCCGTACTCTTGTTCATGTTCCAGCTAGTAGGTATCCACTGCTGACTGACATCTGTCCAGGTGTCACTATAGAAAATGTCGAGCAGAAAGTTCATGCCGGCATCTTTGATGCGCTTGCCGAGTTTTTTCACATACTCCAAATCCTGACAGGTGGCTGGTTGGTCATCTTGCGAAGGGTCTACCAGTATTCTCACACGCACGGCATTCCATCCAGCCACCTCATGAACATAGGTAATCATGCCGTCGCTATACTTGGTGTTGATAATACTGCCTTCAGCATCTAGCCATTTGTCACCAGCCTCTTCGTAGGCTGGAACAAGACTGATGTCGCCGCCCACGTATTTCTGAGAAAAGGCGGAAATGAAAAGGAGGCAAAAGTAAGTAAGTAGTAATGTTCTTTTCATGATTTTAGTAGTTTTGATTTGTTATTTATGCCTATTAGCCCGTTGCTCACGGTACTTGGCTTTCTGCTTAGCAGAGCCACTACCGTGAGCACCAGTGATATACTTTTTCTTCTTGGCCTTGGTCTTCACCTTATCCTCCTCCTTGCGAGGACCTCCGCCTCGCCCGAAGTTGATGCCGTTCTCCAGTATTTCCTGGAAATCTGATTCCTTACTCATATTCTTGATATTTGCTAGTATGACTAGTTATACTAGTTCTACAAGTTTAATGATGGAACAAACGAATGCCGGTAAATGTCATGGCGATGCCATATTTGTCGCAAGTCATGATGACATGATCATCGCGAACACTGCCACCAGCCTGGGCGATGAACTCTACACCGCTCTTGTGGGCACGCTCAATGTTGTCACCAAAGGGGAAGAAGGCATCAGAGCCCAAAGCCACCTTCGTATTCTGGGCTATCCACTCTTTCTTCTCAGCCAAGGTCAGTACCTCAGGCTGCTTGGTGAAGAACTGCTGCCAAGCACCGTCACGCAAGACGTCGTCGTGCTCGTCCTCAGAGATGTAAACGTCGATAGTGTTGTCACGATCGGCACGGCGGATGCCCTCCTTGAAAGGCAGGTTCATCACCTTCGGATGCTGACGCAACCACCAGATATCAGCTTTGTTACCTGCCAGACGGGTGCAGTGGATGCGGCTCTGCTGACCAGCACCAATACCGATGGCTTGTCCGTCCTTGACGTAGCATACAGAGTTAGACTGTGTATATTTCAGCGTAATCAGGGCGATAATCAGGTCGCGCTTAGCCTCTGCTGTAAAAGTCTTGTTCTGGGTGGGAATGTTCTCGAACAAAGCGGGGTCATCGAGTTTGATCTCGTTGCGTCCCTGTTCGAAGGTGATGCCAAAGCATTGCTTCGTCTCAATGGGAGCAGGCTTGTAGCTGGGGTCAATCTTGATAACGTTATAGGTTCCCTTGCGCTTGTCTTTCAGAATCTCGATGGCTTCAGCCGTAAAGTCAGGAGCAATCACACCATCACTTACCTCGCGCTTCAGCAGCAGGGCGGTGGTAGCGTCGCAGGTGTCACTCAGTGCTACAAAATCACCATAGCTTGACATACGGTCTGCACCACGGGCTCTGGCATAGGCACAGGCAATAGGACTCTCGTCCAGACCTTTCACGTCATCGACAAAGTAAATCTTCTTCAGTGTATCGCTCAGGGGCAAACCAACAGCAGCACCAGCAGGGCTGACGTGCTTGAACGAGGCTGCAGCAGGAAGGCCGGTAGCCTCTTTGAGTTCCTTTACCAATTGCCATGCGTTAAACGCATCCAGGAAATTGATGTAGCCTGGGCGACCATTAATTACTTCGATGGGGAGTTCTTGACCCTCTGACATGAAGATGCGAGAGGGTTTCTGGTTCGGATTGCATCCGTACTTCAGGGCTAATTCTTTCATTTTGATAAACAATCTTTAGATTCTGGCTGCAAAATTACAAAAAAAAATGTAATTTTGCACCAAACTTCACGAATAATATGGAGAAGAAACGCATCGCACTAAGAAAACTGTTGGAAGCTGTGGAACATGAGTTGTTGAAGAAGCCCAACCGCAAAACACTTGACAGACTGTCGCTGTTGGTGGGCTTCCAGGATTGGGAGTCGTTTCAGGAAGCTCTGCATGGTGAGGCAGACGCTAAAACCAACTATGAGCCCTCCGAAAACAGAAAAGAGACATCCCGTTGATGGAATGTCTCTTTTCTATGTCGTGTAGGTTCTGAGTATCAGATTACTCTTTAACGATACCGCTGCGCTTCTCCTTGATGCGGGCAGCCTTACCAGTCAGCTTGCGCAGATAGTACAGCTTAGCGCGACGTACCTTACCAACCTTGTTCACTTCGATGCTTTCAATGTTAGGCGACTCCAGGGGGAAGATACGCTCAACACCCACGGTACCAGACATCTTGCGAACAGTGAAGCGCTTCTTCTCCTGATGACCGCTGATCTTGATGACCACGCCACGATAGAGCTGGATACGCTCCTTCGAACCCTCGATAATTTTGTAAGCGACAGTTACAGTGTCACCAGCCTTGAAACTGGGGTGCTGCTTGCCGGTTGCAAATGCTTCTTCAGCAACTTTAATTTATCTCCTGCCAGCGATTACGCGGAAAGCGGCTGCAAAGGTACGCATATTTTTCTGAACTGCCAAGCTTTTCTCTATTTTTTTCGCTTGAGACTTGCACATGTGTAGGGATTTCGCTATCTTTGCGCCAAGAAACCCAACGAACAAAGGACAATGAAGACAAAACACGTACAGTATGCGACGCAGGGTACCTGCTCACAACTTATCGACGTTACTGCCGATGAGAACGATGTTATCCAGCAGGTATTTTTCCTGGGTGGTTGTAATGGCAATCTGCAAGGTATCAGCCAACTGGTGAGAGGACAGAAGATTGACGATGTCATCCACAAGATAGAGGGCATCCGCTGTGGCGCAAAGGGGACATCTTGTCCCGATCAACTCAGTCGAGCGCTACGACAGCTAAAGACTGCACCATTAAAGGAGTAGGCCCAATGGTCTACTCCTTATTATTTATAACAGCGATAGCGCGCTGAACAACGTCGCTCTGCTCATTCATGATGGCGAAATATTCCGTCATCGTCCATAGGTCACGAGCAATCAGTGCCTTGAGTTGCTGCTTCAAATAGGGCAGCGTCTTTTGCATCTCGGCATCATCCTTGGGTACCACCTTTTGTTTCTTACCTTCGGCAATGATACCGTCTACCAGGCGTTTGGGCACCTCAAAACGCTTTTCGAAATCAGCAAAGGAGGGATATTCTGCCTTCAGTTGCTTGCGGTGGTTGTCAACATAACGCAAGTTCTGATTGAGGAGGATGGACTTGGCAGCCAACTCACGATGGTATTTGGTGTATTGCATCGTGTCGAGGGGCACGAATTCATCGGGCATGATACCTCCGCCACCATAGACCACACGATGTTCCTTCAGTGTGTAGTACTTCAGTGAGTCTGCAAAGTGCACACTATCAGCACTCATCAGTTCACCACTCTTCAGGCGATTGACGACATCCATCTGGTAGTCTTCCCTTTTTCCCTTTTCATAAGGTTTCTGAATACAACGCCCTGAAGGGGTGTAGTAGTGGGCGATGGTGAGTCGGATCAGTGAACCATCAGGCAATTCGATGGGGCGCTGCACGAGACCCTTGCCGAAGGTGCGGCGACCTACAATGATACCGCGGTCATGGTCTTGTACTGCACCAGAGACAATTTCAGCTGCGGAAGCTGTATAGCTGTCAACAAGCACGATAACACGTCCCTCAGTAAACAATCCACCACCCCATGCCTTATATTCCATGCGTCGTGAACTTCGGCCATCTGTATAGACAATGAGATCGCCTCTGTGGAGCAGTTCGTTGGCTACCTCGACGGCAGCTTGCAGATAACCTCCACCATTCTCCTGCAGATCGATGACGAGTGTCTGCATACCATCCGAGAGCAGTTGCTTGAGCCCTTGACGGAACTCGTCAGCGGTGGTGGCTCCGAAGTTGCTGATGCGGATATAGCCTACACCAGGACGCAGCATATAGGTGGCATCGATGCTGTGAAGGGGAATCTTATCGCGCGTAATAGTAAAGGTGAGACGGTCAGCAATACCTGGTCGCACCACACCCAGTAGTACTTTCGTACCTTTGGGGCCACGCAAACGGCGAACAATTTCCTCACGGGCCATCTTTACGCCTGCAATAGACGAATCATTGACAGTAACGATACGGTCGCCTGCCATGATGCCCATCTTCTCAGAAGGACCGCCACTGATGGTCTGGATGACAAGCAGCGTGTCTTCCACCATGTTAAACTGTACACCAATGCCCTCGAAGTTGCCCTGCAGGGGCTCGTTCATCTGCTGCACCTCCTTAGGTGTAGAGTAGCTGGAGTGAGGATCAAGTTTCTCCAGCATGCCTCGGATAGCATCCTCGACGAGCTTGGTCTCGTTGACGGTATCGACATAAAAGTATTTCACAGCTTGTTCGGCAAACTGTAACTTACGCATCTGAAGTTCAGCATCCGCCTTCGACTGGGCACCAATATGCAGAACAGGCAACGATGCTATCACCATCAGTAAAATGGCAAGTATCTCTTTTCTCATGTTATTCGTAGTTATCTTCTTCAGGACGGTCTTCCTCAATGACCAGATTGTCGATGATGAAATTCTGACGCTCCATCGTGTTTTTGCCCATATAATACTCCAGAAGTTTTTGTACTTGGTCGTTCTTATGCAGCGTGACCTGTTCCAGACGCATATCAGGACCAATGAAGCCAGCAAACTCCTCGGGAGAAATCTCGCCAAGACCCTTGAAACGGGTAATCTCAGGATCAGGACCTAACTCCTGGACAGCCGTCTGGCGCTCCTCGTCGCTATAGCAATAGCGTGTCACGAAGTCACCCTTCTTGCCATCGTCAAGCATCTTCTTGTTCTTAATCTTCGAACGCTTATTGCGTACTCGGAACAACGGAGTTTGGAGAACATAGACATGCCCTTTCTTAATCAGTTCAGGGAAGAACTGCAGGAAGAAAGTAATGATCAGCAGGCGGATATGCATGCCGTCAACATCAGCATCGGTGGCTACGATGACCTTGTTATAGCGCAGCGTGTCGAGACCCTCCTCGATGTCGAGGGCTGCCTGCAACAAGTTGAACTCCTCATTCTCATAGACCACCTTCTTGGTGAGTCCGAACGAGTTGAGGGGCTTACCTCTCAATGAGAAGACGGCCTGTGTATTGACATCGCGACTCTTGGTGATACTTCCGCTGGCTGAATCACCCTCAGTGATGAATATCGACGACTCCTCCTTGTGTTCGTTCTTGACATCGCTGTAGTGGATGCGGCAGTCGCGCAATTTGCGATTGTGCAGATTAGCTTTCTTAGCTCGCTCACGAGCCAGTTTGGTAACACCAGCCATCGCCTTGCGCTCGCGTTCACTCTCCTTGACCTTGTTCTCAATGACCTCAGCCACATCCTGATGGATGTGCAGATAGTTGTCAACCTGCTGTTTGATGAAGTCACCTACATATTTGTTGATAGTCTCACCATCTGGCGCCATCAGTGTAGAGCCCAACTTGATTTTCGTCTGACTCTCGAAGACAGGTTCCTCGACATTGATGGCGATAGCTGCCACGATACCCGTGCGGATATCTCCATACTCATATTTGCCGTAGAACTCCTTGATAGTCCTGGCAATATGCTCTTTGAAGGCACTTTGGTGGGTACCGCCCTGTGTTGTATGCTGTCCGTTGACAAATGAATAGTATTCCTCACCATACTGGTTGGCATGGGTAAAGGCTATCTCGATGTCCTCACCCTTCAGATGGATGATGGGGTAGAGCGGGTCGTTGGTCATGCGGTCTTTCAGCAGGTCCTCCAGTCCGTGACGTGAGAGGATGCGGCGACCATTGTACATGATGGCGAGACCTGTGTTCAGATAGGTATAGTTGCGGAGCATATTCTCCACGATATCATCCTGGAACTTGTAATCCTTGAAGAGCGTGTTGTCTGGCTCAAAATAGATATAGGTACCATTCTCATCTTGTGTGTCTTCCGTCTTGTCGCTTCCCAGCACACCACAGGCAAACGAGGCGCGACGCACCTTGCCGTCGCGATAGGAGGCCACCTCAAAATGAGAGCTGAGGGCATTAACGGCTTTGACACCTACACCATTCAGTCCGACAGATTTCTTAAAAGCTTTTGAGTCGTATTTACCACCCGTATTCAAGACGCTGACAGCCTCGATGAGCTTACCCTGTGGGATGCCGCGACCATAGTCGCGGACAGAGACGCGCAGGTTGTCGTCGATGGTGATCTCGATGCGATCACCCGCCTTCATCTTGAACTCGTCGATACTGTTGTCAATGACTTCCTTCAACAGTACATAGATGCCATCTTCGGGTAGTGAGCCGTCGCCTAGGCGTCCGATATACATACCTGGACGAGTACGCACATGCTCCATATCACTGAGGTGACGTATATTGTCATCAGTGTACTGTACTTGTTCTTCGATGATGTTATTTTCTTCGTTCATAAGTTCTTCTTATAGCACCTGCGGCGCTTATGCTGTATATGTTCCAAATACTGCCATTGGCTTTGCACCTTCTCGTTGGTTTCCATCTCGACGTTGGTCTCGCCCCACTTAAAGCCATACTTCTGATAGATGGGGATGAGGTCGTAGAACAACAAGGCATTGGCTCCTTTCTGCTGGTATTCGGGCAGGATACCGATGAGCATCAGGTCGAGGCACTCTGCCTGATGGAATTTCAGAGCTTTAAGGCAATGCCACCAACCGAAGGGGAACAGGCGTCCGTTCTTGCATTTCTGCAAGGCCCGCGTCATATTGGTAATCGAGATGCCCACACCAATAATGTCGTGATTGGGCGTGTTCCAGTCTTCTATCAGACAGAGCATATCCATATCGAGCATGGGGAACCACATCTTCAGATACTCGTCAATCTGACGCTCCGTCATCTGCGAATAGCCGTAGAGATGGCCAAACGACTTGTTGACTACATCGAGCACTTTACGACCATATTGCTCCTTGCCAAAGACCTGGCTGCGCTTGGGGTGCATAGGGTGCAGGTTGTAGCGCTTCATCACCATTTCTGCAACTTTGCGGAACTTCTCGGGCATCCCCTCTTCAGGCACGATGAGTTTGTATTCCACGTAGTCATTATCTTTCACCCAACCACCCAACTGTTCCATGTGTTGCGGATAATAGGGGTAGTTGTAGATGGTTGCCATCGTGCCCAATTCTTCGAAGCCCTCGATCAACATACCTTCGGGATCCATATCCGTAAAGCCCAGCGGACCAATCATCTCAGTCATACCCTTTGAACGTCCCCAATGGGCCACAGCATCCAGCAAAGCACCAGACACTTCCTGATCGTCGATGAAGTCTATCCAGCCAAAACGCACACTGCTACGCTCCCAACGGTCGTTGGCGCGATGGTTGATGATGCCTGCAATACGCCCTACAACCTTTCCGTCCTTGTAGGCCAGGAAATATTCTGCCTCGCAAAATTCGAAGGCGGCATTCTTGTCCTTACTCAACGTATGCACCTCGTCGCTGTACAGGTTGGGAGCATCATATTGGTTGCCACGATACAGGTCGTAGTGCAACTGGATGAATGCGTCGAGCTCCTTTCTGGTAGTGACCTTCCTTATCTCTACTGATGACATGCTGAATATGTTTATTATCTTGCAAAGGTAACGAAAAAGCACGAAACGCCCAAATATTTAACCAATTTTACGGCAAATAAAGAGCTGATGGGCGTTGTCAGCATTGGTCGTGGCAAAGATAAAGGTGTCGCCACCGTCTTTCAGTCGCAGTTTCTTGCGCAGCTGATCGACACTTAAAGGGAAGTTGCGAACGGTGATATTGGCGCGTTCGATGCCAATAAGCGACCTTTTCAGCTCCTGGCGATTCATGGAAGAAATGGAGACAATACGAAAGCGTCGCCCAGGGAAATCATGGATTTCAATAGGAGAAAGGAAGAGATGCGAGTTGATGGAAACGGGACGAACGCCAAAGCGACGAGCCACCTCATCGAAACAACCGGCCTTCATGATGGAAGCGTTAGGTTCAAACAGGAAAGCATCTGCCGATTCTTGTTCAGTACGATGACTTAGTACTGTAAGTTTGACGTCTTCGTACTGTAAGTTTGAAATCTTAGTACTGTAAGTTTGAGGCTTTGGGGTGACCTCGAAGATGCTATCATTGTTAACGCAAACCAGTCGCAAACCCTCTACAGGTTCCTTACCCAGCACCATCAAGAGCTCTTTACACTCGTTGTCGACACTGACGATATGTACCTCATGAACGAAAACTTGATGCGTTGAGGCTGCCTGCTCGATATCTTCTATAGCCTTTCGCCAGTCGAGCATAGGCGAGAGTTTGAGCATCACACGATGCGCTTTCTGCATCAACAATGGCAACAGTTCCAATACATTGGGCGTGCAGTCGGCAATGCCGTAGGTGCGTCCTCCGTGCTCGTTGCGACGGGCTGGGTCGAGGAATATGATGGTGGCAGGCACAACATCGGAGAGAAAAGCTGATGCGTTGCCTCGATTTACAGAGCAGGAGAGGTTGAGTAGGTGGAAATTATGCTCCGCTATGTCGCAGAGCACGTCGTTTTGTTCGACATAGCAACGACGACTAAAGCCTTGCGACATCCAGTAGAAGTCGACACCGAAACCTCCCGTCAAGTCGACGAAGGATTGCCGGTCGGCGCATAAGCCATTGACGACTTGCGCCTTATAGCGAGCCGCCTGCTCTGACGAGCATTGTTCCATATTAAGGTGAGGAGGATAGAGAATGCCCTCGACAGCCGCCCATGTAGGCAACTTGCGACGTGCCGTCTGCCTGCCCGCTATCTGCTGAAGCGCCATCGGCATATCCACTGCAGGGTTCTTGGTGCCCTGTAGTGCTAGCTGTCGCACATCATCGTCCTGATGAGAGCTGATGAAATCCTGTGTCTCCTGATTCAACGCCTTAACCATTGGTTACCTTCATGCACATCATAGTCAGGTCATCATTGGGCTCGGCACCGTCCCTGTGGCGTTCCACTTCGGCAGCCATCCGTTCAATGACATCACGACTATCTTTGAATTCTCCTTTTCTGAGGAAAGCCAGCATCTGGTCCTCGCCAAACTGCTTCAGCTCATGGTTCTCTGCCTCGTTGAGGCCATCGGTATAGAGGAATAATGGGCGATTCATGATGGTGTCGATTTCCTCACCCACAAACTGCAGGCCAGGCCATAAGCCAATAGGTGCATTCGACTCCATCTTGAGGAAGTCGCCACGATGCTCTCCACCTCCGATGACAGGAGGATTGTGGCCTGCATTACAGAAGGCGAGATGACCTGTCGTGAGGTCGATGAGTCCCAAGAAGAAAGTGACAAACATGCCACTGACGTTATCCTCACCGGACAACGCATCATTCATCTGCGTACAGATATCTGCAGGCTTCATACCTTGGGAGGCCAGCGTGCGGAAGAGGCGCGTGGCTTGTGCCATAAACAATGATGCTGGCACGCCCTTGCCACTCACATCGCCTATGCAGAAATAGAGATTGTTGCCTTGCTGGATATAGCCATAGAGGTCGCCACCAACCTCCTTGGCAGGCGTCATTGAACCATACATGTCCAGACCCTTGCGCTGAGGGAATTCGTGGGGTACCATCGACATCTGGATATCACGGGCAATACGCAGTTCACTCTGAATACGTTCTTTAACAGCTGTTGTCTCCTGCAACTGATCATAGGCCACCTTCAGTTCTTTGTGAGCCACTTCAAGACGCTTGGCAGCACGATGACGGAAGAAGATGAAGATGGCGAGTGCCAGCACGATGAGGGCAAAGAGGATGGCCATTGCACTGTAGCGTTGTTTGGAAAGCGTCACCTCCTGTTCGGCGATATGGCGATCCTTCTCTTGTGTCTCATAGATGGTGGCGAGCTCAGCGGCATCGTCTTGCTTCTGCCAGACTATCGCAGAGTCAAGGTAGTAAAAGATACGCAAACCGACTGCCAATGCACTGTCTTTATAACCCGCACCAGCATTAGCGCGAAATTTGGGAAACAGATACTGCTGGATGATATCGAGCGAGGGTTTGCCAACTCTCTTGCGTATTTGGTCCTCTATATCAGCATAGGCCTCTGTGGCCTCTGCATAGCGGTGGGCAGCCATCAGGTATTCGCCGGGAGCGTGTTCCCTACCACTCTTATAACATTCCGTTGACTGATAGATATCGAACTGTTTGTTAGCCTCTTCCTTATTGCCTTGTCCCAATAGGGCACGTGCCATGAAGTTGCAACGACGGGCATATTGGGCATCATAATATTTCTGACGACAATATGGACTGTCTTTATACATTGCCAACAAGGTGTCAAGACGAGCTATCATCAGGATAGCATTATCATAGAGTTTGGCATCCAGGTAGAAAAGCGTGCTGTTGTTGACACATGCCAGGCTGTTCTCATAAGTCAGATAGGTTGTATCTGTTGGAATACCTTTCAGAAAATAATGATACGCCTCTGAAAAGCTCTTGCCGGCTTCTTCGTAGCGTCGCATCTTCAGTTGGCAGATGCCGATGTCACTCAATTGAACGCCAATCAGTCTTGGTTTTACCAAGTCCGACTGTTTCATCTTATTCAGCGTCTTGATTGATTGTCTGAGGGCAGCCTCGAAGTTGTGGTTAACCTGATAAAGATTCGTCAGCATGGCCGATGCAAGGAAGAAGGCCCGCTCTTCTGCTCGATTGCGAATCTCACCATTGACGGCTTTCTTCCAATAGTTCTCCGACTGGCGTTGTTGGCCCTGATCTTTGCAGACATATCCTCGTTCATAGTTGGCTTGTATCACACCAATGATGCCAACCTCTTCGAGGCTGTCAATCAATGCCATCAACGCTTCCGGATTGTGAAGCTTCTTTCGCTGATAGATCATACTATCAGCCAACAATGCGTTCAACGAGTCCTTGACACCCTTGGAACTGGTGGTTTGACGCTGACAAGATGTCAACGACGGAAGCAGTCCTCCTAAGAGGAAAAGGGCCACAAGGGCGAGGGGCAAAAGGCGGGTTAAGGGCTTGTTCATGTCGTATCTTCTCTGATTTGTGTGCAAAGATACAAAAAAATTCTTAATTCTTAATTCCTAATTCTCAATTAATTCGTATCTTTGCATCGTATTAATACAAAATGGAAATATGAAGATAGCTTTAATCGGCTACGGTAAGATGGGCAAGATGATTGAACAGATAGCCCTCAGCCGTGGTCATGAAATTGTGAGTATTATCGACATCGACAATCAGGACGACTTTGACAGCGAGGCTTTCCGCAGTGCTGATGTCGCAATAGAGTTTACCGCACCCCAGGCGGCTTATGGTAATTATCTGCGTGCCTTCAAGCACCATGTCAAGGTGGTAAGTGGCTCTACAGGATGGATGAAGGAACATGGTGATGACGTGAAGCGCATGTGTACAGAAGAGGGACAGACGCTCTTCTGGGCTTCAAACTTCTCAATAGGTGTGGCCATCTTCTCTGCCGTCAATAAGTATCTGGCAAAAATCATGAATCAGTTCCCACAATACGATGTAGAGATGGAAGAGACGCATCACGTGCATAAGCTCGACCATCCCAGCGGCACAGCTATCACGCTGGCTGAGGGCATCCTCGAGAACATCGACCGCAAGGAGGCGTGGGCTGAGGATACAACAGATCCTAAGTTGCTGCGTATCGACCATATCCGTCGAGGCGAGGTGGCTGGTATCCATACCGTGCGCTACGACTCTGAGGCTGATATCATTACCATCACCCATGATGCCCATTCGCGTCAGGGCTTTGCCCTCGGTGCTGTGCTGGCAGCAGAATATACCCAGCAGCATCAGGGATTATTAACCATAAGCGATATGTTTCAGTTCTAATGGAAAAGCGAGAAAAACAAAAACTGAATATGAAGGTGCAGTGGGCCAAGTTCATTGGCGTACTCGTACTGTATCTGTTGTTCCTCTACTGGGTAGAGTCGTGGTGGGGACTGCTTGTCATCCCCTTCATCTATGACGTCTATATCACCAAGAAGATCCGTTGGCAGTGGTGGAAAGACGCTGAAGGTCCTGTGCGTTTCGTCATGTCGTGGGTTGATGCACTGGTGTTCGCATTGGTGGCAGTCTATTTCATCAACCTCTTCTTCTTCCAGAACTATGTCATCCCCTCCAGTTCGCTGGAGAAGTCATTGCTGACGGGCGACTACCTTTTCGTGTCGAAGATGAGCTATGGTCCGCGTATCCCTGAGACACCGCTGACTATGCCGCTGACCCAGCATACACTACCCGTTTTCGAGTGTAAGTCGTATATCGAGTGGCCCCACTGGGACTATCGCCGTGTGAAAGGCTTGGGCAAAATCAAGCTCAACGACATCGTGGTATTCAACTATCCCGCTGGCGATACCATCTGTTCGGATATCCGCTATCAGCCCTACGATTTCTATCGTCTGTGCTACCAGATTGGCTACCAGCTTTATGAGCAGCGCCCCAATCCCGATTCGCTGACTCAAGAGCAGCTGCCTCTCTATTTCAATACCATCTATCAGGCAGGCCGTCAGACTATTGAGCGAAATCCTCAGGAGTATGGCCTCATCGATACGCGTCCTGCCGATCGTCGCGAGAACTACGTGAAGCGTTGTGTGGGACTGCCTGGACAGACGCTACAGATCAAGAATCATATCATCTATATCAACGGCAAGGCCAACAAGGAGCCCGACAACGTACAGTATACCTATTACGTGAAACTGCGTCAGCGCCTCACTGATGAGTTGATGGAGGAATTGGGCATCACGATGGAGGACTTGACGAGTCTCAACACCAATGGCTATATGCCGTTGACCAACTATGCCGTCAACGAACTCAAGAAGCGAAAGGATATCGTCGAAAATATTACACTCAATACAGAGAGCGACGAACTGGAGACCTATCCCCTCAATGGCAATATGCACTGGACACGCGACAACTACGGTCCCATCTGGATTCCTGCCAAGGGACAGAGCATCGACCTGACGCTGAAGAATCTGCCTATCTATGAACGTCCTATCCGCACCTATGAAGGCAACAAGTTGGAAGTGAAGGATGGTAAGATATACATCAACGACCAAGTCGCCACGAAGTACACCTTCAAGATGGACTACTACTGGATGCAGGGTGACAATCGTCACAACTCGCTCGATTCGCGCTATTGGGGCTTCGTGCCTGAAGACCACATCGTGGGCAAACCCATCTTCATCTGGTGGAGCTCCGATCCCGACCGTCATGGCTTCTCTGGCATTCGCTGGAACCGCCTGTTTAGATTTGTTGACAACATCAAGTAGGAATGAGAGGTGAGAGGTAAGAAATAAGTAGTATGGCAAATTGGCTCAAGTACGTGATAGCACTGGCATCGGCCTTCGCACTGATGCTTGCCTTCCGTGCGCTGGTCTTTTCCATACATAGTGTCAACGGCAACGGGCTGGCTCCGCTCTACCAAAATGGTGACATGCTCCTCGTCAATCGCTGCAGCTACGGATTACGCATCGAAGGCAACGGACTGCTTCCCTATGCTCGTCTTCAGCGCTGTCCTGTCAAACGGGGAGACATCGTAGTATTTATGGCCCCTAACGGGATTCCCTCAGGGGTGATGATAGCCCGTTGCAAAGCTGTTCCAGGCGACACTATACCGACCCTTGACGGACTGCTTATCGTGCCAGGACTGAAGACTTGTGCAAAGACAGACTATTATTGGATGGAAGCCATCAACCAACAGAACCCCGTTGACTCCCGCCATCTGGGCTTCATCCCCGAACGTAATATCATCGGACGGGTCAGCACCGTCTTATATAATCGCCACCAGCTCCGACTACCATGAGTATAGCATTGCTACAGACTACCTATTTCGGACCCATACAGTGGTATCAGAAGCTGTATCGCCATGAGCGGACACTCATAGAGCAACACGACACCTATCAGAAGCAGACCTATCGCAACCGCTGTGTTATTGCTACAGCCAACGGCCTGCAGGCGCTGACTGTACCTGTGGAAGCGCGGAACAATGCGAATGAGGCAATGAGTGAAAAGTGTTTGGTGAAGGATATACGCATCAGCGACCATAACCAATGGCGGCGCGTCCATTGGAACGCTTTGCAGTCGGCCTATAGCGAGAGTCCCTTCTTCGACTACTATGCTGATGACTTGCGACCTTTCTTCGAGAAACGCTATGAGTTTCTCATCGACTTCAACGAAGCCATCCGCCAGAAGGTCTGCGAACTCATCGATATCCATCCATCAGTAGAGTACACTGAGGAATATATTTCAGCCATTGACCCTCAGACATCAGACATCGTTGACTATCGCGAAGTCATCCATGCCAAGCATCCACAGCCGGATAAAGACTTCGTACCTCGACGATACTGGCAGGTCTTTGAGCGCAAACATGGCTTTCAGCCCAACCTCTCCATCCTCGACCTCCTATTCAATATGGGAACAGAATCAGTTTTTTATTTATAAACCATTATTATTTATTAAATTAACAACTCAATGAAAAAGATTAGTTTGAAAGTGACTACATGCCTCCTCGCAGGATGCTTCCTGTTCAGTTCATGTTTCGTTGGTCATTATGGTCTCTGGAACAAGTACATCAATTGGCAGAACCACATGACCAGCAGCAAGTTTGTCAACGCTATTGTAGGTTTCATCCTCGTTCCCATCGTGGGTGGTGTCTGCACATTGGTCGACATTCTCGTATTGAACACAATCGAGTTCTGGTCGGGTAGCAATCCTGTTGCTGCCAACAACATCGGCAAGACTCAGCAGGTTATGGGAGAGGATGGTCGCTACTATGCAGTAACAACTCTGAAGAACGGCTATGAGGTCAAGGCTCCTACTGGCGAGATCACCAACTTCATCCACAACGATGAGAACGACTCTTGGTCTGTTGAGCAGAATGGTGTTGTGAAGGAGCTCTTCCGCTTCAACGCTGATGGCACCATTCAGGCAAATGTCAATGGTGAGACCAAGAACTTCACTCTCAACGAGGAGGGTGTTTACAATGCTCGTATGGCTGCCAACGACGGTCTCTTCTTTGCAATGAACTAATTCACCAACACCAGGAAGGCCCGACGGACAGAGTCGAAGGGTCTTCCTTATATGATACTTCATGTTATGACAGAACTTCTTTTTATCGTGATTGGCCTTGCCATCGGCGTGGTAGTCGGACTCTTAGTAGAAAAGTCGAAGAGTAGTGCTATGGCTGCTAAGTATGAGTTGAAGCAGCAGGAGCTGACCAACAGCGAAGCACGCATGCAGCAGGAAATGGAGAACCGGCTCGCTATGCAGAAGGCGCACTATGAAGAGGTGATGACTACTAAGGAACAGGCTTCCCGTCAGGCTCAGGAGGAGCAGGAGAAGCGCCATCAGGAAGCTGTCGATGCCATGAAGTTACGTTTCCAAGAGACGATGGATAAGGTGACCGCCCAAGTGAAGACGGCTACTGACAGCATGCTCAAGGAACGTCAGAAAGAATTTGCCGAGAACAGTAACCAGAGTCTCGGACAAATTGTCAATCCCTTGCGTGAGACCATCGAGAAGATGAAGAAGGCGATGGATGAGAATACGGAGAAACAGACCTCCATGAGTGGTGAGATGAAAGCCAACATCGAGAATATGATGCGTCAGAGCATGGCTGCCAAAGAGAGTGCCGATGAATTAACTCGCGTCTTCAAACATGGTACCAAGGTACAGGGCGACTGGGGCGAGACGGTACTCGATGAACTGTTACAGGCTCAGGGGCTCACCAATGGCATCCACTACGACACACAGGCCACCATCAAGGATGCCTTAGGCCATACTGTCAAGTCTGACGATGGCAGCATGTTACGTCCTGATGTCATCTTACACCTCGATCAGCGTCGAGAGTTGATTATCGACTCCAAGGTGTCATTGACAGCCTTTATGGACTATGTCAATGCTGATAATGAGGATGACCGTCAGCGTTTCTTGAAGGCACATATCGACAGTCTTCAGAAACATGTCAAGGAACTGTCTGCCAAGGACTATTCATCGTATATCCAACCGCCTAAGGTGAAGATGGACTATGTCATCATGTTCGTACCTCATACAGGTGCCTTGTGGACGGCACTCAATGCCCAGCCCGATATGTGGCGCAAGGCTATGGAGAAGAATGTCTTCATCGCTGACGAGCAGACGCTCTTTGCTGCTCTGCGCATTATCAACCTCACCTGGACACAGATTGTGCAGGCTCAGAACCATGAGAAAGTCTATGCATTGGCCAACGAGATGCTGAATCGTGTAGGGCAGTTCTGGAAAGAGTACGACGCCATGGGTAAAGCCTTGAAACGTCTGAACGAGGCCTACGATGATGGCAGAAAGAAAATCACGGAGGGTGGACAGAGCATCAATACCACCGCCAACCAACTCATCAAACTGGGTGCTAAGCAAAGCGACAAGAATCCTTTGCCTCAGCTGATGGACATCGATGATATTGCCGGCATCCCTGCCGACCTGTCTTAACGCTTATTTCAGGGCGCTGACCACGCTGCCAGCATTAAGCAGTCGTTGAAGGGCATCGTCATAATCGATTCCCAACGATTCCTGTAACATCCTCGTGCCACGATCCACCAACTTGGCATTCATCAGCTTCATGTTGACCATGCGGTTTCCTTTGACGCGTCCCATTCGAATCATCAGCGTGGTGGAAATCATGTTCAACACCATTTTTTGTGCCGTACCGCTTTTCATACGGCTTGAACCAGTCACAAATTCAGGACCGACAATGGTCTCGATGGGGTAGTCTGCCTCTTGTGCCAAAGGAGTATCTGGATTACTGGTGATACAGCCTGTCAGCATACCGAACTGGCGTGCCATTCTGAGAGTGTCCACGACATAAGGCGTCGTGCCAGAGGCTGCGATACCCAGTACCGTATCTTGAGGGGTGGGCTGATAGGCCATGAGATCTTTCCAACCCTGTTCGGCCATATCCTCAGCATGCTCTACAGAATGGCGCAGCGCTTGGTCGCCCCCAGCAATGATACCCATAACCCAGGTACTCGGAACACCAAAAGTCGGAGGCAGTTCACTGGCATCCAGCACACCCAGACGGCCACTGGTGCCTGCACCGATATAGAAGAGCCTACCGCCTTTCTGCATGCGGGGCTCGACGGCCTCGACAAAGGCCTGTATCTGAGGGATGGCCTGCTTGACGCGTTCTGCCACCAGACAGTCTTCTTCATTGATATGCTGTAACAGTTCCGATACTTCCATCTTCTCCAGATGATCGTAGCGCGATGGCTGTTCAGTAATGCTGCGCGAACTGCAGCGTCTTACCTTATTCATTTCTTTTGCGATTTCTTTTCACGACATATATTAGATACCCAGCGCCACACCCCAACAGGACGCCAATACTGTCTGCCCAGAAGTCGAGCCACTCACCTGAACGGGTGGTGGTGCAATAGGCTTGCATCAGTTCCAGCAGACCACCCATCAACATCAGCGCCACCATAGAAAGGAATAGCGGACGAAGCGACGGTGACTGATGACAGCGCAGGTATTCCCACCAGATGACAACGCTCGTACCACCATACATCACCAGATGGGTCCATTTGTCAATGAAGTCAACATTGTCAAGCGGCGTCTCTGGGAAGAAAGGGGTCAGCGACAGTATCCAAATCAGCAGGATACAAGCCAGTGAGAGTGGATATTTTCTTACAACTTGTAGGGTTATGGGCATATATTCTTTTATTTTGGTTGCAAAAGTAAGAAATATTTTATACTTTTGCAAGCGATATGGCAAATAATAGCAACGAAAGAGATAATTTTGGAAGTAAACTGGGTGTGATTCTGGCTACTGCAGGTTCTGCTGTGGGCTTGGGTAATGTATGGCGCTTCCCTTATATGACAGGAGAGAATGGTGGAGCAGCATTTATCATTATCTACGTGGTATGTGTGCTGCTTTTGGGCATTCCTTGTATGGTGAGTGAGTTTATCGTAGGGCGTCACGGACAAGCCAATACGGCACGTGCCTTCAGTATGCTGTCTGGTGGCACACCATGGTCGCTGATTGGCTATATGGGTGTGTTAACGGGTTTTCTCATCACGGGTTATTATGCGGTGGTCAGCGGTTGGTGCCTGCAGTATGTGTGGGCGTCGTTGATAGGACACTTGCAGGGTGACCCTGAATATTTCCGGACATACTTCCAAGAACTCAGTGCTGACCCCGTGAAGCCAGTAGTGTGGACAGTGGTCATCCTGGGAATGACCTATCTGATTATCGAGCATGGTGTTCGTGATGGTATCGAGCGGGCCTCAAAACTGCTGATGCCTACCTTATTTATATTATTACTGGTCATCGTGGTGGCTTCCTGCATGTTGCCTAATGCTGAGAAGGGTATCGAGTTCCTGTTCAAGCCCGACTATACGAAGATTAATGGCGATGTCTTTCTGGGTGCTTTGGGACAGTCGTTCTATTCTTTGAGTATCGCCATGGGATGTCTGTGTACCTATGCCAGCTACTTCTCGAAATATACTAATCTGACGAAGTCGGCCACACAGATAGCTGTCATCGATTGTATGGTGGCCATTCTGGCAGGTCTTATGATTTTCCCTGCAGCATTCTCCGTAGGCGTGAGTCCAGATAGTGGTCCCTCGCTCATCTTCATCACATTGCCCAACGTGTTCCAACGGGCCTTTGCAGCATTCCCACTAGTAGGCTATATCATCTCTTTGCTGTTCTTTGTCCTGCTCTCGTTGGCAGCCCTCACCTCGCTGATGTCACTTCACGAGGTGTCAACGGCCTTCTGTCAGGAGGAGTTGCACACCACCCGTAAGCAGGCAGCACTTTGGGTAACCATTCTGACAGCCATTATCGGCGCATTCTGCTCGCTGTCGTTGGGGGCTTATGATGGCCTGGTGCTCTTTGGTCGTCCGCTCTTCGAATGGTTTGACTTCATCACAGGACAGATATTCCTGCCTACGGTTGGCTTCCTGACTTGTATCTTTATCGGATGGGTGGTGCCCCACAAAGTGGTGCGCGATGAATATACCAACTGGGGTGAGCTGCGCGGACGCTTCTTCCATTTCTACATCTTCCTTGTGAAGTATGTCTGTCCGATGGCCATCCTCGTGATCTTCCTTCATCAATTAGGACTGTTGCATTAAGAGATAATCATGGAGCATAGAGGTAGTTTTGGAAGCAAGCTGGGCATTGTACTGGCGACAGCGGGTTCAGCAGTTGGCTTGGGAAACGTTTGGCGCTTCCCTTATATGACGGGGCAGAACGGAGGCGCAGCCTTCCTGCTGTTGTATATCGCCTGCATCCTGCTACTGGGTGTGCCAGGTATGATTAGCGAATTCATTGTGGGGCGCCATGCACAGACCAATGCTGCTCGTGCCTACAACCAGCTGTCGGGCGGACGCCCTTGGCGCTATGTTGGCTATCTGGGCATCCTGACATCGACGATTATCTTGGGCTTCTATGCTGTTGTGGCAGGCTGGTGCCTGCATTATCTCTATGCCTCAATCATGGGACAGCTGCAGGGTGATGCCAACTATGTGCAAGAGGTCTTCTCGACATTCTCAGGCGACCTATGGGAGCCTGTGTTGTGTGGCATCTTTTTTATCCTGCTGACTCATCTGGTTGTGGTTCGAGGTATTCGTAAGGGTATCGAACGGGCCTCGAAGTGGCTGATGCCCATCCTGCTCGTGCTTTTGATCATCCTGGTGGTGGCATCATGCTTGTTGCCAGGTGCCTCTGCTGGTATCCGCTTCCTGCTGAGTCCCGACTTCTCGAAGATTAATAGCCAAGTCTTGTTAGAGGCCTTGGGACAGGCTTTCTTCTCATTGTCATTGGGTACAGCCTGCCTGTGTACCTATGCCAGCTATTTCACCAAAGAGACCAACCTGCTGCATTCGGCAGGACAGATAGCCATCCTCGACACGATGATTGCTATCCTATCAGGTTTGCTCATCTTCCCTGCCGCAGCCTCTGTAGGCATCAGTGCCGACTCAGGACCCGCCCTTATCTTCATTACGCTGCCCAACGTGTTCCAGCAGGCTTTTGGCAGTCTGCCTGTTGTAGGTTATGTGGTCAGCACCATGTTCTATGCCCTGCTGGTGTTTGCTGCCCTCACATCGACTATCTCTATGCACGAGATTGGTACAGCTTTCTTTACGGAGGAGTTGCATCTGCGTCGTCGCTATTCAGCATGGATCATTACCGTTGTGGCTGCTGTCATCTGCCTGTTCTGCTCGTGGTCGGTAGGTGCTGTCGATATCCAGTTGATGGGCACCTCGTTGATGGACTTCTGCGACCAGTTGACTGCCAACTTCATGTTACCCTTAGGCGGCATGCTGGCCTGTCTGTTTGTAGGCTGGTATATTCCCAAGCAGGTTGTCTTCGACGAATTCACCAATGAAGGAAGCGACAACGTACGGTTCTATCGGTTCTACCTCTTTGCCGTGCGCTATGTCTGTCCGTTCTGCATCATACTGATATTCCTCCATCAATTAGGTCTCCTATGAACCGTAACGATCGCCGTATTGCCATAACCGCTTCCATCTGTCTCGCCTTAGCTATTCTCCTATTCATCATCGTTGATGGGGATAGTGGGGTGACAATGGCTTCGAAGCAGACGGCCGATAGTAGCCAAACCTCTCAATATCCGAAGAAAGGGCGATATAAGGGCTCCAAGAATTCTTTGGCCAATCTGCCAGAACGCCACGTTGAGACCTTTCCTTTCGATCCCAATACGGCAGACAGCAGCCAACTGCTGCGCTTAGGTCTTTCTCCTTTCCAGGTACGTAATATATATAAGTATCGTGCGCGAGGAGGCGTCTATCGACGTAAAGAGGATTTTGCGCGACTCTATGGCCTCACTGTCAAGGATTATCGGCGTATGGAGCCTTTTATCCGTATCTCGTCCGATTACCAGCCTGCAGCCTCGCTTGTTGACAGCCAGCGCCCTCAGCGTGATACTTTGCGCTATCCCGTCAAACTCAGGGAGTATGAGCATATCGTGCTTAATACGGCTGATACGTCACAATTGAAGAAAGTGCCAGGCATCGGTTCATATTATGCCAAAGAGATTATGCGTCGCGGACAATGGCTGGGTGGCTATGTCAGCATTGACCAGCTTGACGAGATCGACGGGTTCCCGCAGTCGGCCAAACAATATTTTGTCATTGACCACCCTTCACCCAAGCGACTGAATATCAATAAGCTCTCCCTTGACCAGTTGCGTCGCCATCCGTATATCAACTACTATCAGGCCAAGGCTATCGTTGACTACCGTCGTATGCACGGCAATATTACCAGTCTTGAACAACTCCGTCTTTCGCGCGATTTCACCCCCGAGGCCATCCGTCGTCTCGAACCTTATATCACGTATTGAGACTGCCCTCTCTTTTTTTTCCTTTTTTGATGAAAAAACGGCCTTTTCCCAACCCCTTGGTTGACGTAGGTCAATAAGATGTCATTTTTTGCAGAAAAAAGGGCAAAAAACTTTGCTGTGTGCGTACACATTCGTAACTTTGCATCGTCTTCAGAGGAAGTCTTAAAGGTAAAATAAAAGATTGTTCAAGGATTCATTGATTTAGACATTCATATTTTGTTTTAGGTTAGTAGTTTTGGTTATGTAGTAAATTATGTTTCGAGGAAAATGAGAAACATACGAGAGAGGGACGTCCGTGAGGGTGTCCCTTTTTTGGTGCCTTCTTTTTCCTGGTTCGCTTATAAACGAACGTTAATTCACGAGCAAACTACTTAATTTTCTTTAATAACTAAACGTTTTAGTTGTAACGAACTAAATAATTTAGTTACTTTGCAGCAGGTATTTGATGAAGACGCAAATTGACTGTAACGACTTAAAACAAGGAAACAATGAAAAGACTGACAAATAAAGAAAAGGAAATCATGGACTTGTATTGGCAATATGGACCGATGTTCGTGCGTGAGCTGTTGGAACATTATGCTGAGCCTCGCCCCCACTTTAATACGCTGTCCACGATGGTTCGCATCCTGGAGAAGAATGGTTACCTTGACCATAAGCAATATGGCAACACCTACCAGTATTTCCCCATCGTGTCGGAGAAGGAGTATGGACGCTCGAGCATTGCGGGTGTCATCAAGAAATATTTCAACGACTCGTACCTTTCGGCTGTCTCCAGTTTCGTGAAGGAGGAGAAGATTTCCGTAGAAGAACTAAAAGAATTAATCAAAGAGATCGAGAATGCTTGACTTTCTGATATACGACCTGAAGGTGGCTGGGCTTATCCTGGTGTTCTACATGTTCTACCGTCTGTTGCTCAGCAAAGAGACGTTTCATCGTGTGAACCGCATCGTATTGCTGCTGACTGCCGTGGCATCGTTCATCCTGCCTTTGTGCGTCATCACGATGCACAAAACGGTAACACTGAGCGCCATGCCCAGCGTATCGGTGGGCGATGTTCAGGCTGAACTGGCTACCGTAGAGTCGTCCATGCCTTTGTGGCAACAGGCTGCCGTCATCCTGTATATAATAGGTGTATTGGCTGTACTGGGCTATATCGTGGCATCGGTATGGAAAGTCGTCATGCTGATTAATCGAAGCGAGAAGCATCCGATGGAAGATGGTATCACCCTCTGCGTGACCGGTCTGCAAGAGGTGGCACCCTTCAGTTGGATGAACTATATAGTGATGAATCGTAGTGACTACGAACAACAAGATGCCGCTATTCTCGCTCATGAACAGGGACACATCCGCCTGCGTCATTCGTGGGACGTGCTCCTTGTTGATACGCTCACTGCTCTGCAATGGTTCAATCCTGCCATGTGGATGTTGCGCCAGGACCTGCGCGCCATCCATGAGTATGAGGCCGATGCAGCAGTGCTCTCTCAAGGCATCAATGCGCGTCAATACCAATACCTGTTAATTACGAAAGCCGCAAGCATTGGCGGGTACTCCATTGCCAACGGTATCTCTCACAGTACCCTCAAAAGCAGAATCCATATGATGTTACATAAGAAATCACAGGGCAGCCATCTGCTGAAGTTGCTGGCCCTCCTGCCCATCGTGGGCATAACCTTAGCCCTCAATGCCGAGACCGTTACCGATGTGGTGTATCAACAGCCTCAGAAGAAGATGATCAAGAAAGGCAAGAAGAATGCAACGGTCAAAATGGGACCAGTCAATGAGATTGTGGTGGTGGAACAAGCCCCTGCAGATCAGAAAGAAGTGAAGCCCGTGGAAATGCCCAACCCAATAAAGGTTGAAAAACAAGAGGGGGCCTTTGATGTGGTAGAACAGATGCCTCAGTTCCCAGGCGGTCCTGCTGCTCTGATGCAATTCCTTTCTACGAACGTGAAATATCCGAAGGAAGCCTTTGAACAAGGTATCCAGGGGCGCGTCATCGCCAACTTCGTCGTTGAAAAAGATGGTAGCATTACAGAAGCTCGTGTTGTCAAGAGTGTAGACCCTGCGCTGGATGCAGAGGCGCTACGTGTTGTAGGCACCATGCCCAAGTGGGCACCTGGTACGCAGAATGGTGAGCCTGTGCGTGTAAAATATACTGTGCCTATCACATTCAGGCTGCAAGGTGGCAAGGCAGAAAAGGCTGCTGAAAAATACATCTTGGAGATTGATGGTAAACAGGTTGACGACTCTGAGATAGGTAATATACCTGCAGGTAGCATCGCCAAAATGGATGTTGTCCCAGCCAAGGATGGGCAACCCAAGAAAATCATCATCACTACCAAGAAAAAAGAATAAGCACACTCTCTAAATGAAACATATTAAAGTATTTGCCATTCTACTTGCACTATTCCCCTTGGCAGTTTCAGCACAAGAAGAGCGCATTGATACAGTCGTTCCGAAGTTCCTTTCCAACGGATATTTCTTCCGCGAGATGCCTCAGTTGCCTGATGGCGAAAAAAGCATGATGCGACTGAAAGACAAGGAGGGTAATAGCATCACTGTCATCAACGTCAACGCCACACTGCCCAAGTCGCTCATTCGCAAGGCTATCCCTCGCGAGCAGGTGCACAACGCCGACCAGTTCCTAAGCGGCCTCAATATGATGACCACGATGACCTCGCTGACACAGGCGGGTGTCAAGGCCGACGGCACTTGGTATTCGCCCAAGGAGGGCGAGCCATTCCCACAATTCTCAGAGAAGGACATGGACGGGCGCACATGGACGAATGACAGCATCCGAGGGCACGTCATGGTGATTAACCTTTGGTACTCTGGTTGTGGTCCCTGCCGTGCTGAAATGCCCATCCTTTCCAAGTGGAAGGAGCAATTGCCTGACGTAATGTTCTTCTCAGCTACCTACCACGATGCTGAGACTGCCAAGCGCATTACCGACAAGCACCACTTCACATGGACACACCTCGTCGAGGCAAAGGACATGATGGCGTGGATTGGCTATAAGGGCTTCCCCCTGACCATTGTCGTTGACAAAAAAGGTATCGTCCGCCATGCCGTCCACGGTACCAATGAGACAAAGCGCGAAGAACTTTTAGCAAAGATTAAGGAGGCTGAAGCAGAATCATTATGAACAGAATCCTAACCACATTCACCCTCGCCTTACTGACGGTTCTACCCGTCAAGGGCGAGGATTTACCTAAATTCAGCATCACCCTTACGGTTGACTCAGCCATAGCCAGCCAACCACAGCAGGTGTATCTGTATTCGCAAGTAGAACGAGAAATGCAGTTGCACGACAGCATCAGCATTGACTCGGTGCATCGTCAGGGAACGCTGCATGGAACGGTGCCTTACGAGTATAACGTTAATCTGATGTTCAGTCGTCGTGGCCCTGCCATCGTACCCGTGGTTGTGAAGAATGGTGACCAGATGAAGATACATGTGGGTGACGAAGATGAAGGTTTCAATATTCGCTATATAGATAGGGTAGAGGGTTCGCCTTCGACTCTGGAGTATGTACGCTATTATCAGCAGATGGATAGTATCAGCGAACTGAACCGCAAGGTTTATCGGCAGACGCAACGCTATGGAATGACGACACAGGAGGCAGACTCGTTGGGTAGGATTCTTCATGAACTGGATATGACTAAAGAGCGACTGACATTGCATTATGCCAATACAGGCAAGAGTCCTTATGGGGTATTGGGTGCTGCAGCTAGAGTATATGGTTCGCACAGGCTGAATCCTTCTATGCATGGTTATACGGAGAAGGAGGTTGACCAGATGATGCACTCAGTTTTAAAACGATTCCGCGACTATCCCCCTATCCAGGCTTTCGTCAACGATAGTGTGCTTGGCAGGAACTATATGTCTGCAGAGAGCTTTGCCATCAACAGCACGTTTTGGAAACGCTATAGTCGCAGGTTCTTCGATGAAACGGAAGACTCTATTGTGCACCCTCTGAAGGTGGGCGACTATATGACTGTGCTTCATCTGAATAATTATCGCGGACAGTATCTCTATGTCGATTTCTGGGCCTCGTGGTGCGAGCCTTGTCTGCAACAAATGCCTAACATCAAGATGGCAGCACAACTGTATCCGGAGGATTTGGCGGTTGTACTGGTGTCGATGGATAAGACGTCGAAAAAATGGTGGACAACCGTTAAGGAACTAGATCTTCGTAGTCATCCGAAAGACGAACATCCTTACGAGATAATAAACCTGCGGGCCTTTAACGATAAGACGGGCAAGATGCTGCCTGAAGTGAAGCGCCTCGACATTCGAACCATTCCGCATAACTACTTAGTAGATCGATCAGGACGTATCATCGCCAAGAACATCAGTGGTAGTCTGCTGATAGACCGCATGAAAGAACTATTAGAAAAGGAGCACAAACAATGAAAAAGATTTTGACGACACTTCTCATCTCTCACTTCTCTTTCCTCATTTTATCTGCAACCCCAGCAGATAGCTTACGGATACAGGCAAAACAAATGTTTGAGCGAGGATACTATGCCCGGAGTATCGACCTGCTTAGAAACATCAGCGAGGACAGTCTAACCCTTGACGACATGCGGCTGCGCTACGAATGTTTCTGTCAGATGGGACAAACGGATTCGCTGATATATTGGGGAAAACGGGTGGTGAAGCGAAATCCTATGGCTGATATCATTCCCGACCTAACTTATCGCCTGAACAATGCAGACAAGGAACATGTAAATCCTGGATTGGTGATTGAGATTTGTGAGCGGTATAAGCAGCAAGATGCTACCCACATTTTAGTAAATCGGCAGTTGGCTGATGCTTATTATCTGGTAGGCAACTACGACTTGGCACTACGCGAATTGGCTAATCTTGAGGCATTGGGCGACTCCTGTTTCAAGGTACTCTATACCAAGGGCTTGATATATATGAACACAGCCCAATATGGAGATGCATACGACTATCTGAGCCGAGCTACAGCCCGACATAACGACACGCATGGCTATTGCCTCTTTATGTTAGGCATTGCTGCCAACAAGATAGGACTGGGTGCTGAAGCACTAGGCTATCTGGGTGAGGCAGAGAAGTTGATGGTGCCCGACCGCAAGACCCTATTCCGTCTGCATCAGGAATTGGCAGAAGCGTTTCGGATGAAAGGAGAACCAGACTTCCGTTTGGAAGAATTGCAAGAGTGCATGCGCTATGCGGAGGAGAAGGATGTCAACACCCTTACCTATCAGATGGGCAAATGCTATCTGCAACTGCGCCAGTTAGATAAGGCTCGCGAATACCTCAGCCGATTTCTTGAAGCCACCAAGGATAAGGAGTATAACAATACTATCAAGTCCATGCGTCAGTCAGCAGAAGAATCCCTCCGCATGATGATGTGGTAATAAACTTCGATTTTTCAACGAATTTCGATTTTACCCTCACATCCTAACATGACAGGCCTCAAATGCCGATGTACAAAGGGATGAGGGCACGTTAGGGAGAGCGAAAGTCCCTAACGTCTCCCTCACGTTTTTGAGTTTTGTCCCTCACGCAGCAGTCCGTGGAACGGCTTTATAGTAAGCCACATTACTGTGACTTTTACGTTCGTAATCAAGGTCGGCAAGTACACGACCCAGCTCCACCTTCGCCTTTGTGGTCACAGCAACATTGGGGTACTCGTTACGAATAATCTCCAACATCTCAGTGGTGTTCAGCGACTTCACCTTCTCACCCTCTGTCGGCTTGCGGAAACAGACCTTTACCATCTCTGCAATGTCCTTCTGCTGCATGTAGGCGAGGTTCAGCTGCTGGATGCGTGCCACCTCCTCGTTGTTGAACCAGTAGGGTGTCCCCAGCTGTATGATCTCGTACATCACCTGGGCATACAACTGCTCGTAGTCAATGACGCCCGTGTTGTCAATCAGCTGCCCCTTGGGGATGGTCAGACAGATGTAGCGACGACTGCCCGTCGCATCTGTCAGGGGATGAGGATTGTTGGTGGTCGATACGAACGAGGCATAGCGTGGACGGTCATCCTGAGCCTTGCCAAAGATGGGGCGTCCGTTTACCTTGTTCTTCGACAAGGTCTGCTTCAGTGCTGCATGCTGACTGGGACGGATGGCCTCCAACTCGTCGAGGTTGACCAGCAGATTGTTCGTCAGCGCCATCTCCTTATCGAACTTGTTCGACAGGTTCAGATGATCCAGATAGTACTGGCGAAGCTGACAAGGCAGCAGACGGCGCAGGAAGGTCGTCTTGCCACATCCCTGAGCGCCAATCAGCACAGGCACCACCTCATTGCCGTGCATCGTGTCGAGCTGTAGCCAGTGGGCCACCGTCGAGCGCAGCCAGACAGCGAGAAAGGCATGCTGCTCCGTGCTGATGCCTGGCAGTCGCGAGAACAGTCGCGCTACGTGGTTCTGACCATCCCACTGGGGCAGGTTGTTCAGAAATTCTTCGACAGGGTTGTACTGAGGCACCTCCTCAGAGTTGACATACATGGTGATGTCAGTCTTTGGATTACAGTCTTCGCCCAGCCCTTCGCGAAGGGCGTGGATGATGATGCTGTTCAGTGCTTCCTGTGTCAGCGGACGATAGTCGGCAGACGTGTCAGCCTTGGGTTTAAACTCCACCTTCCCGTTGAGCACATTGCGACGGAACAGGTAGTTGTCAATCAGAAACTGCTCGATGACGAGCATACACTCGTTGTGAGAACTTGAGGGCGTCCCACAAGCCACCAAGGATTTTTCTTCCATAGCTTAAACTTAAATTTTTAATGTGTTAATAATTAGTTTTTGGTTGGTGTTTTCATGGTGTTTTTTGTGTTTTCCATGATTTCCCGAAACCATCTGCAAAGATACAAAATTTTTTGCCGTTTTGCAAGTCTTTTGCCTTAAAATCCACCATTTTAACACACTATTTTTGCCTAAATTTTGCATTACAATACTGGGGTGAGGGTAGAGACCAAAAAATGTGAGGGAGACGTTAGGGACATTCGTTCTCCCTAACGTGCCTTCAGCCCTTTGCACATCGGCATTTGAGGCCTGTTATGTTAGGATGTGAGGGTAAAATCGCGCAGTCAACAAAAATTAGGGTTATGTAAGCAAAAAGCCAAGTTACTATCAGAGAAAAGGCTAGTTACTCTCAGCGAGAAGGCTTCTCTCTCATCGAGAAACGACGAGTTACTGTTCGAGGAACGACGAGTTGCTGAAAAGTATGTCACTTCTCTGACCTAAAGGTCTGAGTGTGGCGTTGCATTAAGGGTCGTTTGTAACGTACATTCGACCCGTTTTAACGCCACTTACGGGTCGTAGATGCGATACTTTACCCCCCAAAACCATCATCGGAACGGTTCGTAGATGACGTCGGAAGCACCGCAAGATGACGTTAGGACAACCCATAGGTGACCTATCATGAAGCAAACCGGTCGCTTGCTTCGAGCAAACGCCTTGCTTGCTTCTTCCTCGCGGCCCGCTTGCTTCGAGCAAGCGCCTCGTCTGCTTGAAGCAAGATGTCAAGGGATTGCCCTGATATATAGGGAAAGAAGCTGTTCTGAATTTTTTTTTCACAAATGGGATGTAATATCGTTTTAATTTGCTATCTTTGCAACATAAAACTCAAAAGTTTCAATGAATGGAAGTAATTCTGAACGAATATCACAAGAAGGTGAATGCCGAAATGAGGCAGAAAGTGGCATATTGGAAAGAGCATCCGCTTTCGCGCACCGAGTCCTTGAGGAGATTGAAACTCTTGCGGGAACAACGTCTTGCAAGTCTGTCCAACTGGTAAGACTCAAGAAGTGGGCTCAGGAACAAGGCTGTTGGTTTAGCGACTGCAGGCAATTTGGCGATTACTTTGATCGTGGCTCTGAAAACGAGGTATATTTATCGCCAGACCAAAAAAATATTATTAAGTTGAATGACTTCCGTTATTCTGACGATAACTTAACATCATTTTTTGAACGCATCAAGGCGCACAATAAATACTTTGACGCTTGTCCATATAGTATGATTGGCTTTTCAGAGAACCGTGATGGTAAGGTATGCGCGGTTCTTGAACAGCCATTCATTTCAGATGCGCGTCTAGCAACAAAAGAGGAAATAAACGATGAGTTTATTCGTCTTGGTTTCCATCCAGAGGAAAACGGCGAATATTACACCAATGGCCGACACGATATTTTTGATGCCGTAGATGGTAATGTTTTGGTGGATGATGAAGGGCATTTGTTCTTTATCGATACCATCATCTATGAATCGGGAACTGGTGGTGTTGAAATGTATAATAGTTTGTCGCCCAGAGCAAGCTCCAAACAGCAGAAGCAAGAATACTCAGAAGAAATCCAGGATTTAAAGGCCATAAGTCCTAGATTTATCAATGACAAATCCTAGGTTTACTTGACTGCCATCTGCTTCGCTATTAAACACCATAAAGGCTCGCATCTCTGCGGGCCTTTATGATTTCAATAACTAACCAAATTACTAACTAAAAGATTCTTATGAAAAACTACTAACTTATAACTTAAATACATTTGGATTTTAGCCCACTTATTTGTACCTTTGCTCCCAGATGAAATATCATTTAGGAACTATGGCAAGCAATACCGATTTTGTACAGTATATCGTCGACCAGTGTAGTGGTGCAGGCGAGATTATGGCCAAGAAGATGTTCGGCGACTACGGCATCTATTGTGATGGAAAAATCTTTGGACTCATCTGTGACGACTGTTTCTATCTGAAACCCACGGATGCCGTTCGTCCATTACTTCGCGTTGTTGATATGCGTCCTCCCTACGACGGCGCCAAAGACTACTTCTACATTGCCGACGTTGACGACCGCGACTACGTCTCACTCATCGTCCGCGAAACCTGCAAGGTTCTGCCTGAACCAAAGCCGAAAAACAAGAAGCGTTAGTCCAAAGCCACACATTATATTTAAATTATGCTAATAGAACTATGCAAATAGAATAATTTGGATTATCTTTGTGTGCAGATAAATATCAAATATGATAAAACAGAAATATGCAGTAGTGGTGCTCTTTGCATTGATAATCGCTTCGAGCATGGTAAGCCTGAAGAGCTATCGGGCTACAGAAGAACTGGTAACTGTGGATATGAACCAAGCATTGGCAAAGGCTTTGGATGAACAGCAGTCGGACGTCATCAGTGCTGATACGATTCAGGTGTTCAACAGTTATCTGCAAATCGAGGGCTTAAGAGGAAATGCTGTTTTGGCAGTTGACACCAAAAAAGGATTCTGCCCATGTCCTCAAGTATCAATAGCCACCATTCTTTCACTCTCTGACCAGCGTCCTTCGATGATTCTTTGGTCGATGGTATTGCTGTGGAGCCTGTTCTGTGTGTATCAACATAGGCGGTTCTCTGCATTAGGACTTTATGGCGGATTGGCTCTGCAAGAAGGACGTTTCATCAATGCTAAAGGCTGCGAAGTCAAACTAACCCCAATGCAGCAGCAACTGATGGAAATGCTGTGGCAATCGCCTTCGCATCAACTGTCGAAAGCAGAAATCTGCGATGCGCTATGGCCCAAGAAACCCGATGCCAGCGAAACGCTATATACGCTTATCCGACGACTGAAGCCCATCATAGAAGAACATTCCGACCTCAAGATCGAGTCAGATAGGGGGAAGGCATATGGGCTGAAAATCAAATAACGGAGCAGCGAGTGCAGAGCCAAGCGTGCTTGGACTATGCCGAGTCGCGACGGAATTCCACTGTAAGTCAAATAGATAGGGTTTTACCTGACAATTGTCAGACAAATGTCAGACAATATTTTTGGTGACAATAGATACTCTTCATACCTTTGCATTCGAAAGAACGAGAGCAAACGTATGAAGAGTTTTGTTTGAAAAAGATTGTTAAATTTAGTTTGGTTTTGAGCGATTGATGCATCTATTAGGTGTAGAAAAGAATAAATGGAAAGAAGTGCATTTGAACAGAAAGCCCGCACGTGGCGAGAGAAAGCGCTCAATGTGAGCCGACACTACGGGGCGGGCGAGGATATGGCAGAGGACATCGCACAGGATGTGATGCTCCGTCTGTGGCAGATGCACGACGAACTGGAGCGTTTTCGGTCAGTAGAGGCTATCGTCACGCTGATGGCGAAACAAACGCTAAGGAACCATCAGAGGCGACGAACACTGGAATCGTTTGAAGAGGCCACCATTGTCAGTCTTACCAACAGTCCGCAAGAAGAACTGGAGGCAAAGGAAAACGAAGAATGGCTCACAATGAAACTACGGCAACTGCCTACTACGCAACGCACTTTATTATATATGCGACAAGTGGAACGGCGAAGCCACGAAGAGATAGCTCAACTATTGGGTATCGAAGTAACATCAGTGAGTACATTGCTGGCAAGAGCACGACGAACACTATTGGAAGATATACAACGGAGGAACCAGATATGATACGTTATACAAAAGAATATATCGAAACGTTGCTGGACAAATATATGGACGGCAAATCAACGTTGGAAGAAGAAGACATCCTGTCAGAATACTTCCGAGGGCAAGACATTCCGAAGGAGTGGGTAGACTATCAGCAGCTCTTTCAGGAGATTGAGGCCATGAAGCCTCAGCCAAAAATCAGGAAACGATGGATAGGCTGGAGCGTAGCAGCAGCGGTGGCCGTTTTGTTTGTTTCTCTGGTATGGCAATATATGGGACAATATGATACGGTACAAATACCAGCTGAACTTACAGCAAGGGCCGATAGTGTTAGCAGTTCACATATAGAGCAACAGGTAGACACAACGACAATCCAGAAAGAACATTGTAAGCCCACACAGACCAAGAAGCGTAGTCTGCGTAAGTCGGAACCTACAATGACGGATATTGACAAGACGTATGCGCTGATTGCAGAGGCTGAGCAGGAAGTCATTGAGGCACAACTGGCTGCCTACGGCTACATACCCGTAATGCAAGAAGATGGTACCATTATATATATTCACGAACAAATCATCATGGTGGGGCTGTACCTACTACTGCCCTTTACCGCTACAGCACAACAGCAAATTGAGAAAACTTTCGATGCCTTGCGTCAAAGTAAAGCGCAAAAGGAAGTATGGTCAGAGCGTGCTATTGAGAAAGACCCAGAAACAGGAAAGCTGAAAGGGTTGAGCGACATCTACGACTTCCTGATCATGAATCCGCAAAATAAGAATCTGGTGACCGCTATTGAGCAGGCTTTCCGTCAGGATGAAGGCAAGGCTTACAGTGTGAAGACAGGTAATCGTGGAGGCGAGGAACATTATACAACTTTGGCAGTAGGCAACAGTAACACAGGGGGAGTGGCCATCGGACTAATGAAAGGCTCAAAATACACCTATGCCCTATTCCTTGACCCTAAGGACTCTGCTCGTCAGCATCGTTATGCATACGCGCTGGAATGGGCGGACGATGGTGACAAAATCAGGGGACGTATCGCTAAGACTTACGCCACCACGCAGGAGCATCGCAGAAGCATAAGACAGACAAGGACCATTAGTATCAATGGTAACACATTCAAAATTGATGATAATAGCTTCTCGTTAGGTAGCGGTTTTCCTTTTGACAACAGCTCTGTTTTTGACAATGACTCGATATTCTCCTATGGGCCGAAGAGCTCTGAATCGTGGCTTAGCGAGTTCAATACCTTCAAGAACCTGTTTTTAAAGAATCCTACAGGCACTGCTGCTAATTATCACGTATCCCATATCTACAAACTGTGCAAGAATGCTGATTGTCTGGACGATGCAGAGAAGGCGATGGCCCTCAAGGAGTTGGAGAAAATGAAGAAGGCTGCCAAAGATGATTTTATCAAACAGATGTTCGAGATGAGCAGCGAACGACTGAATAAATAAAGCAATGAAACATATTAGAATGATATGCCTTTCGCTGCTATTAGTAGCGAAAGTAGGGATTGCTACGGCCCAAACGAAAGCAGATTCGGCCAGCGTAAGCAACGACTCCATCACTTGGAATAAGGAACTGGAGGGTATTGTGGTCAAAGCTCAGAAGCAACTTGTCAAACAGGAAATTGACCGCATAGGCTATGATGTACAAGGAGATGAGGAGTCGAAAACACAGACGGTAATGGATATGCTTCGCAAGGTGCCGATGGTGACGGTCGACGGACAGGAGAATATCCTTGTCAAGGGTAATAGCAACTATAAGATATATAAGAATGGGCATTATGACCCTAGCCTGTCGAAAAATGCTAAGGAGACGTTTAAGTCGATGCCTGCCTCGATGGTAAAGCGCATCGAAGTAATTACCGATCCTGGAGCACGCGAGGATGCTGAAGGCGTGGATGCCATCCTGAATATCGTGATGATCGATGGTTCGAAGATGAAAGGTATGACGGGGGTAGTGTCGGCTACCTATAATTCGTTGAATCACCCAAACTTCTATGGTTCGCTAACGGGACAAATCGGTAAGCTGCTGACATCTATAGAATACGGCTACGGAGGAATGTCGAGCCGCGAGACAGAGAACAGTACCTATACAGACCGCACTTATCTTGATACGGGCAATCGAATGCTGTCTCAGTCT
>CADCBH010000021.1 GCA_902799655.1 uncultured Bacteroidales bacterium
GCACCTGTAAATTTTTGATTAGATTTTCTTTAGATTTTGAGCGTAGCGACCCCCAAATCAAAAACCAACTAAAAAACTAGACGAAGATGAAGAATTCAAGATTTTGGGATGTGCTGCTGAAGGTCATCGTCGCAGCCATCACGGCAGCAGCTACAGCTCTGACTACCACCTCGTGCATGGGACATGGGCCGTTTTGAGGAGCCTACCCCCTGCCCCCTCCCTGGAGCCTACCCCCTGCCCCCTCCCTGAAAGGAGGGGGTTTTAGGGGGGTATTAATCGGTGTTCCTGCTATAATTCAGATAGATGGTGTGCTATAGACATGGACGCTGGCACCCTGTGCTGAAGGCAGGTAATTGATGCCCCACCAGCACATCTGCAACAGTACAAACGCCATGACCAATACCCACAAAGCGAGCTTTGGCTTGTGAGTGGGTATTTGTCTGTAATGCACATACAACAGATAGGAGAACCAGGTGATGGCTGCCCACGTTTCCTTGGGGTCCCACGACCAGTAGTGTCCCCATGCCTCTTTGGCCCACAAGGCACCAAAGAGCATGCCAAAGGTCATAAAGGCCAATCCGACATAGACCAGGTCGTCTAACTGGGAATGGAGGGTAAGGCGTGGAGCACTGTTACGCTCCTTGACAAGCAGAAAGATGGCTATCAGTGTGGCGACGCCTAATACGGCGTATGCGAACATATAGACGATGACGTGCGGAGCAAACCAAGGACTCTGCAAGGCTGGCATCAGTGTCTTGGAGTGAATCTCTGGCTTGAAGAGGTTGACACAAATAAAAACCAGTGCCAAGACTGTGGAGAACGAGAGTATCCACTTGTACTTCCAGCGCGAATAGACAATAATACCAGCCAACGGCAGGAAGAACGAGTACCAGAGGCGTGTCTCGCCCATCGTTCTTAATGGCGGACGCTCCAAGGATATCCACATCAGCAGAATAAAGGTAAAGAACACGGCAATACCGATTACCGTCGTGGTGTAGGCCACCACAGACTTCTCACGCCATGCTGCCCAGGCACCAATGGTCCACAGTAGTACTGCTGTGACGGCAAAATATATGAAATAGCTCCAGTCCATAAGTATTGTTTTCTATCTTCATTAATCTTCTTTTGTCTCTATCTGTCTCCTTTTCGCTCCTCCAAAGAGGAACATGCATACAGCACCGGCAAGCATCATATAGATACCCGTATAAACCAGTGGCAGCCAAGGGTCGCTCACCAGTTCGAGTATGCTGACCTGGCTATCGGCACCCATCTCTGTGTCATAGCCATACTGGTAGATTTTCCATCCATCCACTTCGACTGGTTTGTTCACATCTACGATGGTCTGAATGGTCTTGCCTGCCTTTGTCTGAATCTGGATGTCGGATGCAAAGCGACGTGGTGAACCGTCATCATAGGTTTCAAAGATGAACTTCTTCAGCTCAATGGTGATGGGTAGCTCCATTATCTGCTGTTGTGAGGTCAGTGCACGCCACTCCGTTTCTCCTACCACAGTGATCATCTTAAGCCGTTGCATGTCGGCATTGCCCAATGTAGCAGTGGTCATGGCGACAAAAAGTCCAAGGTGGTTGAGCATGAACGGAATGTCGCGACGCCAATTGCTAAACTGCTGAATGCGTCGGAGGATAATCTGTCCGAGTATCACGGCAACATACATGTATATAAGTACGAAGGGCCAGAAGGACAACATGTTATGCAGCCATTCACCATCCATCGTCTGGCGTGTTAATCCCATGATAATGGTCAGTACCACGGTATAGACCAATGCAGGTATCGCGGCTTTGTAAGTTCCAATGAATTGGAAAACGCGCACCTTCTTTCGTAGCAGGAACGTGACGGCAATCAGTGTGAGGAATCCCACCAGCACAATACCATTGATTGGCCAACGGAAAACATCCCACACCACAGGACCGTCAATCAACTGTAATAGTAGCCCTACTATGATAAGGATTCCTCCGATGAGGAAACCATCTTTCATTCCATATGATTTATTGAGCATATAATGATGATTATTCGTTTTCAGGCTGCAAAATTACTAAAAAACAAGGAATAAAGTGTATCTGAACCTAAAAATACCAACTAATGAGGATTATCAGCTTGCTCCATTCTGAACATGACAGTGGTATCTGTTCCTTCGTCACATTCTCAAAAAGTTTTAATATAAACATTTCGTTTTTAAAAAATAATGACTATCTTTGCGACAGAATAGAACAATAATGAAAGCAACATCTCACATCTAAATCTATAACAATTGCCTATGAAATCACTGATTGACCGTATTATCAAGGACGGATTCTGCCTAGATGGCGGCATCCTCAAAGTAGATCGTTTTATCAACGCACAGATGGACCCGAGTCTGATGAAACAGATGGCGGTGGAGTTCTTCTCACGTTTTGCCAGATTGGGAGTGAATAAGATTCTGACCGTTGAGGCATCGGGTATAGCACCGGCTGTGATGTTAGGCTATATGATGGAGCTGCCAGTAGTGTTTGCCAAGAAGCGGAAACCATCGACGATGGGGGACGAGCTATCGACGGTGGTGCACTCGTTTACCAAGGATGCTGACTTCACGCTGTATGTCAGTCGCGAACATCTGACACCAGAGGACCGCGTGCTGTTTATCGATGACTTTCTGGCTTATGGCAACACAGGCATAGGCATCATCGACCTATGCAGACAGGCTGGCGCCACGCTGGTGGGCATGGGCTTCCTCATCGAGAAGGAGTTCCAGAAGGGTCGTGAGGTACTGAAGGATGCTGGTGTGGCAAACATCGAGTCGCTGGCTATCATCGAGTCGCTGGAGAACAACAAGATAAAATTCAAGGACCAGAGGCTGAGGAATGTAAACATCTACGAAGAGGCTAAGCGCTGCCTGATGTGCATAGACGCACCATGTACGAAGGCTTGCAAGCATGGCGACCCTGCACGTGCCATCCGTGCCATCCGTTTTGACAACCATAAGTTGGCCAAGCAATGGGTGAGAGACTGTACGGACGACGACCTGGAGCGTGCCAAGCAGGCCTGCATACACTACAACTGGCCCATCCGTATCGCTGAGATGATTCATGCTATCTCCGAGGATGATGTCATCAAAGAGCCATTGAGCAGCGACGGCAAGATAGCCCATGCGCCATCGTTAGCCATCGACTTCTGCGGCATACGCTGCGAGAACCCGTTCTTCCTGGCATCATCGGCAGTATGCACGGGCTACGACATGGTGGCACGCGCCTTTGATGCTGGCTGGGCTGGTGTGTTCTACAAGACTATCTGCATGCAGGAGATTCGTGAGGTGTCGCCCCGTTTTGATGCAATGCACGCCAATGCCACGCGTGGTGACTTCTATGGGTTCCGCAATATGGAGCAACTGAGCGAGCGCCCTATCGATGAGGACTTTGACATACTGCGCAGGCTGAAGCAGAACTATCCCACCAAGATGGTCGTCGCCTCTATCATGGGACAGACTGACGAGGAGTGGATGGCGCTGGCTAAGAAGGCTGAGGCGGCTGGATGCGATGCTATAGAGCTGAACTTCTCGTGTCCGCAGATGAAGTACGAAGGCATGGGTAGCGATGTAGGCCAGGTGCCAGAGCTGGTGAAGCACTACACGGCATGTGTGAAGCAGAGCGTCAGCATACCCGTAATTTCGAAGATGACACCCAACATCACACATATCACTGAGCCTGCTGCTGCCTGTCTGGAAGCAGGAGCCGATGCACTGTCAGCCATCAACACCATCAAGTCGGTGACGATGGAGCCTGATGCTGAGGTGGCTGGGCAGCTGACCATATCGGGCTATTCGGGACGTGCTGTGCGACCTATCGCCATGCGCTATGTGTTGGAGCTGGCACAGATGGCAGAGCAGAAAGGCGGCAACGACGGACGCCCAGAGCTGAGCGGTGTTGGCGGTATCGAGACATGGCGCGACGCCCTGGAGTTTATCCAGTTAGGATGTAGCAATGTACAGGTGTGCACTTCAGTCATGCAGTATGGCTATCGCATCATTGACGACATGATAATGGGTCTGCAGCGCTATATGATGAAGCGTGGCATCACGGACCTGAAGGAACTGGTTGGCGAGCGTCTGCCAAAGTTCAGAAAGCCCGACTCGCTGGATCGTGACACCATCATCTATCCCAAGTTCGACAAGAACTTATGTGTGGGCTGTGGCCGCTGTGTTGTGTCGTGTATGGATGGTGGTCACCAGGCCATTGAGTTTGATGCTGTCAGCAGGATGCCGCGTCTGGTGGGCAGCAAGTGTGTGGGATGCCACCTCTGCCGCCTCGTCTGTCCGTCAGGAGCCATCAGCGTAACCAAGCGTGTCAAGAAGCATTAGGGACTCAGAAAGACCACAAAAAAGAAATCAGCGAGACTTAGTTGTCGAGCTATTATGTACCTACCATCCCTCAGGAAGCACGATATTCTCTACATCGTGAGCCTTCTCGAACAAAGGTGATATCTCCTCGTTGGTGAAGCCTGCAATGCCACAACCGATGCGTGTCACCAGGAAGGTCAGCTCAGGATGCTGTTTAGCAAACGCGATGAACTCGTCCACGTAGGGCTTGATGGTCTCTACTCCACCCTGCATCGTGGGGATGCCGTAGCTCTGTCCTTGCAGTCCAACACCCTGTCCCCAGATGGCTCCAAACTTGCGATAGGCCAACAACGCGGCTCCACCTCCATGCATGCCACTAAGATTACTTCCAAAGACAAAAATCTCGTCGGGCTGTAGTTCCGTAATACGCTCCGGAGTTGTTCTTTTCTGTTCCATATGATTCATGTTTTTGCAAAGATACATAGAAAATAGTTGAGAATGTAAGTCCATCATCCTAAATAATGTTAATATAAAATGAAAAGAAAAATAAAAACGGCCCCACTAAAAGGAGCCGTTTTTTTTCTTTTCTACTAAACCAGTTTATCTGTCAGCTTCTGCAGCCTTTGTGCGTGAATCGTCCTCACCATAGAGTCCGTAGTAAGCCTGATAGCGGTTGTAGCCCCAGTTAGCCTGACGCTTGTCAGGATCGAGCTCCTTAGCCTTGTCGAAAGCCTCGATAGCCTCCTTGAAGAGGGCCTTACGCTTGGTGTCATCATCCGTATTACCAGCCTGAACATTCAGACAGATACCCAGATAGGTGAATACAACAGCGTTGTCGGGCTTGGCAGCAGCAGCCTTGCGGAGCCACTCAGCACCTACCTCAGCATTGTTATCACTCATAGCCATCAGACCCTTGTTAGCCAGTGCAGCAAAGCTGTTGGGGAACTTAGCCAGGTGGTTGTCAAGCAGTGCATTCTGAGCAGCTCTGTCCTTCATGCCATCGTACATGCTGTTGAGGGCATCGAGAACGGCGTCGTTCTCAGGCTCAGCATCATAGATAGCCTTGATCTTGTTGATGCAGGCTACTGAGTCGGCATGGGTCTTCAGATTGCTACGCATAGCATACAGCTGGAAGTTCAGAGCGTCAGCCTTCTGCTGAGGATCCTTCTTGGCAATCTCAAAGTAGCGGTTGGCGCGATCCATGTCTTTCAGATCGAAAGCGTAACGACCTGCGAAGAAAGCAACCTGTCCGGCATACTCCTTCTCAGCATCATGATTCTGTGCAGCAAAGAGGGGATCGTTAGCAGAGTCTGTGAAAGCACCCCAATACTTCAGGGTAGCCTCTTTGTTCTCCTTGCGAGCCTCTTCCTGACCAGCGTTAACCAAGTGGGAACGAACACCCCAGATGCGTGCTGCATTCTTCTCAGCAAACTTGGGAGAGATCTTGCCCTTGGCATTGGGCAGCTGATCGTATTTGTTGCACTCGATAGCATTATAGATAGCATCACAGATAGCATCTACCAAACCAAGGGTATCGTAAGGTACGATTTCGTTGGCGCTACGTCCCATCTGCATACCAACCTGGTTCTCTGCAATGGTTGCTGTCTCCTTGGTCACTTTGTTCATGGCAAGGTCAACCAGATGGTTGTAGGCTTTAGCTTTCTCAGCATCATTAGCCATCTGACTGAGATTTGACTTTACCAGCTGAGTGGCATCAGCATAGTTCTTTGACTTCATGACTGCCTTGAGGGCATCGCTGTCACCGGCAAAGGCTGTAGCACTGGCTACGAGCATCATTGCCATCATCATCATTTTTTTCATAAGTCTTTAATATTGGTTAAAACATTATTCATTATTCTCGTTAACGGGAGCACTGTCATCGACAGCACCCTCTTCAATCTGAGCTTCTTCAATGTCCTCTTCCTCAGCCTGAGAGTGCATGACCTTGCAGACACTGGCAATGGTGTCATTCTTCTTGGTGAGGTTGATGAGGCGTACGCCCTGAGTAGCACGGCCCATGACACGGACATCGGCAACCTTCAGACGGATCAGGATACCACTCTTGTTGATAATCATCAGGTCGTTCTCATCAGTAACTACCTTGATGGCAACCAGTCGGCCAGTCTTCTCAGTGATGGCGAGTGTCTTAACACCCTTGGCACCACGAGCAGTCTTGCGGTAGTCCTCCACTTCAGAGCGCTTACCATAACCGTTCTCTGAAACAACCATGATGGTCTCAGTGTTAGGATCGTTGACACATACCATGCCGACTACCTCGTCGTCGCCACCATCGAGACGCATACCAATCACACCAGTAGAGACACGGCCCATCGTGCGGACATCATTCTCATCGAAGCGAACGGCACGTCCATTGCGGTTAGCCAGCAACAATTCGTTGTTGCCATTGGTCAGACGAACGCCTACCACCTCGTCGCCCTCATTGATATTGATGGCGCGAACACCAGCGGCACGCACATTCTTATACTGGTCGAGGCGTGTCTTCTTGATGATACCCTGCTTGGTAGCGAATACCACATAGTGCGACTGCAGGAACTCCTCGTCGTTGAAGTTCTTGATGCGCAGTACGGCATTGATAGCATCATCAGGCTCGATGTTGAGCATATTCTGGATGGCACGACCCTTAGAAGTCTTGTCGCCCTCAGGAATCTCGTAGCACTTCTGCCAGTAGCAGCGACCCTTCTGGGTGAAGAACAACAACGTGTTGTGCATGGTGGCAGGATAGATATACTCGGTGAAGTCGTTGTCACGATGACGGGCGGCCTTGGCACCAACGCCTCCTCTGCCCTGCTCGTGGAACTCGTCAAGCTTGGTGCGCTTGATGTAACCCATGTGCGAGATAGTGATGACCACAGGATCATCGGGATAGAAGTCCTCTGCATTGAACTCATGGTCGAAGGGGATAATCTCCGTACGACGCTCGTCACCATACTTCTCCTTCACCTCCTGCAACTCGTCCTTCATCACCTGCTTGCAACGCTCGGGGTTGTCGAGAATTTCCTGCAAGTCGGCGATGAGCTTCATCAGGTCATCATACTCCTGGTGGAGCTGATCAACACGCAGACCCGTCAACTGACTGAGACGCATGTCAACGATGGCCTTCGACTGGAGCTCGTCAAGATTGAAGCGCTCCTCCAAATTGCGCTGGGCATCACTTGGGGTCTTACTATTTCTAATAATGTGTACAACCTCGTCGATATTGTTAACGGCAATAATCAAGCCTTCGAGGATGTGGGCACGCTCCTGAGCTTTCTTCAGATCGTACTTGGTGCGACGGATGGTCACATCGTGACGATGCTCTACGAAATATTTCACACACTCCTTGAGGTTGAGCAGACGGGGACGACCCTTCACCAGTGCGATATTGTTGACAGAGAACGAGCTCTGGAGGGCTGTCATCTTGAACAGTTTGTTGAGCAGTACGTTGGCATTAGCATCGCGCTTGCAATCCACCACGATACGCATACCCTGACGTCCAGACTCATCGTTGACATTAGCCACACCCTCAATCTTGTGCTCATTGGCAAGGTCAGCAATATACTTGACCAAGTCGGCCTTGTTGACACCATAAGGAATCTCTGTAACAACAATCTTGTCGTGAGTCTCAGTAGTCTCAATCTCAGCCTTGGCACGCATCACAATACGACCACGACCAGTCTCATAGGCATCACGTACGCCCTGCAGACCATAGATATAGGCACCTGTTGGGAAGTCTGGACCAGGAATATACTGCATCAGACCATCGGTATCGATATCGGGGTTGTCGATATAGGCACAGCAGCCATCGATGACCTCACCCAAGTTGTGGGTAGGCATATTCGTTGCCATACCTACGGCAATACCGTTACCACCATTTACCAAGAGGTTAGGAATCTTGGTAGGCATGACGCTGGGCTCAACCAAAGAGTCGTCGAAGTTGTTGACCATATCAACGGTTTCCTTCTCCAGGTCGTCCATGATATGCTCACCCATCTTCGAGAGACGGCACTCGGTATAACGCATAGCAGCTGGAGAGTCACCATCCACTGAACCAAAGTTACCCTGTCCGTCAACCAGTGTGTAACGCATGTTCCACTCCTGAGCCATACGCACCAGAGCGCCATACACAGAGCTATCGCCATGGGGATGGTACTTACCCAGTACCTCACCCACGACGCGCGCACACTTCTTATAAGGTTGTGTTGATACATTGTTGATGCCCATCATACCATATAGAATACGGCGATGTACAGGTTTGAAACCGTCGCGCACATCAGGAAGTGCACGTGCGACGATGACGGACATCGAATAGTCAATGTAGGAGGACTTCATCTCCTCCTCGATGTTGATTTTTACAATTCTGTCGTTGTCAAATGTCTGATCCATTATTTTTTTGTTATTTTGCGTTTAAGGCCATTTTTAAGCCCGCTGACGCGTTTTTACTATTTTTCAATTAGCGTACAAAGGTACGCATTAAATTTGACACGACGAAAGATTTAAGCAATTTTTAAGAGATTTTATCGTCAACAGAGGCCAAAAAGAGCAAGGATGTGTACAATTAGTATTCCAACAGCTGCGTTGATAGCTTTCCATCAAACGAGATGACATGCTCCAACAGGTAGCAGATGGCATCACCAGGACTACACAACGATGCATTCATATGGAAGCCATTGGCATCAATCTTATCGTACTCCATATTGTTGAGAACAGCCTGTCCAAAGAACTGTGCAGGCAGTCGCTGTTCGTACTGCTTCTTGCGGAAATCGCGTGAGAAAAGTTGCTGATTGCCCTTGAAGATGCTCAAGTGGATAATGTTGTCATAATAGACATTCTCTACTTCGAGACCATCGTCGTTGATGGTTTGGCGCGACACCTTATACTTAGTGGGGTTGACAGCAATATAGATGTGATAGCGCTCCCCCTCATAAGATACAACAGTGTCTTTTTTCAGCACGTCGGTCAGCGAGAGTATCTGTGTCTGATTGTTGTTAAAGGCCTCTTTATCGGCCTCACCGTCATCCTTGACGAGTTTCACCAATTCACCGTCGTTACTCGTAAACCAAAGCAGGTGTTCGGTATGCTTCTCAATATGATAACGGGCTGAAGAGCCAATATAAAGGGTATCGCCATAGACCCAGAAATAGGCAGGCATGCTGGTAAAATCAGGGTAATATACAGAGTCGCCCTCCATCTTGAAGACAAGCGTTTCCGACTCTTCGTCAATCCATACTCCCTGAAGCAACGCTTTGGCTGCGCTGCTTTCCTTTCTCTGCTCTGGTGTTCCCGTTTTCTGTCCGCAGCCTGCAACAACTGCCATCAGAAGCAAGAGAGTCATTATCATTCCGTAGTTTTTCGTGCCATTCATTTCCAAGTCTATCAGTTTTTATGGAGTTAATCGAATACTTCTTTTATGGAGTTAATCGAATACTTCCGCATCACGGAGGAAAGGCTGCTTGAGGTCTTTCTCGCTGGTTTGTACAGCATCCAGGTCAATGGGCCACTGAATGCCCAAATCGGGATCGTTCCAACGGATACCAGCCTCCTCTTGTGGAGCATAGATATTATCGACTTTATATGTAAAGATGGCTTCGTCGCTCAAAACGAGGAAACCATGTGCAAAACAACGCGGAATAAAGAACTGGCGCTTGTTCTCATCGCTCAGTTCAACCATCACATAATGGCCGAAGGTGGGACTTGACTTGCGCAAATCCACTGCGACATCTAACACCTTACCCTTGATAACACGCACCAACTTAGCCTGTGAGTATGATCCTTTCTGGTAATGAAGTCCTCTCAGCACACCATAAGACGACTTGGACTCATTATCTTGTATGAAATCAACCTTACCGATATGTTCCTCAAATTCAGCCTTTTTCCATGCCTCAAAGAAATAACCTCTAGCATCGTTAAATACCTTAGGCTCAATGATATACACACCTTCTATCTCGGTTTTTATAAACTCCATATTATCTCGTATCTATTTGTTAGATGCTGCAAAAATAATAAAAATTCTTGAAATAAGAAAAGATTTTTTGATTTTTATGTGCTTTTTTATTTGTAAGTTTCATAAAAAAGTCGTAATTTTGCACTCGTGATAGAACTACAACGACATATTGAGATCCTTCTTTTGGAGAATGACTGCGTCATCGTTCCTGGCTTTGGTGGATTCATAACTCACCAATTACCAGCTCGTTATGATGAGGAGGATAGAGTATTTCTTCCTCCTTTACGCACACTGGGATTCAATCCTCAGCTACGGATGAACGACTCTGTATTGGCGCAGTCGTATGTCGAGGCCTACGACCTCTCCTACCCTGAAGCCATCCGTCGTGTCGAACGGGAGGTTAACGAAATGAAGGAACTGCTCGACAGTGAAGGTCACTATGTCTTGGAAGATCTTGGAGAGCTGACCGTCAATCATGAAGGCAACTACGAATTCACCCCTTGTGAGGCTGGTATTCTCTCACCCTCCTTGTACGGTTTGGGGTCGTTCACTTTCAAGAGGCTGAAAGACAACGATTTTGTTGAGACACCTGCTACACAGGTATCCTTGAAGCTTGAACAGCCTAAGGTCGAACCCAAAGAGACAGCTACCCTCATAGAACTATCCGAAAACGATGAAGAGGAAGATAGCGCTATCAGCATCCGTATGTCGTGGGTGCGTAATGCAGTGGCTGTAGCAGCTGCCATTGTTGCTTTCTTCCTGATAGCTACTCCTGTAACCAACAGCAATCTGGGTATCCAGACTATGAGCCAGTTGCAGCATTCCGTACTTTACAAGCTCATTCCACAGGACACCAATATCGTTCCTGCTGCCCAGCCTGTTGTGGAAAAGAATGCTGTTAACCCCATTCCTGTAAAGGATGAGACAGTCGAGGATGATGCTGTTCTACCTGAGCCTTCTACGCCTGCTGCACCAACCTATTATGTGGTGGTAGCCAGTCAGGTCAAGTTGAGCAATGCAGAGTTGTTTGTTGCCAAGTTACAGAAAGAAGGCTACAAAGATGCGAAAGTTTTTATCCATAAGAATATAGTCCGTGTCATTTGCGGAGAATTCAAGACTGCAGAAGAGGCTTACAGCAAAGCACATCAGATGCATAGCAAGGAGGAATATGCTGAAGCCTGGGTCTATAAAAAGCAAGCGGAAGTATAGCTGATGAAACGTGTAAGATGCCCTAAATGCGACAACTATATCACGTTTGACGAGACGAAATATTCGGCTGGTCAATCGTTGGTGTTCAAGTGTGACGAATGCGGTAAGGAGTTTGGCATCCGTATTGGTGTGTCGAAATTGCGTAACACACAAAAGGATGAGAATGCAGAACTGAATTCCGAGTCACAGATTCCGAATTCCGAATGTGGCAGCATTGTTGTTATCGAAAATGTGTTTCATTACAAGCAAGTGATTCCCTTGCGAATGGGTGATAACGTCATTGGGCGTTATCAGAAAGGCAATCCCATCAATACTGCATTCGAAACTGTAGATCCCAGTGTCGACCTCAATCATTGTACCATTACCGTCAGCCGTGACAAACGTGGTGGACTGCGCTATACACTCAGCGACAACAACAGCAATACAGGCACATTTGTCGATAATGTGGAGCTGGCACCTCGCGAGCGACGCATCATCGAAGACGGTACTCTCTTCACACTCGGTGCCACCAGCATCATCCTACGCGGAGCCGATGTAGAGGAAGATCATGCCTAACAGCACCAGCGCAAGATCCAGCGCTTTAGCTTTCAGATTCTTTTCGTGGAAGAAAGCGGCTCCAAACAGGAAGCTGACGATGACAGAGCCTCGACGAATCATCGAGACAATAGATATCATGGCATCGGGCAGCGACAAGGAGTAGAAATACATGAAATCTGCCGTAGAGAGAAAGAGACTCACACCGATGATGGACCAATGCCAATGGAACGGTGTCGTCTCATGATGCTTGGGCCACCATAACAGCATCAGCATCGCCAGCATCATAAAACATTGGTAGATATTATACCACGACTGCACCAGCATACGATCCAGACCAACGCCGCCACTGGACACAGGAGCCATGAGGTATTTGTCGTAAAGTCCGCTGATGGCACCTAACAACGCCGCACCGACTATCATCCATATCCAATGGTCGCGCTTGAAGTCGATGCCCTCCTTCTTACCGCTACGGCTTAACATCAGGAACGAAAGCACTGCCAGCAACACACCAATCCATTGCCAACCGTTGAGTCGCTCACCAAATACCAATAATGCGCCGACCAATACCATGACAGGGCGTGTGGCATTAATGGGCCCCACAATGGTGAGAGGCAGATGTTTCATACCAAAATAGCCTAACACCCAACTCGACAAGACAATAAATGCCTTCAATACCACATAGCGATGAACCTCCCAACCTCCAGAAGCAACATGGAAGATGCTTCCGTCGAGCAAGCTTGTATGGGCACTCAATAGGATGAATGGCAGGAACACCAATGAGGAGAACAGGGTATTCAGAAACAATACAGGAATGACGGCATTGCCTCGTAATGCCTGTTTCTTAAACGAGTCATAGCAGCCTAGCAGTGCTGCAGACATAAAAGCCAATAATAACCAAGCCATATCAGTATTCTACCTTTTCCAGAAATAAAGCCTTTGCTGGCATCGACTCACCAGCCTGTGTACGCTGTTTACCCTCAATCACCAGGCGGAACTCATCGAGTGACATCCGTCCGCGTCCGACCTCTATCAACGTGCCGACAACAGCACGCACCATGTTGCGCAGGAACCGGTTGGCTGTAATCTCGAAATACCATGCCCTTGGAGATGTCTGATGCCATTGTGCATGGGTCACATGACAAATCGTTGTCTTCACGTCGCTCCCCGCCTTGCAGAAAGCGCCAAAGTCTTCGTATTCCTGTAGAATACGCCCAGCTTCGTTCATCAATTCGAAGTCAAGTATATAATGAATCTCCTGAGAATACTGTCGGACGAATGGATCTTTATGCGTGTGTATATAATAATGATAGGTACGCGATACCGCAGAAAAACGGGCATGCATGTCAGTCGCTACTGTTTCAATGCGGTCAACACTGATGTCATGAGACAGCAAACCATTGAGTTTCTTTACAATGAGGGGGGCTTCGAAGACAGCATCGGTATCGAAATGGGCTGCCATCTGACGAGCATGGACACCAGCATCCGTCCGACCGGCCCCCGTCACCGTTATCGTTTCACGAAGTAACAGTGACAGACAGCGCTCCAGTTCGCTCTGTACCGTCACCCCATTGGGTTGCACCTGCCAACCATGATAGTTGGTGCCGTCGTAACTAAACCAAATAAAATATCTCATCACGAAGCTATTTCAAAAACAGGAGTCCGTTATCAATTCAAACCTTAGGCAGATGGAACTGATAGTTCTGATCAAAGACCTCCTTGACTGTATTGATTTCAAGGAACTTCGTTGCGCCGCCAGCTCCGATATTTCCACTGAGATAGGCAATCTTGTCGTTCAAGTCTACATAGCCTTTCTGGCGGAGCATGCGCACTGCTGCAAGAAAGAGTCGCTCTGAACCAATATGTTCTTTCTGGACAACAGGAATGACGCCATAAGAAAGATTGAGCAGACGCTGAAGCTTATCATTATAACAGATAGCCAAAACGGGATGAGGGCCACGGAAGGCAGCCAGTGAACGGGCTGTCATACCTGTCGTAGAGTCAGTGATGATTCCTTTCACACCGAGTTTCTCTGTTGCCTCAATAGCGCTATGAGCCATAAAATCCCTGATATCGCAATCTGGTGACAACGGAGCAACAAAAGTTGTAGCCATTCGGTCGTGCTCTGCCTGTTCTGCAATAGCAGCCATTGTCTGGACAGCCTCAATAGGATATTTGCCACTGGCTGTTTCTCCAGACAACATGAGAGCATCGGTACTTGAATAGACAGCATTGGCGATATCGGTAACTTCAGCACGTGTGGGGCGCGGATTGTTAATCATGGTATGAAGCATCTGCGTAGCCACAATGACAGGCTTTTTCTTCTCAATACATTTGCGGATGATTTTGCGCTGGATACCTGGGATGCGCTCAATAGGCACTTCTATGCCTAGGTCACCGCGAGCTATCATGATGCCATATGAGGCGTCAATAATCTCGTCAATATTATCTACGCCCTCCTGATTCTCAATCTTCGAGATGATTTTAATGTCTGAATTGTAGGCGTCAAGGATAGCCTGTACAGCACGCACATCAGCTGCTGAACGCACAAAACTGTGAGCAATAAAATCAATATCCTCGTCAATAGCCAGTTTAATATTCTTGCGGTCTTTCTGCGTCAAGGGAGGCAGGTCGATATGACGTCCAGGTACATTGACGCTCTTATGAGCACCCAAGACACCATCGTTGGTCACCTGCACTATGACAGCAGGGCCATTGATGCCAATGACCAGCATATCAAGGGCACCGTCATCGAAGAGGATATGATCACCCTCTACTACATCAGCTGCAAAATTCTCATAAGAGAGGTTCACGATATCGTGGGTTGAGTCAACCTCAGGTCGGCCAAAAAGCTTGACAACATCGCCAGTTTTGTACTCAATAGGTGCCTCACATCCCGTCGTGCGCACCTCTGGGCCCTTGGTATCAATCAGTATACCAATATGTCGACTGACCTCGCGCACGTTCCTTATAATATTCTTAATACCCTCTTCTGAAGCATGTGCTGTATTCATACGAACCACGTTCATACCAGCATTATACAGTTGACGGATAAAGTCTACATCGCAGCGTCTATCGCTCACTGATGCCACAATCTTGGTTTGTTTCATGTCTAAAATACTCTTTTTCAGCTGCAAAGTTACTAAAAAAACCACATTTTTTGAAAAAAAAGCCATGAAAATTTCCATATCCCGCTGAAAAACAGTATCTTTGCAGTCCGAAAATAAAACAATAAACAAATAAAGAGATGACAAAAGCAGAAATCATCAACAAGATAGCCGAGGAAACAGGCCTTCCTAAGAAGGATGTTTCAGCAACTGTAGAGGCTTTTATGGAAGAGATTCGCGACTGCATGACGGTACGTAAGGACAATGTGTATTTAAGAGGATTCGGAACCTTCTCAATTAAGCATCGCGCTAAGAAGACCGCTCGTAATATTTCAAAAAACACGACACTGGTCATCGATGCACACGACATTCCTTCCTTCAAGCCTGCCAAGAGCTTTATCGCTAAGATGAAATAATTATCATTCAAATTTAATATTTATAGTATTATGCCAAACGGAAAGAAAAAGAAGGGCCACAAGATGGCTACCCACAAGCGTAAGAAGAGACTGCGCAAGAATCGTCATAAGAGCAAGTAAGCTCTGACGCAAAACAGAAAAGAAATGAAAGGAGTGTACCAGAGGTTTGATTTCTGAAGGTATGCTCCTTTCACGTAAGACAAACAAAACGACAAGAGAATGACAAGTGAAGTAATTATCGATGTCCAGCCGAAGGAAATCTCCATCGCCTTGCTCGAAGACAAGAACCTGGTAGAGTACCAGAACGAGAAGCGCGAAGAGGCCAATTACTCCGTCGGCAACATCTATCTGGGCAAAGTGCGTAAGCTCATGCCCGGACTCAATGCCTGCTTCGTTGATGTAGGCTCTGAGCGTGATGCTTTCTTGCACTATCTTGACTTAGGCACACAATTCAGCTCTTACGAAAAGTACCTTAAACAGGTACAAAGCGACAAAAAGAAACTTTATCCCATCTCGAAGGCCACCCGACAGCCTGACCTGCCTAAGGAGGGCAGTATCACGATGCTGAAGCAGGGACAGGAGGTACTGGTACAAGTCGTCAAGGAACCTATCAATACGAAAGGACCGAGACTGACCTGTGACCTTAGTTTAGCAGGCCGTTACATGGTGCTGATCCCATTCGGAGATAAAGTTTCGGTTTCAGCAAAAATCAAAAAAAGCGAGGAGAGAGCCCGTCTGAAACAACTCGTCCAAAGTATCCGCCCCAAGAACTTCGGCGTTATTGTTCGCACTTCAGCCGAAGGTAAGCGCGTTGCAGAACTTGACGGTGAGTTGAAGACACTGCTCAAAAGATGGGACGACACCATCAACAAGGCCCAGAAGGCCACGAAGGTTCCTCAGTTGTGCTTCGAAGAGACAGGCAGAGCCGTTGCTATGCTGCGCGACCTGTTCGACCCCACCTACGATGGTATCTATGTCAACGATGAAGATATCATGAATCAGGTGAAGGATTATGTCTCTCTGATAGCTCCCGAGAAGAAAGATATCGTGAAACTCTACAACGGCACGGTACCCATTTTCGACAATTTCAATGTCACCAAGCAGATTAAGTCGTCGTTTGGACGCACGGTGAACTACAAGCGCGGAGCCTATCTCATCATCCAGCACACAGAGGCCATGCATGTAGTCGATGTCAACTCCGGTAACCGCACCCGCTCTGAAAATGGTCAGGAGCAAAACGCCTTAGAGGTGAATCTAGGTGCTGCCGACGAATTGGCTCGTCAGCTACGTCTGCGCGATATGGGCGGCATTATCGTGGTTGATTTTATTGACATGAACCTCGCTGAAGACCGTCAACTGCTCTATGAGCGCATGTGCAAGAACATGCAGAAAGACAGAGCACGCCACAACATCCTACCGCTTAGCAAGTTCGGACTGATGCAGATCACGCGTCAACGTGTCCGCCCAGCCATGGATGTCAATGTTGAAGAAACCTGCCCCACCTGTTTCGGTAAGGGTAAAATTAAGTCGTCTATCCTGTTTACGGACCAATTAGAGAGCAAGATTGACCGCCTGGTCAACAAGATCGGCATCAACAGATTCTACCTGCATGTTCATCCCTATGCCGCCGCCTACATCAACCAAGGCATCTGGTCGCTAAAGCGCCAATGGCAATTGAAGTATGGATTAGGCATACGGATCGTTCCATCGCAGAAACTGGCATTCCTGCAATATGAATTCTACGACAGCAATCGTCAGTTTATCGATATGCAGGAAGAAATTGAAACTAATTCTTAAGAATTAAATAGTATGACAGCACTTAAAGTCACATTCTGGGTATGCCTGTTTTTGGTATTCTACACTTATGTAGGTTACGGAATGCTGATATGGTTGCTGGTCAGACTGAAACGTATCGTTAGGGGCAAGGCAGAGCAGAAGGCCTTGCCCGCCGACGATTCCCTACCCCATGTAACCTTCTTGGTTTGCGCCTACAACGAGCAAGACGTGGTAGAGATGAAGATGGAGAACATCCGCCAATTGGACTACCCCAGCGACAAACTCCATATTATGTGGGTAACTGATGGCTCGTCAGACAATACCAACGAGTACTTGAAAGCCTACCCTGAAGTACAGGTAGTCTACAGTCCAGAGCGTCGTGGCAAGACTGCAGCTTTGAACCATGGCATCAGCCAAGTAAAGAGTGAGATTACCGTAATGACTGATGCTAACACCTTGGTCAATTGTGAAGCTATCCGCGAAATTGTACGTTGTATGCAAGATCCGAAGGTTGGCTGCGTCGCCGGTGAGAAACGCGTGATGGCACGTCACGACGGGCAAGCAGCAGCCGAAGGTGAGGGTCTCTACTGGAAATACGAGAGTGCTTTGAAGCGCCTCGACAGCGAGTTCTATTCAGCGATGGGAGCAGCAGGAGAGTTGAATGCCATCCGCACCAACATCTATGAACCTATGCCTGAAAATGCCTTGCTCGATGACTTTGTTATGTCCATGAAAATGGTTCAGCAAGGTTATAAAATCGCCTATACTTCAAATGCTTATGCTATGGAATACGGCTCTGCTGATTTAACAGAAGAGTCGAAGCGCAAGCGTCGCATTGCTGCTGGAGGGCTACAGAGTAGTTGGTGGTTGCACAGCATGATGAATCCCTTCCGCTATCCTGTTGTCGCCTTCCAATTTGTATCCCATCGTGTACTGCGCTGGAGCATTACCCCCATCGCTATGATGGCGCTGATTCCGCTCAATGTTGCATTGGTTATGATGAAAGGCGGCACCATTTATACCATCATATGGATTTTGCAGATTGTTTTCTATTTGGCTTCCTTCTGTGGCTACCAACTAGAGCAGCATGGTAGGAAGAACAAGTTGCTTTATGTCCCCTATTATTTTCTGTTTATGAACATCAATGTGTTCCGTGGTATGCACTATCTGCGCAATCATAAGGGAGGCGGAACATGGGAGAAAGCAAAAAGAGGCTAAAAAAATCCTAAAAAATGATTGTCATTTGAAGAATTTGTAGTACCTTTGCCATAAATATACGAATTCGCGAATGATGAATCAGAACGAAAGAGAACTGATGCTTCAGAAAATAGCTGAAGCAAGTGCACGTTGGCAGGCCGCCCAACGTGAGTTAGACGCTGCCAAAAAGAAACTAAACGAATACGAAGAGAAGGCTCAGAAAGCTGAACAGGCCAGTCGCATGAAGTCGCTCTTTCTGGCTAACATGAGTCATGAGATCCGCACACCGTTGAATGCCATCGAAGGCTTTGCACGTGTGATGGCAGAAACAGACTCAGCTGAAGAGCGCATGAAGTACATGGAGATTATTGAAGGCAATAATAGCCGTGTGCTGGCACTCATCAATGAGATACTGGATCTCTCGCGCGTAGAAGCTGGTGAGATTTCCATCAACAAGACGATGACCGACCTGAGTGAGCTATGTAGGAACATCCAACTTATCTTCAAGTTCCGTTGTTCGGACAGTGTCAGTTTGTCGTGGTCGAACCCAACGATGAACGTGACACTTAACACCGATGCCAACCGTCTTACGCAAATCTTCTCCAATCTGATCAGCAACGCCCTGAAACATACTGCCCAAGGTACCATCACCTTCGGATATCGTCTGATCAACGACGGTCAGGAGGTTGAGTTCTTTGTCAGCGATACTGGTAGTGGTATTGCCGAAGAAGACCTGAAGCATATCTTTAATACCTACATGTCACGTGATGCCGAGCAACAGAATGGCTACGGACTTGGTCTGGCACTCTGCAAGATTATTGTTGAGAAGATGGGTGGCCGTATCAAGGTCAACTCCAAGCTGGGCAAGGGATCTACATTCACCTTCGTTCTTCCCTTTGAGGGAACTATTGGCGGTATGTCGAAGAACTCGCGCACAACCACCAATTCGCGTACCATTCGTGTCAACACTAAAACGGATGTGCAGAATGCACCACTTATCTTGGTTGCCGAAGACGAAGACAGCAACTTCGAGTTGGTAAAGATTGTGCTCTCCAAGCGTTATCGTTTGGTGCGTGCCGTTAATGGTATCGAAGCCGTTACTTTCTGTGAAGACGAGCATCCCGACCTGGTGCTAATGGATATCCGTATGCCTGACATGAATGGTTTGGATGCCACCCGTATCATTAAGGAAGTCAACCACGACATTCCCGTCGTTGCCCTTAGCGCTTACGCTTTCGACGAAAATATTCGTGAGGCCAAAGCTGCTGGCTGCGACGAATTCATGGCTAAGCCTTTCCGTGTGGAAGACCTACTTGACATGGTACAGAAATACGTCAAAGAATAATTTTCTACGCCTTTCTTTATGGGAAAACTTGCTGTTTACAAGTATGTAGCCGCCATGTTCCTGACGATCCAGGTTCTCATTTCCCTGTTTACTTTCATGGGACTCTTTGGCGGTGATGTGACACCGGTGGGCAATACGGCTAGAGCTATGTCGGTATATATTCTGCCCATACTCATCATTAGCAACTTTATCATGATGATTTATTGGCTGGCACGCCGCCGCTGGCTGTTTCTTCTTATTCCAGTCTTCACCGTCGCCTGCTGTATTCCCTATATCGGTACTATCTACCAGTTCAGTTTCGACAATCCGCAAGGTAACACGCAGAGCGGTCTGAAGATAGCATCCTACAACGTGGCTATGTTCGGACGAGAGACATCGGGATTTATGGCTCAGGACATACTTGCCGAGATGCGCCGCCAGAAAGTCGACGTGCTCTGCATCCAAGAGTATAGTGAGTCAAGTGGAGACAAGAAGGTATCTGAAAGCTACAAGGATTATTTCCCTTATATGCAGGTCGGTCGTGAGGATATGGTTATCTATAGCCGGTATCCCATCAAAGACTATAAGACCATTCTATTTGAAGAGACCAACAATAGTGCTATGTGGGCCGACATCGATGTAAAGGGCAAGGAATTCCGTGTGTTCAACATCCACTTGGAAACCACTGGTATCAACCGCACGCTCCACCAAGCCGGTAAGATAATGGCACAACACCGCCAGGTTGATAACAATCGCCTAATCAATGCCATCTACGGCAATTACATGATGGGGATGATGTTCCGTTCTGGACAGGCTATCACCATTGCCAACGAAAAGCGTCAATCGGATAAACCCGTCATTCTCTGCGGTGACTTCAACGATGTTCCCTACTCTTACGTTTACAATACCGTTAAGGGAGATATGGTTGATGGCTTCAAGGAGTGTGGTGCCGGTTGGATGTACACCTACCGAAGCAAGAACAAACCTGTGCGCATCGACTACATTTTTCATGACGAGAGTATTAAGGGCATCGCCTATTATAAGACAGAGTTGACCTACTCCGACCACTATCCTGTCTATATGAAGGTTGAATTATAAGACACAAATAAATCCCTGCCGCATTCGACAGGGATTTATTATTTACTTTTGGTTCAGACAATCTTAAAACGAACCCGGAAAGAGTGCTCGTGCTCATCCCAGTTGGTGCCGAGCATCTCAAAGCGCCCGATTTGTGACGTAGAGCGAACATGCTTACCAATACAGGGACAAACGTCATAATCACCGATGCGCACCAATCGGATGCTATCACTGACATCCTCGGGCAGACGATCAATACGTATACTCTCAGGTATATCAGCGAGGCGAACAACCTCGAAGGTAACAGGAAGGTCCTCGTCAATGAGTCTGCACATCTCACGTTCTATCTCCTTCTCTTCCTGTCGCGTAGGCTTGTGGTCGAGATGGAAGCTCATCTTACTTTTTTTACGTTCGATATGGGCGTTGTACGAACGTTCACAACCAAACAGGCGAATCATCACCTGATTCAGCAAATGCTCAGCAGTATGTGCGGGCGGGAACTCATCTTTATTATGGTCGTTAAAAAGAATGTCATCCATGGTGTTAAACTTTTAGTTTCCAAACGCGGGCGCTGCGTGCACCTATCTTCATACGTATTGAAGCGTCTGGCTTGAGCATCATGCTCTGCTTCTCCTTACTCAGCATATCGGTAGCCATCGTCGTAGTTTCCTTCAGTTTCAAATAGTCGAAGGCATGAGTCGGTAGCGTAACATCGACCTCAACCTCTGTATCTTCGAAGTTAGTCACTACCAACAGCAGATCATTACTATAATGGCGAAGGAAGGCATATTGGCGCTCCAGATGCTGATTCACATACATCAGATCAAAGAAAGTGCCGCTAGCCACAGCTTTCTCCTTGCGAGCAATAAGCAGGGTCTTCTTGTGAATATCGAAGAGCGCCTTCTCTTCAGTCGTCAGTTTCTTGGCTGCTGCACGACATAGCGTATCAATGCTCCAATAGTCAAAGATGGTTGTGCGGCCATCATTACCTGAGAATCCCTCGCGATCCATACCTCGTTCGCCATATTCCTCTGCTGCATAGAGCATAAAAGGATTTTGCTGCATCAATACTAAAGTCACCATACCTGGGATACCCTTACTTCCACTAGCTGCAAAGAAGTCACTGGCGATGCGCTGCTCGTCGTGGTTCTCAAGGAAATAGAGCATGTGGGCACGGATGTCATCGGTCTGCTGCCAAGCATTACTGATGGCAGATGTCGGTGCATGATGGCAGATCACGCTACGCATGGTGTCATACATACCCACCTTGTCGTATAGCCAGTCAAAGCCGTTGAGCAGATAACGACGATAGTCGTAAGGATTGTATACTTCACCGATGAACTTAATATCTGGATATTCCTCGCGTACAGCCTTGGTAGCAAAACGCCAAAAGTGGGCGGGCACCATCTCTGCCATGTCACAACGGAAAGCATCGACACCCTTTGAGGCCCAAAACATCAGAATCTCAGTCATCTTGTACCATGTATCAGGGATTGGATCAAAATAGCCAATACGACCAGCATAGTAGTCCACACCATAGTTTAGCTTGACAGTCTCATACCAGTCAGTCTTTGAAGGAGACGAGTCGAAATGGTCGTTACCTGTAGCCTTGGCAGGTTCCTCAATATAAGCATCTTTCTCGCCCTGATAGAGATCGAAGTATGGCTGGAATCGCTCGCCTGGGCAGTAATAGAAATTGTTCTGTGGGTCAAAGCCATGCTCAGGATTGTCGCTGACACCAAGATCCTCAACGCCCATCGGGGCACATATGGAATGATACTGGCGGGCTACATGATTGGGTACGAAATCAATGACCACCTTCAATCCTGTCTCATGTGTACGCTCCACAAGCTGCTCAAATTCCTGCATACGAGCATCAACATCAACGGCCAAGTCAGGATCAACGTCGTAGTAGTCGGTAATGGCATAAGGCGAACCGGCCTTGCCCTTAACAACGGCAGCATGCTGGCGGGGAATACCATATTGGGTATAGTCAGACTGCGTGGCATGACGGATAATGCCCGTATACCACACATGACTGATACCCATCGCAGCTAAGTCTTTCAGCACCTTAGGAGTAAAATCAGCCATCTTGCCACTACCATTCTCAGCAATCGTACCATGCTCCTTGCGAGTCACGTTACGATTGCCGAACAGACGTGTAAATACCTGATAGATAATAACCTTATTCGATTCCATGTGCAGGAATTTCCTTATTGATCTTCCCAATCATTCCCTGCAGGGCCTTACCTGGTCCACACTCCGTAAAGTCTGTAGCACCATCGGCTATCATATTCTGAACAATCTGGGTCCAACGAACCGAACTGGTCAGCTGGGCAATCAGGTTCTGCTTAATTTCAGCAGGATCAGTATGAGGAAGAGCATCCACATTCTGATAAACAGGACACTTCGGAGTCTTGATTTCGGTAGCCTCAATAGCCTTCTGCAACTCGTCCTTTGCGGGCTGCATCAGCGGAGAGTGGAAGGCACCACCCACCTTCAGAGGCAATGCACGCTTCGCACCGGCAGCCTTCAGCTGCTCGCAGGCCTCATTGATAGCGTCAATATCACCAGAAATTACCAACTGTCCAGGATTATTGTAGTTGGCAGCTACACAGACACCCTTGCCCATCTGGCTCACAGCAGCACAAACCTCTTCGACTTTCTCGTCAGGAAGGCCAATGATAGCTGCCATCGTGGATGGCTGGGCCTCACAGGCTTTCTGCATAGCCATTGCACGGGCATACACCAGTTTCAGACCATCCTCAAATGACAGAGCACCAGCAGCAACCAAAGCTGAGAATTCACCTAACGAGTGACCAGCGGTCATCTCAGGCTGGAACTTGTCGCCCATGCAGATAGCGCTAATCACGCTATGTAGGAAGACGGCAGGCTGAGTTACCTTTGTCTGCTTCAGGTCATCATCAGTACCTTCAAACATGATATCGGTAATACGATAACCCAGAATCTCATTAGCCTTTTCAAACAATTCTTTAGCTGTGTTGTTGTTGTCATATAGGTCCTTACCCATACCAACGAACTGTGCACCCTGTCCAGGGAAAACAAATGCTTTCATTTCAATCTTTTTATTTATAAATAAAACGTTATTTCAAAATCGAATGCAAAGGTACAAATAAGTGAGCGAAAAACCAAATATTATTTATTTAATTACAAATAAATTTGGCCATTTCAGAAATTAATAGTACCTTTGCACTCGCAAATTTGGAAGGTTGGCAGAGTGATCGATCGCGCTGGACTCGAAATCCGGTATACCCTTTTCGGGTATCGGGGGTTTGAATCCCTCACCTTCCGCCAAAGGAGCATCACTCTCCGCAAAAATGTGCAATGGGAACCATACGGGGTTCCCATTTTTTTATGCGTATTCCCGAGCTTTTTCTGTTCGTAAATCACTGATAATGAGATTTAGAGGTGGATATGAACAGGTTTTAAAATGATGCATTATAGCCTATAATGATTTATAAGCATATAAACATTATTTATTCCAAATTAATTACCACCTTTTTTCTCACCCACATTTGGGTAATAAATAATATGTAAAACTCTCAATATCAATAGAATGTATGGAGACTATTTGGGTAATAGAAAGTTTATTTTTGAGGCAAGGTTTCACAGAGGTCAGCTCTGCGAATTTCACGTCAAAATTACGAAAATTTATTCATTTATAACTGCATATAAGAATAAAAATTCATAAATGTGTTAAATCAAGAGAAACTTTTAATTTTTTTAGGCGCTCTCACAGATATCCATTTACTTTGCGCAAAAATAACAAATTAAAAGGAAATATTATGGAAATTATACTTTCAGAGAAACAAATGGATATTATAGCTATTCGAACAGCGAATAGAGTCGTTAACTTGTTACGAGTTGAAGATCGCCCCAAGCCCAGAAAGAAGTATATAGGCATTAAGGAGGCTGCTGGCATCCTTGGAATAAGTGAGTATCACCTCCGTCGTATCAAGGATCAATTCCCACACATCAAACGTGGTGATAATCAGCAAGGACGGATATACTTCGATGAAGATGCTCTGCTTGCTAACTTTATTAAATAATATAATGTACACGCGTAAGCTATGAATAAGAGTCCATTACTGAAGTACATTTTCGACCGTAAGCATGTGGCGACTGGAGAGAAGGAAGCTCCTGTCGAGCTACGTGTGACAGGCGATTATAAACAACTTTACTTCATCACAGGCGTGATGGTCACCAAAAAACAGTGGCATAAAGGCACTTCATCGGTTATCAACCGCCCTGATGCAGCTGAACTTAATCTCACGCTGGAGAAGTTCCTACGTAATGTCCGACAAGTCATCAATGACATGCTGGATGAAGGGAATGTTGATATGATGGCTATCCGCGATCGTCTGACACGTAAGCAGACTGGCGTTGTCTCATTTATCGACTTCTGCGACAGACGCTCCAAAGAACGGCAGTTCAACCTATCCAAAGACAGTAAAGAGAGATATGACCGTTTCATGAAGAAATTCGTAGAATGGGGCGGTATAGAGTTCTTTCCTGATGTTACTGAGTCCAGCATCATCGCCTTCGATGAGTGGTTAGATAAGAAAAACATGAAGCCCTATAGTAAATGGAACAACTATCACCGTTTTCTTAACAGTTTCATCATCGATGCTGTACGCGAGGGGCTGATGACCAGAAATCCTTATCTTCATGTGCGGATAAAAAAGGAAAAGTCTACAGGCGGCATCGGTAAGTACCTAACGCCAGAGGAATTCCAGATGATCAAGGCTGTAGAGCTGCCAACGGAAAGCCTTCGTAAGGTTCGTGATGTGTTCGTCTTCCAGACGTACACCTGTATGGCCTTTAAAGATCTTGCAGCCTTCAAGGCCAGCAAAATAGTCGAGATAAAGGGCATGAAGGTATATGTCGGCCAGCGTGTGAAGACCGGCCAGACCTTCACCGTCCCCTTGCTTCAAGAGGCACTTGGCATCCTTGAGAAATACCATAACAAGCTACCTATAATTACCAATGTGAAATATAATGAATACCTGAAGCTTGTTGCTCAAGCAGCAGGTATTGAGAAGCCAATCAGCAGCCATTGGGCCAGGCACACTGGCGCTACCCTACTCCTCAATGAGGGTGGCTTCGACATGAAGATCGTGGCAAAGATTCTTGGACACTCGACCACTCGTATCACTGAGCAGGTATATGCCAAGCTGCTCGATGAAACTGTAGTGGACGAGATGAAGAAATTCGAAGAAAAGCAGAAACAGAAAAAAGAAAATGATGATGACAATGATTAATATGAATCCATGAACTATCTCAGAACGAAATTATTGAAATATTAACTTTGAAGTTGCGCACGACACGAACCAGTGTATATTTTTATGATAGATCATTCTTATTTCCTTCTCAAGTACATTAATAACTGGGACTTCTACATTCCGAAAATGGCATCGGCTCCTCTGCCAGAAACCCGAAGAGAGAAATACAATGCAATCATGGCCAGGTATCGGAGTAACGAGGTCAACGGACGGGATGTAACATGTGAGCTGGTTGCCTGGCTTGCAAACTTTGACAGCGAGAACCGTCAGAAATTCATCGACTGGCTTGCGTGTCAAAGAAGGACGATAGCTTACATTGACGACAATCACTTGATGAAATATCTATTCAATGTGTCAGAGACAGAAATGATAGTGCTTCTAAAGAGCCTCCAAGCGGCTATAGAAAACGATTCTCTCAACGAGAGAATGCATGATGCCGCCATCAAACTATTTGAACGCATTAATGTGAAAAGTTAACAAATAACTGACAATAAAAATATGAAAAGGAAACGTCCACCCCCATAAAAACAGCAACCCCTGGGGGAAACCCAGGGGAGTAATTCTTTGCGCTGGAAATACTTTTTTTGCCTAAATGCGATGCAAATTTAAGTTTTTTCCTGCAAATATCCAAATCTTTTCAAATATTTTAGATAGAATCTTACAATTTGTATCATTATGAGTTATATCAAGCAAGAAATCATAGATATGATTATCGAAGAGTGTGACATCGTTAAGGTAGCCCAGAACCATGGTATGAACGTCAAGAAGAACGGCATCAGATATAAGACATGTTGTCCGTTCCATGACGATAGCAACCCGTCATTCACTTTCTTCCAGGACACCAATCAAGGACACTGCTTTGTATGTGGTGCCCATACCAATGTCGTTCAACTCGTTCAGAAGATAGAAGGCCTTGACTTCAAGGCTGCCGCTGAATCATTGGCTAAGGAGTTCAATATAGATATAAAATATGAGGATGTTTCTCCGGAATGGGAGAAACAAGAGAATAAGAAGGAGTCTCTTCGCGTCTGTATGGCCAAGGCTGGGGAGTTCTTCCGTGGGCAGTTCCTTGCCTCTCAGAAGGCCCAAGACTATACCTACGGACGATGGGGCAAGGAGTTCAGCGACTTAGTGGGTGTCGGTTATGCCCCTCCAGGCAGTAAAGATTTCTTCGATTTCATTCAGAAGCAGGGTCTGAACAAGGAACTGTGTAAGGAGGCAGGCCTTATAGCAGAGAAAGAGACCGACAATCGTGAATATGCCTTTTTCCGTGATAGGTTGACTCTGAGTATCCGCGACCGTTACGGCAGATGTATAGGCTTTACTTGCCGGAACTTTGATGGCAGTAATCCCAAATATTTGAATAATGCCGACAGTGAAATATTTCATAAGGGCGAGGTCCTGTTTGGTATTGACCATGCTGGCAAGGCCATCAGCCAGACGCAAGAAGCCTACCTCGTAGAAGGTGCACCGGACTGCTACCGTCTGCATTCGATAGGCGTTACCAACACCGTGGCTTGTCTCGGTTCTGCCTGGACTGATGATCATTTCAGACTATTGAATCGTTCTGCCACCAAGGTGTGCTTCATTCCCGATGCCGATGTCATCAAGCCTGGGCAGAAGTTCCCTCACGGCATTGATGCCGTCATCAAGGGTGGCAAAATGGCCATTGAGAAAGGTCTTGCTGTGTATGTGAAGGAGATACCAGCTACCAATGAAAAGCAGGATGCCGACTCCTATTTCACCAGTAAGGAAGTCTTTGACAGCCTACAGGAGCAGGACTTTATACTATGGTATGCTGACAAGCTATTCAGCAGCAGCGAGACCATAGAGGATAAGACGGCTGCCGTGCATACGATAGCCAACATACTTTCTTCTTTCAGCGATGCCACACAGGTAGAATACTATAAGGCGGAGCTGAAGAAATATACGAACGGTAGTGTCAAGGCGTGGAATGATGATATCAAGACACATACCAATTACAGTAAGGCTGTCAAGCGGAAGAAGGTCACCACGTCAGACGGTACGAAGCCCGAGGACTTTGGATTTAAGGTCAAGGACGGCTGTTATGTCATAGAGGATGACAAAGGAATACGTACTTTGTCTAATTTCACGATGGAGCCACTATTTCATATTGACGACCCCTTCCTTGAACGCCGCATATTCAACATCGAGAACACATCGAATGAGAAGGCTATTATAGAACTTACCTCAGAAGAACTGTCAAAGAATGACAAGTTTGAAGCTAAGGTGGTCGGAAGGGGTAATTATAACTGGATAGGCAGAAAGGATGACCTTCAGAAGATAAGAGGATATCTCATGGCCAACATGTCCGCCGCACTGCCTATCAAGCAACTTGGCTGGCAACGGCAAGGTTTCTTCGCCTTCGGAAACGGCATTTATGACGATGAGGAATGGCATCAAGCGGACGATTATGGTATAGTCAAGCTGGAAGATAAAGGCAATTACTATATACAGTCTCATTCCATCATATATCGAAATGACCCTAAATTATATGAATTTGAGCGGAATTTCATTCGTCGTGAAGGATCTACAGTGACCTTGCGCGAGCTGGCAGATCAGATAACTAAGGTGTTTGGCATGAACGGTCAGGTGACATTACTCTTCCTGCTGGCCTCCATGTACCATGACATCATAGCAGATTCATACTTCCCGATTCTTGACATGTTCGGCAAGTTTGGTACCGGTAAGACTGCGCTTGCGGAAACCATAACGGCATTCTTTTCGCCGAAGCTTTCTGCGAATTTCAAGAATGCGACTGTTCCGGCACTATCTTACATGGTAGGTGCTGCTGCTAATGCCGTGATTGCCGTCCATGAATATAAGAACGACTTGGATGACAGGATGATAGAATATCTGAAAGGAACCTATGACCTCATAGGACGCACACGCATGTCGATGAATAAGGACGGCAGCAAAGAGACGACTGCCGTTGACTCTGGCTTGATTATCACGGGCCAAGAGATGCCTACGAAGGATCCTGCATTATTCTCCCGTTGCATTTATCTTACTTTCGAGAAGGACCAGTTTACGCCTGAAGAGACTGACGAGTTCAATAAACTCCAAGAAATGAGGAATAACGGCTTTACCCATTTAACAATCGAGCTCATAAAGTACCGAGGAAAAGTGGCAAAAGAATACAAACAGGTTTTTAGTGAGGCTTTTTTAGAGATAAAAGAAGATCTCGGTAAAAAAGAGCATGCGGAAAGAATCCTGAAGAATTGGGCTATAATCCTTGGCGTGTACAAAGTCCTCAAGGATGACCTGGATATAGGCATTGGCTATGATGAAATCAGCAGTTTCGTTAAGATGTCCGTAAAGAAGCAAGTTATGTCAGTGAAGACTACTGATGAGCTGGCAAGCTTCTGGAATACCTTGCAATATCTCTTTTCACAGAAGAAATTCATGGACTGGAGGGAATTTCGCATCAGGGTCATTACGCGAGAACTGGGTCATGAGTTCGGTGAGCCACATCCGGTACTTTATCTCCGTAAGACGGGCATCTTCGAGATGTACCAGGCAGTCTGTCATCGAGTAGGTGTAAAGTCCATCCCCAAGGAATCCTTGCTCTATTATATGCAACATGCAAGCTATTATCTCGGGAAAAAGAAGGTCAAATACTACGACTACAACGAAAACGGCTCGCCTGTACAGGATATACAAGAATCCTATAACCAGAAAGGAGTTTTCGTTAAGCAGCAATTGTCGTTGGAGTCATATGCTTTCGACTACGTGAAGCTCCAGGAACTGTATGACCTTGATCTGCTGCCCGAAAGGACATCAGGAGAAGACGATGACGTGCAACAGCTGGAATTGTTTGAGAAGGACTGATGATCAAATAATCGGTTTTTAAGCGTTTGGGGGGTGCCGTCGGGTGACCCTTTTTTCTTGCGAAAGATTTATTTCTAATAATAAGGGGATATATTTCTATGGAACCGACAAGAACTTAGCTATCTCCCTCATTATTAGGTGATTATATGGTTCTGAAGTTTGCAACCGTATGCAACCGTATGCAACCGACCAGAGCTGATACCCATTCTACAGTCCCCAAAAGTTGCAGCTGGTTCTGCAAAGTTGCTGGCCGGTTGCAAAATCTGAAACCGCTTAAACAACTGTAAATCAGTAGCTTAATCCTATTTTAAGGGGCGGTTTTAAAATTTGAGGAAACATACCCCCTTTATTCAATAAAAAAATTCTGGGAACACTACTACTTTTCGAGGATGTAAAGTATTTTGCAAAAATGCCCGATTTCATGGGCGTCACCTCAAAAACGACTTCATAGGAAGCCCACTGTGGCCATATTGACGGGGTACCGATATAACTATACCCCATTTTGGGGATAAAATAAAATTTTCTTACAACGACAAAAGAAAGATTGTAACCCGTTAATGAGCAGCACCCATCGTAGATTCACCAACGTATTGTCAAAACGGCACAGACTCAAATAAAAAGAGCTGCCACCATCGCACTATAGAGCATGAACTTAATCCCATAGCTGACTGCAGCGAGCAATATGGATGCAATCATCCTTTGATCATTTGTATTCCGCCCTCCTCTTCTGAACCTTGAATTCTAACCGCTGAAAACTAAACAGAAACACTCGGTGGACTCACAGGTTCCACCGAGTGCTTTTCATTTAAGTCCGAAATCAAATGCTTTATCTCCTATCCTCCCTATACCTCCTGATACATTCGTCGAAGCAGCGTGTGAAGCCCGAGAGCGAGAACTTCCTCACCACCTGCTTGCCGCGCAGCGGATCCGTCCAGCGCACCGCCACCGACTGCCCCGCCTTCATTGTCGTCGCGTCCATGTCGAACACAAAAGTCCCGAAGAACGTGTCGCCCACCTGTTCCACATCGCCAAACGTCATCTTTACCGTGCCCAAGTCCTCCTCGCTGTCGTTCCGTGGCAGCGCCACGCGCCACTCGTAGTCCACCTCGCGGTCCGCTATCTCCCCGTGCCGTTCCGTCACCGCCTCCAGTGTCTCATCCATGAACAGCGTGCCGTCGTACCATTCCATCACGCCCATCCTTCCCTGTAGGAAGAACACCGCCGCCAGTCGCCGTCTCTCGTCGAAGTAGCGCATGTAGTGCGACCGTTTACCCGAGTATTCATCCACCGTCGTGTAGGCCGTCCATCCCGACCTGTCGCCGTACACCACCTGCGCCCGAGCCGTAGTCACCATTATGCTCATTAGAGCCAAAACAAAAAACTTTTTCATATCGCTTGAATGTTTTAGTTAGTGAAAAAATACCTTTAAAATTTAGCTCTCCAGAAAGGCACGAATCAGCTTCATAATCCATACCAGCACCCATGCGAGTATGATAAACACCAGTATGTAGCCCGAATAGTAGAGCCACAAGGCAAATGCAACAAACGCCGTCAATGCCAGTAGTTTCTTCCACCAAGGGGCTTTCAGAAACCACTCGTTCAGCGGGTCAGGCTCTTGCCCGCCGCCCGACGATGCAAACCGCCCGTCCAAGCCACGTGGCTGCGTCATCCAGTGATTGCTTCTACGTCCAAATCTCGCCATACCTTTATAATTACTTGATGAACCCCAGCTTGATGGCCTCGTGGCAGTGGGGGCAGATCAACGCCACGTCAGGAGTTAGCGCAGGTTGCTGCTGCGACGGCTTGTTGTTGAACGGTAACTCGTCGGCAGTCGACGCCTCCATCTTTGGCGCAGGCTCGGCTTGGGACTGCTGTGTGGCGCGTGCGGGCTCGTTGGGTTTGATGCCGAAGAGCATTTCTTGGGTACTGATGCCGATGGCGGTAGCCACGAGCTCGATGGTTTCCCACTTGGGGTTTGTGAGTAGGGAGTTGAAGGCTTGATTGAACTTGCCCATACGCTCGGCAACTACTTTCTTGGTCAAACCTTTTTGATTGATGACCTCTTCGATGCGTGCTTTGATATCCATGTTTTTGTTTATTTTCCGGTAATTTTCGCTGTAAAATTACGAAAAATATTTGAAAAGTCAAACGTTTTTCTGGTTTTTGCCTTATTTTGTCCCCAAAATAGAGAGAAAAACTGCATAATCGACTCTTTTTGGTCAGAACACGCTGCTTTGCCCCGCTTTTTAGCGAAATTGGTATCCCGTCACCCTCTGCCAGATTGTAAAGAAAAGTACAAAAGTGGCTGTTTTTCAGGGGTCTACCTCAAGAACGACCTCATAGGAAGCCCACTGTGGCCATATTGATGGGGTGGTAAGGTAGTAATACCCCTGAAAATCTGGTGAAATAAAAAAATACTTACAACGGCGAAGGGTGTAAGACGGGCGCCGTCCGCTATGTCATCCTTTACCTCCCCCTTCCTCTACTTTGGTGCTGGCCTATGCCTGGCCGTCTCATCATCATTCTTGCCATGCCGAAGCATCGCAGCTTGAATGCCTCGTCATCTTCGTCTGGTCGGCGCCCCCATCCGCTGTCAGGATTGCTACCACCTCCCCCGTGAGATTGGGCAAATTGCATAGCTTGATCTATGTAACCGAGATATAATGCACCAGCGACCAGTGTAATCTCTTCTCCTCTTATTGCCATCTCTCCTAAGATGTTGCCATAGAATACCAGCCCAGCTTCTTCGTCGAACTGATATTTGGCCATTGGACGTGATGAGAGAGCTCGACTGTGTTCATCGATTTTCTCGAGAACACTTTTTGTTTCTTGTGCTGCTATCCTCCAACCCATAGCTTGGAAATCCCTGATTACTCGCCCTTCCAGGGTCGGCAGGTCTCTTCGAATGGCACGTTGCAGGTCATCGTATTGCCGCTGTGCATCCGCTTTTTTGTCGAGCATCCATTCCAGCTGTTCGCTGGCAAGATCGAGTTTTTCTCTCTTGTCCTTCATCTTCTTGTCGACCTCCTCCAGTTCCCTGTTGAGTTGCTGGATTTGCTGACGTATTTCGTCGCTGTTCGAACGGCCTTCCTTAACCTCTTGTTCCAGTTCTTGAATCTCTTCCAGAATATCATTCTTACTCACCGTCAGGTTCTCCAACATTTTCGACAGAGCTTTCACTTTGATGTTCGTCCGGCGATATTCTATATCTTGATCGCTCAACTTCTGCTGCTTAGTTGATATTTCACCGTCGAGTGCTGTGATGGCATTTTCTTGCTCCTGTATTTTTTCTTTTCCCCGTGCATATTTCTCTGCAAGACGCTCTTTCTCCATTTTCTCCTTGTAGCCCCAGGTATCGAGAGCTTGTACTCCAGATATAACTTTAGGAGTGCCTCGTTCCATCGCAAGGATGAGAGCCAGATCATTTTCCATGTCACTCATAACTTTCTTGCCGAGGCTGATGCACCGTCCTTTCTTATGATCGAACCAGTCGAAATCGACATGAGCATGATAGTTCGGCTTCCAATATTCCCACTCGCCAAACTCATTGAGTCTTTTCCATTCTTTCCCGTCTGTGCGCCGGTACATATCCTCCGTCTGTCCTTCCTTCAAGGTAGCCCAATGGCCTTCGTCCATATGGAGGTAAATACCGACAGCCCGAATACCATACTTCTGTTCCATTAAATCTGCCCATCGTTTTACATCAGCAACGGTGGTATCCCTTTTTACCCGGACAACAGCTTCCTTTACTGGTTCCGCATTCTTCGGCAATGATTTGTGGGTGATATAGTCACCATGCTTGCCGTGAGCAATTACCTCGACGGCATGGTATTCCTTCTCTGCCAGTTTCCTCATCTGGTAGACGGACTTCTTATCAGGTGCTTCCCACATCCATTCTTTAGGATCTTTCGGCTGCAGTTCGGGACGTGTGTGACTGAGTTGCTTCTCTCTCTTGTTGTGCAGGTCGCAGTTCAGAGCGGCAGCACGAAACTTCTTCATTGTCTTTTCCATTGTTGTCAAATATTTTTAATTATACATTTCCGACAGCAGCAGGGAAGAGCTTGCTCCATTATCCCTGCGAACCTGGGTGCAGGTGCTCCTGCCACATGGGCGTTGTTGGATAACAACCCCTAATGTGCTATTGACAGATGTGAATCTGCCATCGTGCGAGCACGACTTCGGGGAATCCCGATTCATCTGCGAAGGTACTGAGCTTTATTCAATGGACATCAAGAAAATGTAAATTTGTCTTGATTTAACACATTTACGATTTTTCGGGTAAATGTTTGGTGGTTTCAGATAATATTTGTACCTTTGCCAACATAAACGGACAGAAGCATAAAAGGTGGCAATAGCTACGTAATGGGAGGTGCCTATCCGCTGTAGCTACAGGACAGCAACATGGTAACTGGTTGCACGCTCCGTCGGTCAAAGTCCTGTCAATTTCAGAAGAACTGAATGGCAAAGCCACAGATTATCCGAAAGGGTATTCTGTGGCTATATTTGTATTTGCTCTTTGAATTGTTGAATAATAGTCTGGCATGTCGGTCTGGGATGCCTTCCTTTGGATGAGCGAGCGGTGCCAGAATTATCTAAACTGCTGCTGTCGGCTACGCTATTAAGTTAGTGTTCTGTAGTGCGACGGTGGCTGCTTTTCATGAACTGATTGACAGAGTGAACATACCACTCGCGTTAGCAGTTCGGTGGCAGTGGGGTTCGGTGGCAGTGGGCATCTTAACCTGAAAAAAGTCGCCAACAAACTTTTCCGGGGTGTCAACTGCCATTTTTTTAGAAAACAGATGAAAAAGTGAAATATATTATGTACCTTTGCAGACAAATAACGATGGAAGTGCTTCTCAATCTGAAGAAAAACGTCGCCAACGTCATAATCCAGGAGCACAGTATGAAGCGACTCGCAATAGCGGGCTGCTCGCTGTGTGGATTATGGGTTTATAGTTTGGCGACGAAATTCCCTCAGGTTGCGCAGCGACAGCCCGCTTCCTGTAAATATAATCCGCTCCTAC
>CADCBH010000022.1 GCA_902799655.1 uncultured Bacteroidales bacterium
TATAGGCCTATTCAACAACTACTGCCGACAGACCAAGGAGAATGTCTATGTTGTCGAAGGCAATCGCCTCGTGCTGAAACAGAGTTGCGAGCTCAAGCCCTTTACGCAGTACCTGCAGCCAGCAGATGGTCTGACCAATCTGCCTGCCTATCTCACCATCGTCGATGTCGATAATCCCACAGGCATTGACGAGGTAAGCGGACAGCATCAGCCCCATAGTGGCGACTATTACGATCTGCAGGGCCGACGCCTCTCTGGCAAGCCTCAGCGTGGCCTCTATATCCAGAATGGCAAGAAGTTCATCATTCTCTAATTGATATAGGTCTTGATATAGTCCATCACCTCTTGCTTCACATTGGCTGGACAAAGGGTCGGGTCATTGATTTTGGAGCTGTGTACGCCTATAGGGTTGATAATCATCTTGGCGTTAGAGCCAATCTTCTCTGGCTTGCCAGCCGACCAGGGGTCATCATGTGAGTAGTAGAAAAGAAGAGGAACGGTAGAGTTGAGAAAGAAGTTCTTAGACATAACTGTGCGGACGCTGTTGTCGTAGTACTTCACCAACCAGCGGTCTTCATCATGCAACCTGGACAGCAGCATATCCTCTGCCTTGAAACTGGTGCCCTCCAGCAGATCGGCAAAGTCGTTGTGGACGGGGTTGGGGAAACCTTGTTCCTTTGCGCAATCCACAAAGTAGGTATAGGTGGTTTCGTCTCTTAAATTCTGAATATTATCGAAAATCGCCTTTACATATGAACTCTCTTTCTCGACCATAGACTCTAAATATTTTTTGTGTATGCTGGGAATCGTGTTCTGAAACATCGAGAAGAAGGTGTCGAAGGTATTATAGACATATTCGGTAAACGACGGAACGGGGCTCCCCTTTTTCTTAAATTCCTCGCAGACTTTCTGATACATTCCCTCTTCACCATTCTTAAGTGCCCTGCGGATGCTCTCTTTCATGATGTCGCGCACCTCTTTGGTGCTTACCTCGTTAAAGAGATATTCTCCATAGCGTTTGTCATCAAGACTTACGTTGAAGGGTGCACAGAAGGCTGCTGCCAAATTCATGTCGTTTGGATAATAATAGGCATAATCTATTGCGCTCTCACCACTCTTGCTGAGACCAAAGCTCATCCACTTCCCCTTGAAGATAGGCTTCAGAGCCTGACAGACAGCATGGAGGTCAGCCGAGGCCTGGGCACTCGTTTGAAAATTCCATCTCCCTCTGTCCTGATTGAAGGATTCGCCGAAGTTGCGATGCTCCACGTGTACTATGTTGGCATTCAGGTTGATTCCAATATCTTCAGCATCTTTGAATCCATCCCAAAGATAACCCTCCGTCATCATGATGGTGGGGCGGTCGAAACCTCGGAACATGATACACACCTTCTGTTTGAACTTGTCTGCGTCGGGCTGGTTGTGGTTCACAGGCTGTTCGATAAACATACTGTATTGCGAGAGGTAATTCAGTTCACCCTTTTTCTTCTTCTCCGTTGCCTCCTTGTCTGGATTCTCCTTGATGTCTGTGAAGAGGTGAGTGCTGGTCAGCGCCTCATCGAGGGTTTTGAATGATACAGAATTGTCGTTGTTGTCGGTACACGACGCGATGCCCAGGGCTATCACCAGAAGCATCCAAAGCTTTAGCGTATTCTTCATTGTCAATATATCTTTTTCTCGATGCAAATATACAAAAAAAGGGGGAGAAAACAAAATCGTTTTGTTAATAATAAGTTTTTGGGGCGAATCCTTGGGTTTATCCCGCACCTTAAATCCGCAGAGTCATCCTAATGTGACGAAGGGATAGGTATGTTTGAATTGTTCCCATTGTTGTAAAGTTTTTTAGTTAAACATAAGTTTTTGTTGTTGTGTTGTTGTTTTTGTTTGGTTTTTGTATTGTTTGCGCCGTCATGAGCGTTTAGGCTTTTCTCTTCGAGCGTTCAGTCTTAACTCTGCAGGCGATAAGACTTTTCTCTCTCAGCAATCAGTCTTCCCTCATTTTTCGACGCTACAAAGGTACAACATTCCCATTGCGGTTCACGAATGTTTTATAAGAAATTTTTTATTTTTGCGATTTTATTTTCGTACTGAAAAGGTTGACGTTGCAGTGTTGCAGTGTTGCAGTTCTCGAAAAGCTATTCCCATACCCTAAAAATACTTCTATATTTATATATAAATATAGAGTTAATTTTTGACATTCATACAACCTGTTTTGGAACTGCAACACTGCAACGCTGCAACAGCAAGAGCAGAGTGACACATTGCAGCCGTTTTTTTAGGATTTATCGCCTGCGGCGGCGAGGGGCTGGCGCTTTGGGCTTCTTGGGTTCTTCCTTAGGGGCGAAGGGGTTGACGAGGATGGTGGCGCGGAGGATGCGCACATCGGTCAGAGGACGGTGGTGCTTGTCGACCGCCATCTGCTGAATCTTGTCAACGACATCGAGGCCCTGCAGTACCTCGCCAAAGATGGTATATTGTCCGTCGAGATGGGGTGTGCCACCCGTGGTCTTATAGACGTCAATCATCTCGGGAGTGAGCTGTACACGGCCATGGGTGAGGGTGTCGAGGCGCTGCTGTACGCGACTGATGCCCACGTCGTTCATCTGGCGTCCCCAGACGATATAGAACTGGCAGGCGCTGGAGCGCATATCGGGGTTGACCTCATCGGGCTCTCTGGCGGCAGCGACAACGCCACGGCGGTGGAAGATCTGGGGCAGGCGGAACTCGGGCTCGGTGGTGTAGTCGAGGTCACCAGTGCCCAGCTGCTGACCGGGCTGGGCATGCCTGCTGTTGAGGTCGCCACCCTGTATCATGAAGTCCTTGACGACGCGATGGAAGAGTAGGGAGTCGTAGACGTGTAACTTGACGAGTTTCAGGAAGTTGTCGCGATGTAACGGGGTCTCGTTGTACAGGGCGATATGGATGTTGCCCTCGGTGGTTTCGAGCAGCACTTCTGCCCGTTCCTGTGCCAGCAGTGGCAGGGGGCAGAGCAGTAGGAGTAACGATAGGATTTTCTGTTTCATGCTGCAAAGATACGATTTTTTTCGATTTGTTTTGCATTTTGCTCACTAATTCGTACCTTTGCAGGTCGAAAACGAATAAACAATATATATAATGTATAGAAGCAAGACTTGTGGTGAGCTGCGACTCACCGATGCCGGACAGCAGGTGACGCTGGCCGGATGGGTTCAGAAAACCCGTAAGATGGGAGGTATGACGTTTGTGGATTTGCGTGACCGCTATGGCATCACGCAGCTGGTATTCGACGAGTCGAAGGATGCTGAGCTGTGCGAGCGTGCCAACAAACTGGGACGTGAATACTGCATACAGGTGGTAGGAGTGGTCAGCGAGCGCCAGTCGAAGAATCCGAAGATGGAGACTGGTGACATCGAGATACTCGCTGCTGAGCTCAACGTGCTGAGCGAGAGTCAGACACCTCCTTTCACCATTGAGGATAATACCGATGGTGGCGATGACATCCGCATGAAGTATCGCTACCTCGACCTGCGCCGTTCGTGCGTTCGCAAGAACCTGGAGCTGCGCCACCGTATGACGATTCTGATACGTAACTTCCTCGACAACTTGAACTTCATCGAGGTGGAGACTCCTATCCTGATTGGTTCGACTCCAGAGGGTGCCCGCGACTTCGTGGTGCCTTCGCGTATGAACCCAGGACAGTTCTATGCGCTGCCCCAGAGTCCGCAGACGCTGAAGCAGTTGCTGATGGTATCAGGTTTCGACCGTTACTTCCAGATTGCCAAGTGCTTCCGTGATGAGGACCTGCGTGCCGATCGTCAGCCTGAGTTCACACAGATAGACTGTGAGATGTCGTTTGCCGACCAGGAGGATGTGCTGCAGATTTTCGAGGACTTGGCCCGTCACCTCTTCAAGGAGGTGCGTGGCGTAGAGCTGCCCCCATTGGAGCGTATGACGTGGCATGAGGCTATGCGTCGCTTTGGTTCGGACAAGCCCGACCTGCGCTTTGGTATGGAGTTTGTCGAACTGATGGACGTGCTGAAAGGTACGGGCGAGTTCCCCGTCTTCAACGAGGCTGAATATATCGGAGGTATCGTGGTGCCCGGATGTGCTGACTACACCCGCAAGCAGCTCGACCAGCTGACAGACTTCGTGAAGCGTCCGCAGGTGGGTGCCAAGGGTCTGGTATATGTGAAGTTCAATGCTGACGGTACTGTCAAGAGTTCTATCGATAAGTTCTACCAGCCCGAGGTTTGGCAGAACCTGAAGGAGAAGACTGGTGCCAAGGATGGCGACCTCGTGCTGATTCTCAGTGGCGACAAGGCCAACAAGACACGTACACAGCTCTGCACGCTGCGCCTGGAGATGGGCGACCGTCTGGGACTGCGCGACAAGGATACCTTCAAGTGCCTGTGGATTGTCGATTTCCCACTCTTCGAGTGGAGCGACGAGGAGCAGCGCCTGATGGCTACCCACCATCCGTTTACCCTGCCCAATCCTGATGATATCCCCTTGCTCGATACAGCTCCTGAGAAGGTGCGTGCTGTGGCCTACGACTTCGTATGCAACGGTATCGAGGTAGGTGGTGGCAGTCTGCGTATCCATGATGGAAAGCTGCAGGAGAAGATGTTCCAGATTCTGGGCTTCACGCCTGAGCGTGCGATGGCACAGTTCGGCTTCCTCATCAATGCCTTCAAGTATGGTGCTCCCCCTCATGCTGGTCTCGCTTTTGGTCTTGATCGCTTTGTCAGCATCATGGCTGGTCTCGACTCGATTCGTGACTGCATCGCCTTCCCGAAGAACAACTCAGGTCGCGACGTGATGCTCGATGCTCCTGGTGAACTGGACCCCAAGCAGTTGGAAGAACTTCAGCTGAAAGTGGAGTTGACTGCCGAGAGTGAATAAATAGCTTTTTTAACATTTTGGTTATTAAGCGATTGACTTACATCAAGAAATGCGTTATTTGTTCCTTAAAACGAACTGTTTGCGATAACAAATTTCGAAAAAGTCGTTAATTTTGCACCGTAGAAATAGATAAATCTATCAACGCATATTAATTTAAGAACTATGGCAGAAAAGAAAACTACGAAGAAGGCCGCTGCTCCCAAGGCTGAGGAGAAGAAGGCAACCGTAAAGAAGGCTGCTGCTCCTAAGAAGGCAGCTGTTGTTGTTAACGCTGAGAATGCTGGTTTCAAGGCTGGTGATGTTTATCAGGCTCTGGCTGCTGCTAGCAAGGCTCTTACTGTTAAGGAAATCGCTAAGGCTGCTAAGATCAGCGAAGAGGAGACTCTGCTGGGTCTGGGCTGGCTCTTCAAGGAGGGCAAGCTGGCTGCTGCTGACGAGAAGATTACATTGGCTTAATCTACAAGTTAAGAACCATAAAAGAGGGCTGGTAAGCTTTAGGGCGTGCCGGCCTTTTTTTACGTCGATGATAGCATAGTGAACTACGACCAACAGATACTGAAAATCCTGACTGAGGCAGGCGAACGGGGCATTAGCGTGCAGGTGATATGCAAGCACGTCTATAATATGAACCGTACGTTCTTCGTCACTCCTGACTATGAGGAGATACGCAGCTATGTACAGCAGTATCTGCTGAAAAACTCCAAATCCAACCAGTCGCTGATAGAGAGTACGGGACAACGGGGCTATTACCGCCTGAATATGACAGGCTCGTCGGATGCACGCCAGCTGCTGTTGCAGTTCCGTGAAGAACAGCAGCCTGCCAAAGAAGAGGAGAAAGCCCCCAAGGACCTCTCGCTCGACCTATTTGATACGATGGTATAATTGGTGAAGCTGTTCTGCCGTCTTGCGCCAAGAGAACAGTTTCGCACGTTCTAATCCCACTGCTTTTTGTTGCTGATAGAAAGCCTCGTCGTGTTCCAGACGAAGCATCATCTCTGTGATTTCCTCGCTCTTCTCAGGATTGATGAGAATGGCGTCGGGACCACCAATCTCAGGCATCGACGAGGTATTGCTGGTAATCACGGGTGTGCCGCATGCCATCGCCTCCAACAAGGGGATGCCGAAACTCTCGCGCAGGGAGGTGTAGAGGAAGGCAAAGGCGTTGTTGTAGATCTTGGGCAGTTCGCTGTTGAGAATATATCCTGGCATGTCGATATGGTCGCGGATATTCTCAATATGATTTCGCACGATGATATCGTTGAGGTATGCCCTGTCGAGGTCGGCCATCAGCAGGCGACGCTTCACATCCGACTGCTCCAGATAGCGGGAATAGGCCACCAGCGTCCGCTCGGTATTCTTCTTGGGGTCGGTGTTGCCGAGGAAGAAGAAATAACCCACCCCCAGCCCCTCCGTAGGAGGGGAGCTTAGCGGGCGGAACCAATTGTTATAGCCATTGTAGATCATGGCCATGCGCTCCTCGGGGATGCCCAGCTTGCGGATGATGTTGTCTTTCTCGAAGTTGGAGACGGTAATGATGCGTTGGCAACGATTCAGGATGCGGGGCACGACCAGGCGACGATAGAGCCAGCCCATATTCTGGTAGAGCGACTTGTTGTTCTTGTCGCGTGGCTCCAGGAAGATGATGTCGTGAAGGGTGAGCACCAAGGGGATGTCACACCATAGCGGAGCGGTATTGCTGGTGCAGTGGAGCAGCTCCACACCATAGCGCTTGGCAGCACGAGGCAGCGCCAACTGTTCCCAAAGCGGGTAGGAGGGACACTTCAGTTCTATCACGTGAACGTTGGCATACTCCTCCAGACAGCGGTCCTCACCGGGCTTGACGAAGACGAAATACTCGTCGCCCGTCGCCATTTGCTGCAGCTCCTTGATCTCCTGCAGCACGACATAATCCATGCCGTGCTTGTTCTTGCGGAAAATACGCTGTGCCTCGATACCTATCTTCATAGCTTTTTGATCATTTTGGCTGGAACACCAGCGACTAGAGTGTTGTCTTCCATATCCTTGGTGACAACAGCCCCCGCTGCAACGACGCAATGGCTGCCAATGGTCACACCAGGCAGGACGACAGCATTGGCACCAATCCACACATCATCGCCAATGACAACGGGCTTGGTGCTGATGCCCTGTTCGTCGATACGCTTCTCAGGATCGTCGAAGTTATGATTCAGAGCCGTGACCGTGATGCCTTGTGCGAGATTCACGTGGTTGCCGATGCATACAGGACCTATGACGGTACAATGGATGCCGATACGGGTGTGGTCGCCAATGATGACATCACCCACCGCATTGTTGATGCAGCAATACGACTCGATGACGCTGCGCCTGCCCAGCCAGAAGCGGCGGTAGGGTGGTGTGTCTAAGCGTACGCTACCGTATATCTTCGAGTGGCTGCCACGATGCTGATAGAGGGGCGCCAACAGTCGGATATACCACCGAGGACGTGCATCGCGCTGGTTCATGATGAGGTAGTCCAGCCATCTCTTCAGTCTTGGCGAGGCGTTGAGCCCTGCCCGTAGTTGCTCCTTGTCTTTCATACAGATGGTTCTATGAGTTGATGCCATTGCTGGCAGATTGATTTCAAATCGAAGCGGTGGGCTGTCTCGATGGCCTTTTGCGACACTACAGCCCAGTCCAGTTGGGTGGCTGCCTGCATCTGATGTGCCAAGCCCTTGACATCGCCATTGATGAAGTAGAGACCGAAGTCGCCCATGATCTCATAGCTGGTCGGGAGGTTCGACGAGACAACGGGCAGTCCGTGGGCCATCGCCTCGACCAATACCAGGCCAAAACCTTCCCAGCGTGAGCTCAGCACATAGACCTGCGCTTCGTGGTAGTACCTCTGGATATGGTTGGTGAAGGGATGGATGGTGATGCGCTTCTGCAGTCCGTAGTCTTCGATGAGCTGGCGGTAGAGTGGTTCCTCAGGACCTTCACCCACGATGTCGAGCGTCCAGTCGTCGTTGGTTTCTGCAAAGAGGTGGAAGGCCTCGATGAGCAGGTCGAAACCTTTATGCTGTCTGGAGAAACGACCTACGGCGAGGAACTTGTTCGACGTACCAGTTGAGGGACTGTCGGGCTTCAGCGTCAGCGGGTTGTAGATGACCTTTGTGGCGATATGGTATCGTTGGGCGTCGTCGTTGCTCAGCACGATGGTGGCATCGAGCTTTGCCAACTGCCATTCATAATGTTTGCGCAGGTCGGAACCGACATATAGCGAACCCTCGCTGAACAGCGCCTCATACGAGTTGTGAATCCATCCGATGAGCCTTGTGCCTTTTAATGACTTCTTGCATGAGGCCAGTTTCACAGACAGCGAGGCATGCACCCCGATGATGACATCATACTGCCCCTTCTTGAATTCGCGAAGCAGCACCTTGCGCTTCTCCGCAGGAAACGAGCTATGGGCATAGATGGCAGAGGTGAACGGCGTCTGGGGCAGATAGCGTCGATAGAGATAGCTATAGGCCTTGCAGAAGTAGTATTTCCAACTACGCGTCTTAGGAAATTCGAAGTAACGATAGTGGATATAGGCCTCATTGAGCCCATAGAGCGAGGTGTCTTCCTGACTGCTCTTGTCCTTGGTGAGTATGGTCACATCATAGTCTTTCGCCAATTCTTTGGCGATGACGGCTGTCACGCGTTGTACTCCTCCCACCGAGAAGATGGAGTCGGTCAGAAAACAAATTCTTTTCATAACTGCGTACAAAAATACGGATAAATCTTGATAATTCAAAAAAAATGCGTAAATTTGTCGCACTGAACAGCGATATTTGATGAAAATACTATTCCTAACCTATCACGGCTTCGAGGATGCCAGTGGCATTAGTAAGAAGATGCTAGCCCAGATCAAGGGTCTGCGTCAGAATGGTCATGAGGTGCATGTGTGCTATTATGACCTGGCTGCCGATGGCTCGCGTTGCCGATATGTTGATGGAGAGGTGATCCGCAACTATGGGCGGGGCCGTTGGGCAACCCTCCTGCAGCGCATGGACTATCGTTGCGTCAACGACTATTGCTGGGAGCACGGGATAGCGTTGGTATATGTTCGCTGTTTCATGAATGCCTCGCCGTTTAATATCCGTTTGTTCAAACGCCTGAAGGCTGATGGCATCAAGGCTGTGATGGAGGTGCCCACCTATCCGTATGACGGAGAGTTCGTCTCGTTGCCGCTGAAGTATCGCGTGGAGCATATCTTCGACAAGCTGTTCCGCAACCAGTTGGCCTCTTATATGGATGCCATCGTCACCTTCTCAGAGGCTTCAGAGATATTCGGACAGCGCACCATCCGCATCAGCAATGGTGTCGACTTCGACAGTCTTCCCATCCATCATCCCTCATCATCCCCCATCCCTCAAAACCCCTCCCTTCAGGAAGGGACAGGGTTAGGCTCACTTCATCTCATCGCTGTAGCAGAGGTTCACCCCTGGCATGGCTTCGACCGCATGCTGAAAGGACTGGGCGAATACTACCGACAGGGTGGGGAACGAGAGATTGTCTTTCACATCGTAGGGGGCATAGGTGCCAGTATGATGCACGACTTCTGCAGCATCATCGAGCAATACCAGATAGAGGATAAGGTCGTCTTTCATGGCAAGCTCTTTGGGGCACAGCTCGACGAGGTCTTTGCCCAGTGCCATTTTGCCATAGGCTCATTGGCGCGTCACCGTAGTGGTATCACTCGCATCAAGACGTTGAAGAACAGAGAGTATGCTGCCCGTGGCATCCCCTTCATCTATAGTGAGGAAGACAGCGATTTCGACCACCAACCCTATGTGCTGAAAGCACCTGCTGACGAGTCGCCCATCGACGTAGGTGGCATCGTGCGCTTCCTCTCGCAGCAGACCATCGATCCTGTTGCCATTCGCAATAGTGTGGCATCGCTCTCATGGAAGGTGCAGATGCAACATGTGATAGAAAAATTATGAACTTAACAAAATGAATTGAACGATGATACCTAAAGTCATTCACCTGTGTTGGCTCAGCGGCGATGCCTATCCTGCCAAGATAGCCAAATGTATCGCCTCGTGGAAGAAATACCTGCCTGATTACGAGATTATGCTTTGGGATACCCAACGCTTCGACCTGGGCAGTTCACAATGGGTGCGCGAGGCTTTCGAACACAAGAAGTACGCCTTTGCTGCCGACTATATCCGCTTCTACGCACTCTATCACCATGGTGGTATCTATCTTGACTCGGATGTTGAGGTGTTGCGCAGTTTTGATGACTTGCTCGACCTGCCCTATTTCGTGGGTGCTGAGAAGGCGCAAACCCCAGAGGCTGCCATCATTGGCGCGGAGAAAGGGTGCGACTGGATCAAACAATGTCTGGACTACTACGACGCACGACCCTTTGTCAAGGCAGATGGTTCACTCGACATCCGCAAACTGCCAGAAATCATGGTGGAGCAGATTGAGAAAATCAAGCCCTTGCGCGTGTTAAGCATCGACGACAGTCTGAAGATTCGCCAACTGGATATGCAGCAGGAGGTGTTGGAATTCAACGATGCTTTCTTCTCGCCCAAAGTGTTTGACTCACGCGAGGTGGAGATAACGCCCTATACCTATGCCATCCACCACTATCAGAACTCGTGGTTCTCGCCTAAGGCAAAGGCCTACTACCGCTTCCGTGCCTTCTTGGTGAAAGTCTTCGGACTCACCTTCGTGCGTAAGGCAGAGAAGCTAATGATGCCCTGGAAGTTCAGATAGCCTCAAACGACGACTTGTTGGGATACTTCTTCTCAAAAAGTTGCTGTAGTCTCTTGTTGATGTAGATAAAGTCTTCATCAGTACACAGCGCATCGTCATTCAAGCAGATAGAAACGTATTTCTCCTCTTCAAGTGCTTTCTCGATGCTCTCGACGATCTTTCTCTCTATGAGGAAGAAGAACTCGCTGTTCCTCCTCTTAGGATAAAAGAGGTTTTTGGCAAGTTGCCAATAGCGGAAGAGGTAATTGTTGACCGTATTGTCTTCACGGAATCTGGTGCAGGCTGCCGTGAGTACCTCTGGCTCTTTTTCCCATAATTCATCATAGGTGGACTTGAGGAATGTCTGTTCGGTATGATAATTGGAAAAACCGATAAACAACCTCTTGTCCAGCAACAGGCAACTCACGATATTGCCTTTTATTCCCAGATGTGGGCCAAACCATCGCCTGGGAGACTGGCGGAATGTGTTCCGCCTGTTGAAGTGGCTATTGATCACACCAATATCAGCAAGCATGGACATGTAGTTTCCGAATTTGTTCCTCTTGGTGTAAATCGGTACATTGAGAAATGTCTCATTATTGATGTCACATGGGAGCCCGTTTCGGAAGTAATAATCTGGCTTGACGGGTGCGTTGAGGAGCATATCGTCGTTGAAATAGACAAACTGCTCTGATAGACCTTTTATCTTGTGAAGATGAAATTCTATCGTACGGCAATTGAAGGTTGGCAGATAGTCGTGAGGAATAAAATCTTCATGTTTGACAAGCTCGAGTTTGGGACAATCAGGATTGATCCAGTCAGGGAATTTGCCGTTGGTGACCAAAAAGACTTTGCGTACCCATGGTGCATACTTTTCAACAGCACGGAACCAATACTGGAAGAAGTCTGTACTGCGGAATCGGGCACTCTCTTTTCGACCCTTCGCATTCGGACTGTATAATGCCAGCGATTTCTGCCATTCTGGGTCAGTAGAGTCTAACCATGTTACAACGAAATCAATCTCTCTCTCTTTCATGATGCTCACAATATATTTAATGGTAAACGGTTATATTTCGAATGATGACTTTTGTGGGAATTTCTTTTCAAACAGTCGTTGTAGTCCTGCGTGAATAGGCTCAAAATCTTCGTCACAGCACAAGGTGCTGTCGTTCAGGCAAAGCGAGGCATACTGACTGCTGTTGAACGCTTTCTCTATTTTATTCAGAATATCGCGTTTGATAAGGAAAAAATACCTTCCTTTCCTCTTGACAGGATAGAACAGATTCTTGGCGAACTGCCAATAACGGAAGATGTATGGGTTGGCTGTCACATCTTCACGAAATCTGGTACAACTGGCATTCATGAATTCTGGCGCAGCCTCCCACACCTCGTTGAATACAGATTTCAAATAGGCCTGTTCAATGTGGAAATTGGAGAAACCTGCGAACAATCTTCTTTGGAACAGTAAGAAACTCATCACATTACCACGGATTCCTAGATGCGGTCCGAACCATCTGCGAGGAGACTGTCTGACAGTTTCCTTCCTATTGAAAAAGCCATTAATGACACCTAAGTCTGCCAGCATCTGCATATAGATGCCATAGCGATCGGACTTGGTATAGATGGGGACGTTGTAACACGTCTCTTTGTTGAGGTCACAAGGCAGTCCATCTCTGAAATAATACTCTGGTTTGATAGGGGCATTAAGATACATGTCATCATTGAAATAGACGAAATGCTCTGAGAGTCCCTGGATGCGATGCATGAACAATTCTATCGTACAAGAAGAGAACGTTGGCAGATATTCTGCTGGTATGTAGTCGGAATGTTTGACGAGAACCAGTTTCTTGTTCTCAGTATTGATCCAACTAGGAAACTTCCCATTGGTTATCAGATATACTTTGTGTACCCATGGTGCATACTTCTCTACTGCACGGAACCAATATCGGAATATATCCATATTCCTGAAACGTGCATTTCCCTTTAGTCCATTGTTGTCTGGTCGGTATTTTAAATAGGCTTCTTGCCATTTTGGGTCGTCAGAGTCTAACCATGTGACTACAAAATCTATCTGTGTTTCTTTCATGTTCTTTTGATGATGTTAGTGATGTTTACTATTGACAGAGCGATTCAAACAGAGACTGCCATCGTCTCATGATGATATCTATATCAAAGTATTTTGTCCGCTCAATGGCCGCATTTGAAAATTGTTTCCTAAGTTGTTGGTCTTCAATAAGATGACAGAGTCTTTCAGCAAACATATCATCGTTTCCATTCTCGATGAGATAGCCGCATTGTTGGTCCTTGATAATGCTTCGTGGACCATTCGGACAGTCGAAGGCAACACAAGGTACACCATGCATCATCGCTTCAAGAATGACGAGTGAGAAACCTTCGTAATAGGATGTCACGGCGCAAATGGAACTGTTGACATATTCTTGGCTGATATGATGGGTGACTCCGTGAAGTGTCACGTTCTTGATATGATGGTCGTCAGCATAATGGGCCAATTGGGTTCTTACCCCGCCATCGCCAAAGATATCTAAATGCCAGTCAGCATGTTTGGCGTTTACCAGTCCCCATATTTTCAGAAGTCTCTTATAGCCTTTGACATGCGAAAAACGTCCTACTGCTATCACACGTTTGGCAGTACATGTGCTATACTGGCTGATGTCCATCGAAGAAAAATTGGGAATGACTTCCACCCGATGCGCTTTCTTCAGCAGTCTCCTTTCATCATCTGTCAGGCTGACAAACACATCTGCCTGCTTGACGAGTGTGTTGAAATAGTGCTTTTTGAATACTTTGGATAGCCATGACTTGTTCTGAAAGTCTGAGTATAGGTGGTATTCAAGAGGTTCGTGAACCTCTATGATCTTTTTGGCCCTACAAGGAATGGTATATGCAATATAGGGTTTGAAAAGGGGAAAAGTAATCAAAATGTCAGGGTCGATTCTCAGGACAGCCTCTGTGGTCTCTTTCTGAATCCTTTTGTCGATATCCCGCTTTATCCATAACCGTTTAGGATAGCTGCATTTGTATTGATTGTAATAGGGGATTCCAAGATGAATGAGACGGACTTTCCCAGACAAGGGATAGGCGACAGGGACATTCGTGTGATGACATTGTGTGATGATAGATACATCATAACCCAAACGCTCAGAAAGGTAGTTGGCTTTTTCTATGATAATCCTTTCAGCCCCACCTTTGACTTCTAACGTTGGTATAATATATACTATTTTCATCTCTTAATGCTTGAATCTCTTTCTGAGGCGAATGTTTATATTGACGAAATGGAAATAGAAGTAAGGGAGGTATCTGAATGTGATAGAATGAATCAACTGATTCAATCCATTTGAGAAAAACAAGTCGGGAGCATTCCTTTTAATCTCTTTGAGAAGGAATACTCTGAATGTGCTGTCTTTGATGCCAAAGAAGATGTCGTGGACAAAGACGGAGAATGAGGTGTAAATGTCATCCTTGAGCTTGCTTAGAACGTCAGGACTAAGGCCCTTCAGCCTGGTGAGCTCCCATGTCTTGGATATGATAATAGGATAATCTAAGGCTCTTTTCTTGCTGAACGAGATAGAGGCTGCCCCAGGTCTGCCTGTCCGATAGATATTGAGCAGCCAAGTCGTTCTTAGGCACTTTTGTGCCTTGAGGTATGCTTCATGTGTAAAGGGTACATCTTGGCAATAAATACCAGGTATGAATTGTAATCCGTTGTCGAGTATGAAACATCTTCTATACAAGGTGCGCCATACAAAACACTCATGAGGATTCAGGTCTTCCAGAAAGAGCTCTTTACCAGTCTTCTCTTGTACACGAAACGCTTGTTGGGGTATGTTTGGCTGGTTGCCGATTTGCTCGTCCGTCATCTTCAGAAAATCTGCAACGACTAAATCTGCCTGAGATTCAAGTGCTTTGTCAAGTAGGGGCTTTAGACTGTTGTCAATCAGCAGGTCGTCAGAATCAGGCATCAGGATATAGTCTCCCTGAGCAGCTGCAATACCGTTGTTGCGGGCAACGGATAGACTCAGATTCTCTTGATGGATAACGGTGATGTTGCGATGCTGGGCTATGATGTCGGCTATCATCTCCATGCTCTTGTCTGTAGAGCCGTCATTGACGATGATGACTTCATAGTCTTCATCATCAAGCCCTTGTCTGAAAATACTCTCAAAACAAGGGCGAATATATTTCTCGACATTGTAAACAGGAACAATGATCGATAGCTTAGCCATAGCAGTTTAGTATTTTTCTGCAAATATAAACAGAAAAGTTGATAAATCAAAATATTTTTGCTATATTTGCACAAAAATCATAAGGATGTCAAACTGGTACGACAAATATATGACCATTTACGGCAAACCTTTCAGCGAGGTGCCGCAGAATGTGATTGACGAAACGCGTGAGCGCTTGGCAGCGTTGCAGAGTCCAGAACCGCTGGCCAGCATTGTGGTGATAGGCTATAATGAGGAGAGACACCTGCAGGCTTGTCTGTGGGCTATCAGTGAGATACGCTGTAAATACCCTGTGGAGATTATTGGCGTTGATAACGACTCGAAGGATCGTACTGCCGAAATCTTTGAGAAGTCGGGCATACCTTATTATACAGAGTACCAGCACTCTTGTGGCTATGCGCGACGCTGTGGTTTGCAGCATGCCAAGGGGCGTTTCTATTTTGATGTTGATAGCGATACGCTGTATCCTCCGCAGTATTATGAGGTGATGCTGGAGCACTTGTTGAAGCCTGGCGTCAGTTGCGCCTCTGCCACTTGGAGCTATTTCCCTGACGAGAACCACTCGAAGCTCTCGCTACGACTCTTTGAGATGGCTCGCGACTTCTTCCTGTGGGTGCAGCACTTCAAGCGTCCTGAGCTCTCTGTGCGTGGTTTGGTCTTTGCCTATAATGCCGACTATGGGCGACAGGAACCGTATCGTGTGGATATCATCCGTGGCGAGGACGGCTCGATGGCGCTGAATCTGAAAAAGTATGGCAAGATTGTCTTTGTACGCGATCGCCGTTGTCGTGCCATTACGGGTTACGGTACCATTGGTAATCAGTCGATGTGGCAGAGCTTTATCGACCATGTGCGCATCCAGTTGCGAGGTATCACACGCATCTTCCACTCCACAGATCATTATGATGATGCGGAAGATAATCTCGTCAAGAACAAATAAGTCTTTTGGTTATATCCTTATCAGGGTCGAACCGCTATTTCCCAACTGTACCACATAGATGCCTTTGCCCAGTGTAGGCAAGGGTAGGGTAATATGCTGCTGGCTGCCAGCGACGTTGGTCTGGAAAACACGTGCTCCACCAGTGGTATAGATGGTGATAGCGACGGGCTTGGCAGGCACATCGTTAAAAACAATGTGCAACAGACCATTGTCAGCCCAGAGACTTGCATCGTGAGGCTCATGCTGGCTGATTTCCTTGATAGCTGTAATTCCCAAGATGTCCAATAGTCCGCGATAGGCATCAATCTCTCCATAGCCATACTTGTTGTTCGGATAGTTGAGCTCAGCTTCGGGCTGGCGACAGGTACGGCTGAAGATACCGATGATGTCATCGCGTGTCAGGTCGGGTTTGGCCTGAAGCCAAAGGGCAATAGTGCCTGCTACCACAGGACACGCCATCGAGGTGCCTGAATCTGAGCGCCACGGGTAGCTGCGCTCATTGACCTCAGAATAGGCCACATCCATATTGTGGCTCTTGTCGGGATTGGCCTCGTAATAGTAGCTGTTGTATGAAGAGATGATGTTGCGACCTGCTGCAGACACATCGGGCTTAGTGCGTCCGTCCATTGTCGGCCCCATGGAAGAGAAAGGACTCCAAAGTCCTTCTTCCTCATGACTATAGGCGTTAGCAACCCAATTCCCTTCGTGGTTGGTGAATCCTTTGCGATGGGTCATCGCTCCCACACAGATGGGGGCTGTGAAACATCCTGGCCCTAGGATGTTGTGATCATTCTGAGCATGGCACCATCGGGTATCAGTATCGCGGTTCTCCAGTGCATTCGATGAAGACCCTATCAATTCTGCATGGCTCTCCTGTCCGCCAAGGACCAGTGCCACTGGCGTCATCTCGTTGAAGGGATGGTTGCCGTGCAACTGCATCAGACAGATATTGCTGGACATATCGAAGGCGATGTCGTACGCGATGATGGTGATATCGAAAGTGTCTTTCTCAACAATCAACTGTTCTTTCAAGTCCTCCTCCTCGAGTCGCGGATCATCCAAACTGATGGTCAACTGATGCGAGGGTGTCCCCTGTTCTCCGCTATATGCATAGAGCGTTAGCGTGTTTGAGCCTTCACTCTTGATACGGTATGTCGCATCCTGCTTGCTGCATTTGACAAAAGCACCTGCGGCCTCCATGCCTGTGGGCTTTTCCACATAGGTCAGCGCATGACTCTCGTTGCCTGCTGAAACCACCAGAATGCGTCCAGGCCCGATTAAGCGTTCCAGGAAGTCGTTATACAACTGGTCGTCTTCATCCATATACGGCGAGTAGCCCTCGCTGAGCGAAACGACACATGGCTGGCCCTGCTGTTCAGCATAGTCGAAGAGATATTTCAAGCCTAGTGCGTCAGTTGCCGAAGTATAGAGGTAGTAGTCGCCTTCAGCAATATATGGCTGGTCACTGCCAACGGCATTGGCCACGATACAGATGTCGCTCTCGTAGGCCACACCGCGATAGGGCGTGTTGTAGCCACTACCAGTGGCTATTCCCAAGGTGTGAGTGCCGTGAGCCTGACTGTCGCCATCAGTGGCACAGCCTTGGGCAATGATGCTCTCGGTAGTGGTGAATTCGCGTCCTACGGGCAGACGACTCACATCCTCACTGGTGGCCAGCTGGTCCCAGAAGGTTTTGATGCGGTATTGGGTGAGTGTGGTATCTTGGTAGAAAGTAGGATGTGTCAGGTCGAAACCGACATCCATCACACCAACCACCACTCCTTGGCCAGTAAAAGCCTGATGCTCCTGGGTCTTCTGATAGACAGGCAGAATGTTGTTCACCTTGCTTACGGTATCAAGCGTGAGACTGGCCCGCTGCCCTGCTTCTATGCGCAATACGGTAGAAAGCTCGATTAGTTCAGGAATCTTTGACAGTGGAACGGTGATGATGGTAACGTCTCCTAATTGGGCGTAGATGGTGGCACCGTATTCCAATAATTGCTCCGTGGTGAGTTGCTCACTGGTACGGATAAAGACGGTCGTCAACGGATCTTTCTGGGGCTCTCCTTCTTCAGCTGCAGCCCGATGTCGGATATGTTGTTCTGCCACAGCCTGACGTAGCCAGGTCGATAACTTGCTGCCATCCGTTTTCTTGGCACTACTTGTGATGGCAAATGCCAACAACAAGGATATGATGGATATCATTCGTTTCATCGGCACAGTGTGTTTAGTGATGCAAAAAAGTCACGGGCATAGGAGTCTTTGTCAAACAGCTTGGCACGTTCCTGCAAGGCAGCAGCCATCTCCTTCCGCTTGGCAGGGTTTTGATAGAGTTCGTCAATAGCGGTAGCCAGTTGTTGAGACAGCTGTTCTCTTTCCACCAGTGTTGCTATGCCTTCACATATTTCCGGAATACCACCGCTTCTGGTCGCTATCAGTGGCAGACCTGCTGCCATTGCCTCTACAACGGTCAGTCCGAAAGGCTCCTCCCACATGGATGGTACAACGGCAATATCTGCCATCTTTAAATAGGAGGGAATCTGCTGGTAGGCCACAAAACCAGTGAAGAAGACCTGCTCCTTCATGTTCTCACATGCTTTCTCCAGCTGTTGGGTAAAGGGTGACTGACTGGCGTTGTTGCCATAGAAGCGAGCACCAGTGACCAAAAGTTTGATATGCTTCCTGCAAGCAGCCATACTGATTGCCTCTATCAGTTCCAGAATACCCTTCTCGGGCGTCAGACGACCACTATAGATAATAACAAAATCTTCGCTGGTGAATCCCATGGTCTTCCTGTCCAATGGCTGGGCATCTATGAAATGCTGGATGTCGATGGCATTATAAACGGTAATGCTTTTGCCGCTGGCATCAGGTATCCGATGGGTGATATAATCCGACACACAGATAATCTTGTCAAAACCTTCCACGATGCTGGAAGCCTTCTTGCTCTTGGCATTCAGAGAGTCGTTGTGCAGGTGGAGCACACAAGGGGCCTCCGTCAGTGCCCTCAGTTTCAGGATATAGCCAGGACGGTTTTCTACAATCACCATATCGTAGTGCTGGCGACGGATGTGGCATAATGCCTGATGCAGATAGTATTCTATCGAGGGGTTATAGTAGTTGTGCTGGCGGGAGCGCAGCGCCTTTCTCACTTTGGCCCATAGCGAGAAAGGGTTGATGTAACGGTAGTGGTTGACTGCTGATGAGAGGGCAGGATGGTGCTTGACCGCCTTGTCGCTTACACTGTAAATGGTGATGTCGTGCAACTGGTGCTGGTCGTTATAGGCCAGGTACAGGTCTATAAGGTTTTCTACGGCACCACCTTTGACTGCGGGTACCGGCATGACGCCTGATGTCAGTATTCCAATCTTCATCCTTCCTCCTTTCTACCAGTCAAATATCTCCTTGCCGTTCTCAAAGTGGAAGAAGTCAACAATGCGCGAGAAACTCTCATCCGTGAATTGCTGGTCTTTCGATTCCAGAAAACATAATGGCACTTGTCCGATGAACGAGGCCCATCGTGAATAGCTGCTGAAGGGACCTGCCATGCGGTCACATAGCGAAAGTGTGTAGAGATCGAGAATGGCACCTGAGGGCTCCTTGCCAAAACGGTAGCACCGACAACCTTCAAAGCTGTCAAGAGAGAATGATTCGTTGCTGCTGATGAAGAAGGCTACACGATGGTCGTGATACACTTCTTGGATGCGTAACATAAACTGATGATAGTCCTCCAACTCATAGAAGAAACGACCATTGTGCCAAGTGGCATAGTCTCCGCGACGAATGTGGATGCCCACCACCATGTCAGCTTCTGTCCGCAACAGTCCCATCATCTCCTCAGCACGTTGCATGATGTCTTCCTTCGGACGGAAGATACGCTGCAGTTCAGGCAGAGTCTGTTGGAGGTAGCGCGTGTCCTGGCGAGTACTCCACCCCTTGGTGAATCCCAGCCATTTGAAGATCTTGTCCCATGTCTTGTTGTGCGTCACCTTCCATGTCAGACCTTTGTAGTTGTTCCAGCCATTACCGCGCTCCAGATACCACTTGTGCCATAGGGGAAAGTAGATAAATGGGCAATGGAGCAGATGGGGGAAGTCTTCTATGGTCCAGTCGAAGAAGATAATCACCATGCGTCTGTGTGCAGCAATACACTGAGCAACGCTGGCTACGTAAGTCCATAGCCTGTTACATGTTTGTCCTGGGGCGTCACAGATTACTCTCATGCTGCAAAAGTAATAAAAAATAAAGAATAAAAGAAGAAAAGCGAAAAAAAGTTGTACCTTTGCACCGAATACAATCAAAAAGAAGAGAACGATGACTATCCAACAGAATCGTATTGCCTGGCTCGACTGGATGAAGGTGTTGGCCATCTTGTCCATTATCTGGGGACATTTCTTCTCTGCAGGCTATCAGTATCTGTATGTCTTCAGCGTACAGGCATTTTGTGTCATCTCAGGTTTTCTGTATCATCCGGCACCTGACTGGCGTACTTGTCTGGTGAAGAATGTCCGTCAGCTGATGGTACCTACCCTCATTCTCAGTATTGTCATGCAGCTGGAGGCTTATGCGCGCTGTATGGCAGAAGGCACATCCTATGATGTCCCATTGCCATGGTATCTGGAAAACCTGCTGTTAGGTCATCGCTGGTGTATGGGACCCTGTTGGTTCTTCTATACCATCTTTCTCATCCGACTGCTGATGCAGCTAGTGCCTCGTCGCTGGTGGATGTATGTAGGACTGTTGGTTGTTTCGGGGGCAGGAGCCATCGCCCTGACTATTGAGTCGGAGAATGCGTGGACCAATGTGCTGGTATGCCTGCCACCTTTTGCCATTGGCCTCTTGCTGCAGCCATTAAAGGAACGACTGGTAGCGTTTCATCATGTTGCTGCTGAAGTGCCGTTACTGATAGTGGCTGTCCTGCTGGTATGGCTCTGCGGAAGATACAACGGAGAGGTGTGGATGTATCTCTGTGGCTACGGCAATAATTTTGCAGGGTTCCTCGTGGGAACCCTGGCTGGTACTGCTATGTTGTACGTCTTATCCTTGTGGTTGAGCCGGATGCCGTCCACCACAATGGTTGATACCCTCTCTCGTGGTTCCATCCTCATTGTGGGACTCCACATTATCATTGTCCGCCGCCTCATGGAACTGCCTGACCGCTTCCTCATCGAAGACCTGTTCTTCTCCCTATTCATCCTGATGGCATTCTATCCCCTCATTCGCCTCGTCCAGCGTTACACCCCCTGGCTGATGGGACAAATCAGATAACACAAAAACCAAACAAAAAATATGAAAAGACTACTTATTTCAACATATTATTTTTTGTTGTAAAAAAACTATGAAGATACTATTAATTGGTGGAACAGGCACCATCAGCAGTGCCATCACCCGACAACTGTCAGCATCTGGACATGAACTGTGGCTGCTGAATCGTGGTAACCGCAAGGACGAGGTGCCAGCACAAGTAAGACAGGTCATTGCCGATATCGATGATGAACAATCCGTTCTTGCTGGTATCGCTGGCGAGACCTTCGATGCCGTCTGCGAGTTTATTGGCTTCGTACCTGCTCAGGTAGAGCGTGATATCCGACTCTTCACAGGACGTACACGCCAGTATGTGTACATCTCGTCGGCTTCAGCCTACAACAAGCCTGCAGCCAACCATGTGATAACTGAGGGAACAACGCTGGCGAATCCCCATTGGCAGTATTCGCGTAACAAAATAGCCTGCGAGGAACTGCTGATGCATGAATATCGCGACAATGGTTTCCCAGTGACCATCGTGCGCCCCAGTCATACCTATTGCGAACGTGGCGTACCCGTCAGTGTACATGGACCGAGAGGCAGCTGGCAGGTGCTGAAACGCATGATAGAGGGCAAGCCTGTTATCATTCAGGGTGACGGTACATCGCTGTGGACACTGACTTGGAATGAGGACTTTGCTCGTGGTTTCATCGGATTGCTGGGCAATCCCAAGGCTATTGGCGAGGCGTTCCAGATTATGAGCGACGAACAGCTATCCTGGACACAAGTCTATGAGTGTATTGCCCGTGCACTCCATGTGGCAGTGAAGCCTTATTACGTATCTTCCGAGTTTCTTGCTGCCGTAGCACCAGCCGAGTGGGACTTCGAAGGCAACCTCTTGGGCGACAAGTCTGTTACGGTATGCTTCGATTGTACTAAACTGAAGCGTGCAGTCCCTGGCTTCCATGCCACCACACGCTTTGACGAGGGTGTGCACCGCTGTGTGGAGCATATCCTGGCACATCCAGAGTTACAAATAGAAGATCCTGAGTTCGACGCCTGGTGCGACAAGGTCATTGCCGCTCAGCAGGAGGCTATTAACATGGTGAAGAAAGAAAAATGAAAGTAGGTATTATCGGAACAGGATGGATAGCTGAGAAGGCTGCCATCACATTAAATGGACTGACAGAGTGTGAGGCCTATGCTGTAGGGTCTCGTTCACTGGATACGGCAGATGCGTTCGCCAAGAAATGGAACATTCCCAAGGCTTATGGCTCCTATGCACAGCTGATTGCCGACCCTGATGTTGATCTGGTGTATATCGGTACGCCCCATTCACACCACTACGATGTCACCAAAGAAGCTATTCTGGCAGGCAAACCCTGTCTGGTAGAGAAAGCCTTTATGGCTAACGTCCGTCAGACCAGGGAAATCATTGAATTGGCCCATGAGCACCGCGTTTTCCTCGCTGAGGCTATTTGGACACGTTACCAGCCTGCGGTGGGCATCGTCAGGCGACTCATTGCCGACGGACGTATTGGTGAGCCCCGTCTCATCACAGCTACCCTTGGCTATTCGATGGGCAACAAGCCGCGCATTATGCGTCCCGACTTGTGCGGAGGTGCCCTGCTCGACCTTGGCGTCTATGTACTCAACTTCGTTCGTATGTTCACAGACAGCGATATACAGACCATCGATGGTTACTGTGTCAAGTCAGACACAGGTATGGACCTCACCAACACCATCACCATGATACTCAGCGACGGCATCGTAGCCAACGTACAGTCCAGCGCTTCGTGTGTGGGTGACAATATTGGTGTCATTGCGGGTACCGAGGGCAACATCATCATCGATAATGTCAACAATCCGCAGACAATCACTGTGAACGGCCCCGACCGTACTTTTGTCGAGACCATCCGTGTGCCTCGTCAGATTACGGGCTACGAATATCAGTTCCTTGCCTGTCGCGAGGCGCTCCAGGAGGAACTGCTCGAACCTCGTGAGATGCCTCATGCCGAGGTGCTCTATATCATGCAGCTGATGGATGACCTTCGGCAGAAGTGGGGTGTGAGCTATCCAATGGACTGATTCAGTTAAACATAATTATATCATTCGAATATGAAAGACTTTAATTTTTATGCACCTACCGAGGTGGTTTTTGGAGAACAGAGTGAGGAGCAGGTAGCTCTTCTGGTGAAGAAGTATGGTGGCACGAAGGTCCTTGTACACTATGGCGGTAAGAGTGCCGTCAAGTCAGGACTTCTTGACAAGATATGTAAGCTTCTTGACGAGGGCGGTATCAGCTATGTCACGCTGGGCGGCGTAGTGCCCAATCCTCGTCTCTCGCTGGCTCAACAGGGCATCGAGCTCTGCCGCAAGGAGGGCGTCGATTTCCTGCTTGCCGTAGGTGGCGGCAGCGTCATCGACTCTGCCAAGTGTATTGGCTATGGTGTGCCTTTCGATGGCAACGTATGGGATATCTATATGGGTAAGGCCGAGCCAAAGGAGATGCTGCCTGTGGCTGCCGTGCTGACCATTCCTGCAGCAGGTAGCGAGATGAGCGAGAGCTCGGTTATTACCAATGAGGATGGTGACGTCAAGGTGGGCTATTCCAACAATCTGAGTCGCCCCAAATTTGCCATTCTGAATCCGCGTCGTACTATGACACTACCTCCTTACCAGACGGCAGCTGGTGTGACGGATATGATGATGCACACGATGGAGCGCTACTTCACCAAGGACGACGATATGGACTTCACCACCGATTTGGCTGAGGCTGCGCTGCGTTCCATCAAGAATGCCGTATTCCCTGTGCTGGAGAATCCTGAGGACTATCGCTATCGCGCACAGATTATGTGGGGCGGCTCGCTGATGCACAACGATCTGACAGGCTGTGGCGCTACTGGCGACTGGGCAACCCACCAGTTGGAGCATGAGCTCAGCGGCATGTTCGACGTCACGCATGGCGCTGGACTTGCTGCCATCTGGCCCAGTTGGGCTCGCTACACCATGCATGAGAATCTGCGTCGCTTTGTGCGCTTCGCCGTCAATGTGATGGATGTACCCAACGACTTCACCGATCCTGAGGGTACTGCCGAGAAGGGCATCCAGGCTATGGAGCGCTTCTACCACGCCATCGGTATGCCTATTAATATCAAGGAACTCATCGGCAAGGACATCACCGACGAGGAAATCAAGGAGATGGTCCGTAAGTGCAGTCGCAACAATACTATCACCTGCGGTGGTCTCAAAGTTCTACATGCCGACGATATGGAGGCTATCTACAAGATGGCAAGAGGATAACCTCCCGATACGCAATAAAGACCGCTTAGGATGCCCCTTAGCGGTCTTTTTATTTGACTTATTTCAATTTGAAAACGATGGGTATTGTGTATTTTACACGTGCCTTCTTACCGCGACGCATGGCGGGCTCCCAATTGTTCATCTTGGCGACAACGCGCAGAGCTTCGGCTTTCAACTGGCTCTCGCCATGCTCACGCATGGCTTCCTTCTCTGCGTCAGTATGCTTGCGGAATTTCTTGTCTGACAGGCGGTTCTTGAAGTCGGTCTTGATGACTTGCGGCTCGGATACCGTACCGTCTTTCTCGACAAAGAACTGGACCAGGACACGACCCTCTACACCACAGTGCTCTGCCTCTACGGGGTATTTCATGTTGTATGACAGAAACTTCATCAGCTCGGGAGTACCGCCAGGATACTGTGGCAGATGATCCTGACCTGCCAGATCTGGTGACACCAGCTGATGAGCTTTCTGCAACTCCTTCAGTTTCGCCTTCAGCTTGTTGATTTCTACCGTAGCCAGTATGACGCGCCCTTCAGTGTCCAGCAGATACATGGTGGGTATCCACTGGATATGGTAGTCCTTGGCCATCTTCGACTCCTTCATCTTCTTCAGCTCACTGATGACGCGCCAGCGCATCTGCTCCTTGTCCATGAATTTCTGCAGCACGTCGAAATCGGTATCGAACGAGACACCGATAAACTCTACACCTTGCATGTCGTATTGCATGTGCAGCTTCTTCATCTCGGGTAAGTCCTTTCGGCAGTCGCCACACCATGTTGCCCAGAAGTCGAGCACCACACAGCGACCACGGAAACTGTCTATCGGATGAATTTCGCCGTAAGGGTCTATCAGGTCGGGGGCCTTCGTGCCAACAGGCAATAGGTCGGTGGCATACTTGGCATCCAGGTCCTGTGCTGTCATTGTGCTGACGATGCCCATCAGCATGCAGGCCAATATGAATATCTTTCTCATGATGTCTTCAGTTCTTTTTCTGATAATAATATTGCTGCAAAGATAGAAAATATTGCCGATGTAACAAAGAAAATGACCTGTATTTTTTGATGAGACAATAAGATTTTCTCGCCAAAGATGCAGAAATGTGCAGGAGATTGTTTACTTTTGCACCGCAAAAACTAAGTGATATGATAAAGATAGTGATTCTTGACGGCTATTCAGCCAATCCTGGCGACCTCTCGTGGCAGGCGCTGGAGACCATCGGAGAAGTGACAGTATATGACCGTACTCGCCCTGAAGAGACTGTAGAGCGGGCTAAGGATGCAGAGATAGTGCTGACCAACAAGGTGTGTCTGCGCCAGCAGGAAATAGACCAGTTGCCCCAGCTCCGCTATATCGGTGTGCTGGCTACGGGGTATAACGTTGTCGATCTTGAGGCTGCCACCAGCCGTGGCATCATCGTGACCAACGTGCCGGCATACAGTACGGAGAGTGTGGTGCAGATGACCTTTGCCCACCTGCTCACCGTCACCAATCGCACCGAGCACTATGCTATCAAGAACAGGGCAGGGGAGTGGACTGCCTCGCCCGACTTCTGCTATTGGGACACACAACTCACGGAGATGGCTGGCAAGACCTTCGGTATCGTGGGCCTTGGCAATATCGGGTGCCGTGTGGCTGCCGTAGCCCAGGCATTCGGCATGAAGGTGGCAGCCTATACCAGCAAGCCTGCCGATCAGTTGCCCTCGGGTGTCGGGAAACGCTCGTTAGAGCAGTTGCTCTCTGAGAGCGATGTGGTGAGCCTGCACTGTCCGCTGGCTCCCGATACCAAGCACCTCATCAACCGAAAGACGCTGCAGCTGATGAAGTCCACCGCTATCCTTATCAATACAGGTCGCGGTCCGCTGGTGAATGATCAGGACGTGGCCGATGCCTTGCTGGCCAACCGTCTGAGAGCCTATTGCGCCGATGTGCTCACCGAGGAACCACCACGTGTCGACAACCCCCTGCTCCGTTGCGACAATGCTTATATCACGCCCCATATTGCATGGGCCAGCGAGGAGGCTCGTGTACGTCTGATAGCTGTGGCGACAGCCAATGTGAAAGCTTTCGCCGACGGACAGCCTCAGAACGTGGTCAATAAATAGAGGTCAACGAGAGACAACGCTATGAGACGAGTGATGATGGCTCTGGTAGCCCTGCTGATGTGCCTGGCGCAGGTTGCTGCTGCGCAGCATGCCGACAGTACGGACAAGCCCGCCCGCAAGAAGGTGGCGCTGGTGCTGAGCGGTGGTGGCGCTAAGGGTACGGCCCATGTGGGAGCGCTGAAGGTGCTGGAGCGTGCTGGCATCCCTATCGACATCATCACAGGTACCAGCATGGGTAGTATCGTCGGTGGCATCTATGCCTGTGGTCATGGGGCCGACGAACTCGACTCGATTGTCAAGTCGCAGAACTGGGCGTTTGTGCTCTCCGACCGTGAGGACCAGTGTCGTCAGAGCCTGCGTGAGCGTGAGAAACAGAATACCTATGTCATCTCCAAGAGTCTCACGTTTGGCAAGACCTCACAGCCCACTGGTGGCATCATCCAGGGTCGGAATATCTCGATGTTGTTTGATGCCCTCACAGCCCCTTATTACGACTCCATCGACTTCAACCGTCTGCCCATTCCTTTCGCCTGTGTGGCAACGGATGTGGTTGATAATTCCGAGCAGGTGTTCCATAGCGGTGTGCTCAGCCGTGCCATGCGAGCCAGTATGGCCATTCCTGGTGTCTTTGCCCCTGTCAAGATGGGCGACAAGGTATTGGTCGATGGTGGTTTGCGCAACAACTACCCTGCTGATGTGGCCCGTGCCATGGGTGCCGACTATATCATCGGTGTGGATGTCTCGTCAGAGCTGAAAACGGCTGCTGAGCTCAACTCCATGTCGAGCATCCTGATGCAGATTGTCGATCATAACTGTAAGGCGAAGTTCGAGGAGAACGAGGCCATCACCGATATCATGATACGTGTGAATACCAAGGGCTACAGCTCTGCCAGTTTCTCCTCAGCATCCATTGATACCCTCATCCGTCGTGGTGAGGAGGCCGCTATCGCCCATTGGGACGATCTGGTGGCGTTGCGCGAGAAGTTAGGGGTTAGCGAACCTGTCGAGCGCCAGGTCAGTCATCAGCCTCTCAGGACCGATTCCTTCAGCATCCTCAACCAGCCAGACCAACAGTCGACCACCCTGTCCTTCATGAGTGGAGAACGACGGAGCAGGCGTATCAATCTGGGAGCGCGCTTCGACAGTGAGGAGTTGGTGGCACTGCAGCTGAATGCCGAACTGCCCATCCGTACCAAGTTGCCTATGGATGTCGAGCTCACCATGCGACTGGGCAAGCGTGTCATGGCCCGTATCGACTGGGCACTGCATCCCCTCAGCTTCTTCCGTCCCACCGTCTCCTATGTGTTCCGCAACAATGAGATCGACTTCTATGATGTGGGCGAGAAGGCCTATGGCATCACCTATAACCAGCACAGCGTCAAACTGAGTCTCTTCAATTTCAATGTGCGCAATTTCAATATCAGTCTTGGTGCCAACTACGACTACTATCACTACCGCACCCTGCTCACTGCCCAGCAGCCTGCTTATGCCAACGATGCTGCAGGGATGAAGGATAAGGGCTATCTGAGCTACGAAGCCATGGCCTGGTATAACAGCGAGAACCACTGGTACTTCCCCACTGTAGGAGGTCGCATTCATGCCCGTTTCGCCTACTATACCGACGACTTCGTGCGCCTGGATGGCAAGGTAGGTGTCCGCGACTATAGCATGGCCGTTCGTATGAATATCCCTCTCAGCCAGCGCCTCACCATACAACCTACAGCCTATGGTCGTGCCCTCTATAGCGACGATGTACCCTTCGTGCTCAGCAATATGATGGGAGGCGAATGGTATGGCCATTATCTCGACCAGCAGATGCCCTTTGCTGGTGTGGGCAATGTCGAACTGGCGTGGAACAAGCTGGTGGCTGCCCAACTGCAGGCACAGTACAAGCTCACCACCAACAACATTGTGCTGCTTCGCTTCGCTGCCGGACAGGATGCCCAGCGCATGGAGGACTTGCTGAAGCACAAGACCATGCTTGGCGGTTCGCTCAGCTACTACTACAACTCCATGTTCGGCCCCGTAGGTGGCTCCGTGGGCTACAACAACCTCACCAAGTCCTTCTACTATTACATCAATCTCGGCTTTATCTTCTAAATGACCGCTTATACATACTAAAATTAAATTTTCTCCAAAGCCTTGGAGGATTGCGGAAATATATGTACCTTTGCAGCCGTTTTTATATCAATTAGGTTAAAATAGAGATGGCAGAAGAGAGAAAGAGTGGATTCAGGCACATTATTCCATTGCAGATTCGTTTCAATGATGTTGACAAGTTCGGACACGTCAACAATACCATTTATTTCCAGTTCTATGATACAGCCAAGACAGACTATTTTGCCAATGTCTGCGAGGGTGTTGACTGGGAGCGTATCGCCATCGTTGTGGTGAAGATTGAGGCTGAGTTCCTGGCACAAATCAAGGGTGACAGCCGTATTGCTGGCCGCACACGTGTTGTCAGGATAGGTACCAAGAGCTTCCAGCTGGAGCAGGATGTCATCGATGTCGATACGCAGGAGGTCAAAAGCCGCTGCATGTCGGTGATGGTGCTCTACGACCTGGAACACCAGCAGGCCATCCCTCTCCCCGACGAATGGCGCCGTGCCATCACCAGTTACGACGGACTGGAATAAAATCCCATCAGAACATATTGACTAACTTGTCCTGCGGCGGATGAACAGCAGCAGGAGGAAAAGTGTGCAATCCGCCAAGATTTTTGAAATCTATATTTTCTCAATTGCAAAAAATATTTGTACCTTTGCATGCGAAATGGATATGCTGGTCTTTGTCGTGATAGACCATGATGATACTGAGTGATGAGTCATTAACCCATTTTTTTGTAAAAAAGATACGAGCTATGAGAAAGAAGATTTTATGGTTGATGATGTCCCTGATGTGGGCGTTCAACAGTCCCGTAATGGCCGGAACAGGAGCCAGCGGACAAGAGGAAGAAGACCCCATGCAGGTCTTTGTAGGTAAGCAAGTCATCGATTTGCAGATGCGCGACCTCGAGGGTCAGACTCATCGGCTGAGCGAGTATGTAGGCAAAGGCAAGTGGGTACTGATCGATTTCTGGGCATCCTGGTGCGGACCCTGTCGTGCAGAAATGCCCGAGCTGGTCAAGGTGTACAAGAAGTTCCATGCCAACGGCTTCGAGGTAGTAGGCATCTCGCTCGACGACGATGCAGAGGACTGGCAGAAAGCCATCAAGAAGATGAAGCTCACGTGGCATCACCTCTCCGACTTGGCAGGCTGGGACTCGAAGGCTGTCAAGACCTACAAGGTGTTTGGCATCCCGAGCAATCTGCTGGTGAATCCCAAGGGCAAGATTGTTGCCAGCAATATCGAACTTGAAGAGCTGACGGAGAAGCTCGCCGAGGTATTGGGCGAGTGAGACAATTCTCTTGATATCTTCTGCAGTCAAGACAAATTGTGGCAACAAGAAACATGGAGGCTTGCAAGGAGATAGACTAGGGCTTGCAGGGAGAAAGACTAGGGTTTGCAGGGAGAGAAACGGCACTTCTCCACCGTTTCCCTATACCCAAACGATTGTTCGCCTATACGCAAACGACTGTGTGCCTATACGCAAACGACTGTGTGCCTATACGCGAATTAAAACGTCAAAATTCATCATACTTCAGTATAGATATGCTCCTTGCCGCGTGGTGTTTTAAGCAGTTTCGGATTGTCGCCCTTGGTCCACTCGTTCAGCTGTTTGCGGGCGGAGTAGAGCGTCAGTCCTGAATAGCGCGAGAACATGCCTGCGGTGATGTAGCCCTGATGTCTCTCAAGGCATTCTCGCATCATCTGCTCCAGTTTCGCCTTGTCGGCCATCATCTCCTGAACATTTGCCGTCTCTGCCTTGCGGAATCCGTCGTGCCACTTCTCCATTTCGCGATTCCACAACTTGCCAGGGTTATACTCCACACCATCCAGCCGTACATCACGGTCTTTCACCTCATCAGCACTGGTTACCTGTTTTGCCAGCGACAGTTTGGGAGCAAACGACCCGATAGGCGTATCGATACGATAACCTTCAGCCAGAAACCGCCCTGCAACACGGAGAAACGCATCGAAGGCTCGGCTCAGCTCACCATATCGCAGCGCATTAATATGCTCGCAGTACTCCTCCAGCTGTTTCATTGTCAGCTTCATACCACTCTTAGGGCGCACATACATGATGTTGCGCCCGTTGTCACCCTTCACTGGCGTCGGATGAACCTCATACCACATTCCACAATTCTTTCTCGGCATATCTTCTCTTTTTTTCCTACAAAGGTACGCATTATATCATGATTTTGCAAATAAAAAAGAGAAAAATAAAAGGAGTCATGGATTACAACAGTTAAACCAATTAATACATCAAAAGGTATGTTTGTACTGCACCCTTTCAGTAGACTGTACTGCACCCTTTCAGTAAAATGGAACAATCCCGTTTTGCTGGATTGTGTTATTTTTGCGCCTATAATTTAAAAAAAAACTGCTCGAAATATTGAATTTTAAAAATTTAATACTATCTCTGTAGATGCTATCTGCACGTAGAGCTATGAATGTGGATGCTGTTTGGACTACGTTGTATCAACAAGGAAATCAGTATCTGGGATGGTACAAAAAAGAAGGCTTAGGCATTGGATAATTTATAATATGTTAGCATTTATATATCGTTTTGTTGGTGTATGTCAGATAAATGATTACAACACAACTTGGCTATATTTAATATGTTTTCTTAGTCATTTGGCGTGCTTTTTAATTGTAAATGTTATTTTTCCGTAAAAAAATTACGGAATATGAAATAATCTGTGTATATTTGCAGCAGAATTATCAAAGGAAATAGTTATGCTTATCAAATTTGCCGTAAAAAACTTCCGAGGCTTTGCGGAAAGGATTGAGTGGGATTTGTCCCATCCAAGTAATTATGAGTTCAATAAATATGCAATCAAAGATGGAATTATTAAAAACGGCATTATATATGGTCCTAATGGGGCAGGGAAATCTAATTTTGCATTAGCCATCTTCGACATAGAAAACCATCTTTCAGCCAAATGGAAAAAGACAGACTACTATACAAACTTCGTATATACAGGAAATCCAAACTCACCTGTAGATTTTGAATATGTGTTCAAATTTGATAATGACATCTTGGAATATCATTATTCAAAGAATTCTGTGGGCTTGCTTGTGGCAGAGTCCTTAACTGTCAATCAGAAACAAGTATTCAGAAGAAATCAATCTGTTTTTGAGATTGACGATGAGCAGTTTAAGGTTGATGCCACCGTAAAGGAAAATTTCAAGCAAAATGTAAATAGCGTTTCTGTTGTTAACTTTTTGACGGCATCCTATCCATTTCCTCAGGATCATTACATCGTCAAACTGATTCTATTTGTAAACTCCATGCTGTGGTTTAAGAATTTGGATAGCCGTGAATTTATTGGACTCGAAACAGCCACATTCAGTTTAGAGGACTTTATCATTCAAAATAAGTATGTTGAGGATTTCTCTGAATTCTTGGCTAAGGTAAGTGAGCAACAATTTAACTTTATTCCTCCGAAAGAAGGTGACAAAAACCTGTTCTGTGAAATTGGGGGCAATGCGATCCTCTTCCAGACAATTGCATCTACAGGAACCTTAGCATTAGAACTCCTCTATGTGTGGATTAAGAGAATGTCAGTAGCATCTTTCGTGTTTATTGACGAATTCGATGCATTCTATCACTTCAAGTTGGCATTTGAGGTATGCAAGCAATTGTTCAATCTTAATTGTCAGGTGTTCACATCGTCGCATAACACCTACCTCATGACAAATGAACTCTTGCGACCAGATTGTAATTTCATCTTGCAGAACAATAAGATTAAGCCTTTACAAAGTTGTACTGACAAAGAACTGAGATTTGGTCATAATATAGAAAAACTATTCCGTGGAGGGGCATTTGAAGTATGATACTGTTTGTATTTGAAGGCAAAGACGACAAAACCTACTTTGAGTCAATTAAACGACTTTTCTTTCCTGCGAAGTCGGATGCCTTCGTATGCACATACAACAGCAATATATATTCCCTCTATACGAAACTGAAATCTCATGATGCCCTGAACGAAATGTTGGAGGTCGATACCGTTTCTGTTCTAAAGGAAATTCTGCTTGAAAAGGGCGATGAGACATTAAAGGATATTCGAGAAGATGAGGTGTCGGAAATCTACCTTTTCTTTGACTATGACTTTCAGGATGATTCAAGGACGCTTGAAGAAAATAACAATAGGCTTTCCGAATTGCTGGACTATTTCACTGATGAAACAGGAAGAGGTAAACTATATATTAACTACCCAATGGTAGAATCTCTTCGCTATACCCAAGAATTGCCAGACAACAACTATTGGCAATATGCGGTCACACGCCAGAGATGCCAAGAAGAGAAGTTCAAGCACCAGGTACATGAGTTCTCCTTCTACAAGTCAAATCTGGAATACCTTGTGCTCACCATCAAGCCCGCAGATGATGATACAAAGATTCAGCAGAAGGAATATACGGTTAAGGCAAACTGGCTACATCTTGTCACGATGAACACAAGCAAGGCAAACTACATCTGCAATGACAGGAACGAGTTGCCTGACGAAGTGAATAATCAGCTAGACATTTTCAACAGCCAGTTATCCAAATACGTCAACACAGAAGAATGCAAGGTTGCAATCCTTAACGCCTTCCCGATATTCTTGTTTGACTATTTTGGAAGAAAAATTGTCAGTGGCAAAGAAGAATCATGTTAAAGATATACCTTGATTGGAATATTATCAGTTACCTCAAAGAAGAGGAATATATTGATTTGCGTAACTATTTGCGTAACTACATTGCGCAAGTCAAAGATTTTTTCGTATTTCCATACTCAAGGGCTCATATTCAAGACTTATATCAATCTAAATCTCCCACGAACGTTGCAAAGTTTGAGCAAGATCTAGATACCCTTACTGATATATGTCAGACTCATCTACTAGAGTATCAGGAAAACATAGATGCTCCATATCCATACGAATGTACACCTCGTCAATATATAGAAAGAGAGTCATTGACTTTACAAGCTTACAAATCCGGATTTGAATCTGTCAGTTTTACTGAACTTATTAAGTCTATAATGGATGCTACGACATTTGAAAGCATCCGTAATCATCTTCTTTCTACTCCATTAGAAACTCCCATAGAAAACCCTAATAACGGTTTCCTTATCCGAAATATATGGGAAACCATAACATTTTTACTTGACAATTTGTCTTTGCTACTAAAAGACAAGAAGTTAGAAGTAGAGATATATAAGTCATTGTGTAATATTGAAGGTGAAAGGAGTATACAGGAAATGCAGAACATAAATATTTCTGATATTTTTGATTATCTAAACAAACTATGCATTTCGAAAACTAATAAGAACTTAACAGATACTATTCTTGCCACTCTTGAGACTATTAATGGGAAAAATAGCTACAACTATTTTCTTGCAGAATATACAACTTTAGCGTTTTGTGGATATAGTCGAGATAAAAAGCGTAATATCCTTAACATTATGACTGATGCACTTCATGCGTTTTATGCGATGCGTTGTGACGTACTTGTTACTAAGGATGATGGCATGAGAAAGAAAGCACAGGCAGAATTCATTCATTTTAATTCACCGACTAAAATAATTACAATTGAAGAATTACACACATTCTTAGAAAACGAATTATATTATCAATATAATCTTGACTACATTCAACACGAAGTCATTCCTAAATATTCAAAAGGCGAAGACCGTGGAGAAGGAAAACTTGCATACAAAAACGTACCATCTCCTATATTAGGATTGTTTACCAACTGTATTAAAATCCCGGAAGCCCCAAATGTTTTAGCATTAAAAGTTAATCTTGCCCCCAATGGTTATGTTTACTATACGGAGTTAAAACGTTTCTTTAATCTTGTGATGGGTAATTTGCCTGATAGGCAAACGGCTAATTTTCAGAAAGAGGTTATTGACAAGTTCCTTACAAGAAATAAAGAAATAATCCTTTCTATTAGGATATTTTTCAATCTCAAAAAATGGCAAATAGAACTTATTGCAGATCCAGAATCGGATGTCCCTCTTCCTATGCTAATCATCCGAAAGAAACGTAAAATAGTATTATTGCTTGAAAAGATTATTTCAATTTTTCACAATTAACGAGTAATTGATTATCCTGCTGACAAAATAAAAAACAATGATTGTAATTTAGATGTAAATATGAAATAAATCACGAATTATTTGGATTTTTCGAAATAAAAGGGTAAAAATTTCATAAGTTTTTGTATATTTGCAGCAAAATAATCATAATTCTATAATATAGAAGCGTGTTAGAAAGCCAAATAGAGAATAGTTTCATAAAGAAACTAACAACATATTTGAAATATGTCTATCGTGATGATATTCACGACAGGCAGAGCCTTGAGCGTAATTTCAGAGAGAAGTTTCAGAAATTGAACAAAGTGCATCTAACCGATGCTGAGTTTA
>CADCBH010000023.1 GCA_902799655.1 uncultured Bacteroidales bacterium
AAAGCCGGTGATATAGGCAAGTATCTGACTGGATTTGAAGTGTTAAATCCCGATTTGGTGATTTGTCATTTAGATTCCAAAGCTTCGATGCAGATTGATCTGACTATCAACAAGGGTCGTGGTTATGTTCCCGCTGATGAAAATCGCGAGTTCTGCACCGATGTCAATGTGATAGCTATTGACTCAATCTACACCCCAATCCGTAACGTGAAGTACAGCGTAGAGCCCTATCGTGTCGAGCAGAAGACCGACTACGACAAGCTCGTGCTCGAAGTCACAACGGATGGTTCCATTCACCCGAAGGACGCCTTGAAGGAGGCTGCCAAAATCCTCATCTATCACTTCATGCTCTTCTCAGACGAGAAGATCACGCTGGAGAACAACGATGTCGAAGGCAACCAGGAGTTCGACGAGGAAGTACTGCACATGCGTCAGCTGCTGAAGACCAAGTTGGTTGACATGAACCTCTCAGTTCGTGCCCTCAACTGTCTGAAGGCTGCCGATGTCGAGACCCTTGGCGATCTCGTACAGTACAACAAGACCGACCTCCTCAAGTTCCGTAACTTTGGTAAGAAATCGCTCACTGAGCTTGATGATTTGCTCGAGAGTCTGAATCTGTCGTTTGGAACCGATATTTCAAAGTATAAACTGGACAAAGAGTAAGCTTATTAGTCCTCTTAGTCCCATAAGAAAAAACAACAATGAGACACGGAAAGAAATTCAATCATCTGGGCCGTACTGCTGATCACCGCCGTGCCATGCTTGCCAACATGGCCATTTCGCTGATCATGCACAAAAGAATCACTACGACCCTCGCCAAGGCAAAGGCACTCAAGAAATATGTTGAGCCGCTCATCACGCGCTCAAAGGACGATAGCACCAACAGCCGTCGTGTTGTATTCAGCTATCTGCAGAATAAAGAGGCTCTGAAAGAGCTCTTCGGTGTAGTAGCTCAGAAGGTCGGTGACCGTCCCGGTGGTTACACCCGCATCATCAAGCTCGGCTTCCGTCAGGGCGACGCTGCTGAGAAAGCATTCATCGAGCTTGTTGACTTTGATGAGAACATGCTCAAGACTCCTAAGGCTGAGAAGAAGACTCGCCGTTCGCGCAAGGCTGCTCCTAAGGCTGAGGCTCCCGTCGAGGAGGCTCCCAAGGCTGATGAGGCACCCGCAGTAGAGGAAGCTCCCGCTGCTGAGGCAGCCGCCGAGGAGGCTAAGGCTGAATAAGCTGAAAGATTGAAATCTTTATAAAAGCAGGGCGTTACCTATTGGTAGCGCTCTGTTTTTATTGTTCATGTGACACCAGACAAAGTATTGATTATAAATGAAAAAGCCTATTTCCTAGAAAAGTATTAACTTTGCTGCCGAAATTAAACATGATTGGATACAGAGGCTTTTATTTGTCTATGACAAGAAGCTGATGATCAAGCATAAGGTAGAGGCATAAGGTAAAGATTGTTAGTATAGGGGATTTCCTACTTTTTTTTCGGGAAATCCCCTATTGCTATTCCAGAAGAATTCGTATCTTTGCATCGTGAACCAATATACACTAAGAATATGAGAAAAGCGTTATTCATGTTAGCCGCTGTGGCACTGTTAATGAGTAGCTGTGGCACGTATACAGGAGAGGGCGCCATTGTAGGAGCCCAGTTTGGTACCATTCTTGGCTCTGCTGTCGGCGGCATCTCTGGAGGCTGGCGCGGTAGTGATGTCGGCGCTATTGTCGGAATGGCCGGTGGTGCGGTAGTAGGTGCTGCTATAGGACAGGCTGCCGACCAGAAGGAAGCCGAGCAGTTTGAGCGTCGTCAGCAGGAGCGCAGGCAATGGAATCAGCGCAGGGCCGAAGCCAATAGGGTCCCAGCAGAGCGTGTTCCGGATGATAAGGTTCCAACGGATAGAGTTGACGTCGATGATTCTGGTTTTGATGCCACGGGCAGTGGTGACGACCGCATCGATTTCGATGCTCCTGGCCCTGGGGGTGAGGTCCCCTCGGTATCAGTACGCGATTTGTCTAAGCGTCCCTCTATCGAGTTGCTTAATGTGCGTATCATCGAGAACAGTCAGCCAGGTAGTCTCCACGCAGGAGAACAGTGTAAGGTTGTTTTCGAGATTATGAATCGTTCGCGCCATACGATATTCGACATCCAGCCGATGGTGAATGAGATGACTGGTAATAAGCATCTGCATATCTCACCCAACTTGAATATTGAGAGTATCGCTCCTGGTACTGGCGTGCGCTATACAGCGACCGTGTTGGCCGATAAACGACTGAAGGACGGCCAGGCCGTCCTCCGAATTGCTGTGGCTCATCATCAGGAAGAGCTCACCGCTCTCACTCAACAGTTCACCTTACAGACGCTGCGCCGCTAAAGTCTGGAAGTGCTCTGTAAAAGCGGGTGACTCATCTCGTCTGCTTTTTGGGACTTTTATGCTGATGGCTCTGCTGCGCTCTCAACTGGTCTTCCTTCATGTCTTTCCAGAAGGGAGAGAGGGCAGGAGAGCCATCGTTGGTCTCCATATCCAACTCAGGAATCTCAATATCGTCATTAGGCAGGAAGGGTACTACGAAGGTGTTGGCTTTCTGTACGAAGACCATAGCAACGCCTTGAGAGATAATGTCCAGCTCCTTAGCAGCACGCCATGAGAGGTCGATGATACGTCCCCTTGCAAATGGCCCTCGGTCAGTGACGCGCACTACCACGCTACGACCGTTGGCAGGGTTATAAACCTTCAGCATCGTGCCGAAGGGGTAGGTGCGGTGCGCACAGGTCAGACTATCCTGATGCAGCCGCTCACCGCTGGCTGTGCGCTTGCCGGAGAAACGATGGGCATAATACGAGGCTTTACCCTGTTGCAAAGCCTGAGCCTGCAACAGGGTAACACCAAGTGTTGTTAATATCGCTATAATAGCTATCTTCGTCTTTAAATGCATTTACACAATAGTTGCGGTGCAAACATCATACAGACTTCGGCCTTGCCGAGTCTATACAATGCCTTGTGCCAACATGGCTTTGGCGACCTTCATGAAGCCAGCGACATTGGCACCTTTCACATAGTTGACATAGTTGCCCTCCTTGCCGTACTTGATGCACTGCTCGTGGATGCCCGACATAATCTGATGCAGGCGCTGATCCACCTCCTCTGCAGTCCATGACATGCGCATGGAGTTCTGCGTCATCTCCAGACCTGATGTAGCCACACCACCGGCGTTAACCGCCTTGCCTGGAGCAAACAGCTGCTGGGCCGCAATGAACTTATTGACAGCATCTGCTGTACATCCCATATTCGATACCTCTGCGACACATAGTGGCTTGTTGGCCAGTATCTTGTCGGCATCGTCGCCGTTGAGCTCGTTCTGGGTAGCGCAAGGCAGATAGATGTCGGCCTTCTGCTCCCATGGCTTCTTGCCTGCGAAGAACTGTGAGCCAGGAAACTCCTCTTCGTAGGGCTGACAGACATCGTTGCCCGATGCGCGCAGCTCCAACAAGAAATCAATCTTCTCGTCATCCAGTCCTGCAGGATCGTAGATATAACCGTCAGGACCACTGATGGTGATGACCTTGGCACCCAGTTCGGTGGCCTTCTTGGCAGCACCCCATGCTACATTGCCGAATCCAGACAGTGCGATGGTCTTGCCCTTGATGTCCAGCCCGTGGGCCTTCATCATGTGGTTCACGAAGTATAGCGCACCATAGCCTGTAGCCTCAGGGCGCAGAATAGAGCCGCCCCATTCCATGCCCTTGCCAGTGAGTGTGGCACCATGGAACTGGCTGGTCAGTTTCTTGTACATGCCAAAGAGGTAGCCGATTTCCCTGCCGCCTACACCGATGTCACCAGCTGGTACGTCACAGTCTGGTCCGATGACCTTATACAGCTCGCACATAAACGCCTGGCAGAAGCGCATAATCTCAGCGTCGCTCTTGCCGCGTGGTGAGAAGTCTGAACCGCCTTTACCACCACCCATCGGTAGTGTGGTCAGTGCGTTCTTGAAGGTTTGCTCAAAGCCCAGGAACTTCAGAATGCTCAGGTTCACTGATGCGTGGAAACGCAGACCGCCCTTGTACGGACCGATGGCGCTGTTGAACTGAACGCGGTAGCCGATGTTCACCTGTACCTCGCCCTTGTCATCGACCCAGGGTACGCGGAAGGTAACGATACGCTCTGGTTCTACGATGCGCTCCACGATTTTAGCCTTCTCAAACTCAGGATGCTGATTGTACACGTCCTTGATAGATTCAAGCACTTCGCGTACAGCCTGTAAGTACTCTACTTCTCCTGGATGTTTCTGTTCCAGACCCTGCATGATTTTTTCTACGTTCATAGTATTCAGATTTTAATGATCGTTTTAAGTTACATTATGTCATTATGACAACGCAAATATAGGAAAATTCTTGCAATCGACAAAGGATTTTGAAGAATATTTTCCTCAAATAGTTACATTTTATTAAAAAAGTAGTATCTTTGTGGCTCCAAACACTATAAAACGATGAGTGCAAACATTCCTCAGGAGTTTAATAACTTCTTTCTGAAAGACGTGTCGTTTGTTAATCTGATGACACGCCGCATCTTCAATGTACTGATAGTGGCCAATCCCTACGATGCCTTTATGTTGGAGGATGACGGTCGTGTTGACGAGAAGATTTTTGATGAGTATATGGAACTGGGCTTGCGCTATCCGCCCACCTTCACGCAGGTGTCCACTACCGAGGAGGCCGACCAGGTGTTGAAGACAACGGATATCGACCTCGTCATCTGTATGCCTGGTAATGCAGACAACGATGCCTTTGCCGTAGCTCGCGATGTGAAGCAGATGGCGCCGCAGATACCCTGCGTTGTGCTGACACCCTTTTCTCATGGTATCACCAAGCGCATCGAGAACGAGGATATGACCATTTTCGATTATGTGTTCTGCTGGTTGGGCAATACCAATCTCATCCTTTCCATTATCAAGCTCATTGAGGACAAGATGAATATTGAGCACGACATTCACGAGGCTGGTGTGCAGATGATCCTCCTTGTCGAGGATAACATCCGTTTCTACTCCTCTGTGCTGCCCAACCTCTATAACTATATCCTCCAGCAGTCGAAGAACTTCTCGACGGAGGCACTCAATCCTCACGCTGCCGCTCAGCGCAAGCGCGGACGTCCCAAGGTCGTGCTGGCTACCACCTATCAGGAGGCGATGGAGTGGTATAACCGCTATCCTGACAATGTCCTGGGTGTCATCAGTGATACCCGTTATCCGATGGAGATCCACGAGAGCCGCCTCTCGCATGTCGAGGAAGGCGATGCTGAGGCAGGTCTGAAACTGCTCCGTGAGATACGGCGCCGCGACGAGTATGTACCCCTTATCCTCCAGAGTTCTGAGATAGAGAATAAGGCGAAGGCAGAGCGCGAAGGCTTCCGTTTCGTTGATAAGAACTCCAAGAAGATGAATGTCGACCTGCGCCGTCTTATCGAGGAGCACATGGGCTTTGGCGACTTCGTGTTCCGCGACCCTGCTACGCGCCAGGAGATAGCCCGTGTGTCGTCGCTGAAGGAGTTGCAGGACATCATCTTCAAGATTCCCAACGACTCGATGCTTTATCACATCTCTCGTAACCATATGAGCCGTTGGCTCTGTGCTCGTGCCATCTTCCCCGTCAGCCAGTTCCTTAAACATGTCACATGGCATAAGCTGAAGGATGTCGATGCCCACCGCCAGATTATCTTCGATGCTATCGTACAGTATCGCCGCATGAAGAATATCGGTGTCGTGGCAGTCTTCGACCGTCTGAAGTTCGACCGCTATGCCCACTTTGCCCGTATCGGTGATGGCTCGTTGGGTGGTAAGGGCCGCGGCTTGGCATTCCTCGACAATATCATCAAGCGCCATACTGAGCTCAACCAGCTCGACAATGCCAGTGTACAGATTCCCAAGACCGTGGTGCTCTGTACCGACTTCTTCGATGAGTTCATGGACAAGAACAACCTTTGGAGTATTGCCCTCAGTGATGCCCCTGACGAGGAAATCCTACAGCATTTCATGCGTGCTCAGTTGCCTGATGCCCTCATTGCCGACTTCTTCACCTTCTTCGAAGCCATCAAGTCGCCAATCGCCGTGCGCTCGTCATCCCTCTTGGAAGATTCCCACTACCAGCCTTTCGCCGGTATCTATTCCACCTATATGATTCCCTATCTGGAGGATAAGTACGAGATGTTGCGCATGCTGGCATGTGCCATCAAGGGCGTCTATGCTTCAGTTTACTACAAAGACTCCAAAGCCTATATGACGGCCACCTCGAATGTCATCGACCAGGAGAAGATGGCAGTCATCCTGCAAGAGGTAGTCGGCCAGCAGTATGGCACCCGCTTCTATCCCACTTTCAGTGGTGTGCTGCGCTCGCTCAACTACTATCCCATTGGCGACGAGCAGGCTGAGGAAGGCATCGCCTCGCTGGCCTTAGGACTAGGAAAATATATTGTCGATGGTGGACAGACCCTGCGCGTGTCGCCTTATCATCCCAACCAGGTGCTGCAGACCAGTGAGATGGATACCGCCCTCAAGGAGACGCAGACACGCTTTTATGCCCTTGATATGTCGCATGTAGGCGATGACTTCAAGGTTGACGACGGCTTCAACATCCTAAACCTCCGCGTCAAGGAGGCCGACAAGGACGGCTCGTTGCAGGGTATCGCTTCTACTTACGACCCTGTCGATCAGATTATCCGCGACGGCATCTACGAGGGAGGCCGTAAGGTCATCTCGTTCTGTGGCGTCCTGCAGCACGACCTCTTCCCACTGCCTAAGATTCTGCAGTTGGCGCAGAAGTACGGCTCTGAAGAGATGCGCCGTCCTGTAGAGATTGAGTTTGCCTGCAACCTGTTTAAAGGTGAGGGGCAGGAGATGCGTGGTGAGTTCTATCTGCTGCAGATTCGTCCTATCGTCGATTCCAAGCAGGTGCTTGACGAAGACCTTGCCGCCATCGATGACTCACAGTGCCTGTTGCGTTCTCACAACTCGCTGGGCCATGGTATCTCAGAGGATGTCGTCGATGTGGTATATGTCAAGACCGACGATGAGTTCACCGCAGCCAACAATCCGCGTATTGCCGACGACATCGAACGCCTCAATCGCAAGTTCCTCGCCGAAGACAAAAACTATATCCTCATTGGCCCAGGGCGCTGGGGCTCCAGTGACTACTGGCTGGGCATCCCAGTCAAGTGGCCCCACATCTCGGCAGCTCGCGTCATTGTCGAGACCGCACTGAAGAACTACCATGTCGATCCCTCGCAGGGCACCCACTTCTTCCAGAATCTGACTTCCTTCGGCGTGGGCTATTTCACCATCAATACCTATACGGGCGATGGCGTCTTCCAACAGCAAGTCCTCGACAGCATGCCAGCCATCGAGGAGACCGAGTTTGTGCGCCATGTGCGTTTCCAGCACCCGTTGCGCATTATGATGGACGGCAAGAAACAGCACGGCATCGTGATGCTGCCTGAATAGAATAAGAAGAGTGGGCTACCCTGACGGGCAGCCCACTGTTTTTCAACCACATATATCAGTTAGTCCTTAGGGAAGGCTGATGGCCTCTGACGGACAAACGTCAGCGCATGTGCCGCACTCTGTGCAAACATCGGGGTTGATTGAATACTTGTCACCCTCAGAGATTGCTCCTGCGGGGCACTCATCGATACATGTACCACATGCGATGCAGTCGTCACCAATTACGTATGCCATAATCTTTAATTTGTTTGTTTAATGAATGTAATTAATAAATGTTTGTGATGCAAAGGTAGGTAATTTTTCCGAATAATACCTACTTTTGGTGAGTTATTTTCTTAATTTATACGTAGTCGAAATAATAAAAGTACCCGATACTACGTTATAATCTATGCGTATGAAACGACAATTGACCACTATCATCCTCTGTCTCTGTTGCCTCCTGACAACGGCTCAGACAGACCGTCAGGTGCAGTACAAACCGTATATCGACTTACGGCCATTGCACTTTGGTATCCTGGTGGGTCTGCATCTGCAGGATTTGGAGTTCGACCAGACGGGACCTTTCCAGATGGCAGACGATGAAGGCGTCATGAAGGAGCATTACATCCTCTGCGATGCCGACAAGTGGGCGGCAGGCTTCTCCGTTGGCGTACTTGGTGAGTTGCGTCTGAGCAACAACTTCTCGCTGCGCGTTACACCCACCATGCACTTTGGTGCCAAGCATCTGACACTGCTCAATATGAAAGAACTCGACGAGCAGGGCCGCCCCACTCGCAAGACCCAGGATATGAAAAGCACATATGTCTCATTGCCCATCGACCTGAAGTTTGCCGCACCACGCTGGAACAACCATCGCCCCTATATCATGGCAGGTGTCAATGCCATGTTGAATCTGACGGGAGGCGATCAGGATATGATACGCATCAAGCGCTACAGCACCATGTTAGAGATTGGTATGGGCTGCGACTTCTATCTGCCCTTCTTCAAACTCATTCCCGAGCTAAAGTTCTGCTTCGGCCTTGGCGATGTCTTTGACAAAAACCACGTCAACGAACTACGCGATGCCAACCTCAAGGCGTATGCCAACAGCGTCTGCGGAGCCCAGTCTAAGATGTTCGTTCTCACCTTCTATTTCGAATAATGCATGCCGAGATGTTGCAAAATAAAAAGACCGCCTAGCGATTGGCGGTCTTTTATTTATTGTCTTATTTCATGATGACCTTACGGCCTGCGATGATGGTGAGACCCTTGTGGCCTGGGGCGACGCGCTGTCCGTTGAGGTTGTACATCTCACCTCTTACATCATCCATCTTCCATCTGACATCAGTGATGCCTGTGGCGGTATTGCTCACCGTCAGGGTAATGATGAAGCAGGACTGCTTGTTGCCAGGGGTGAAGGTCAGCGGACCTGTCACAGGGGTGGGGAAGGCGATGCTGTAGGTGCGGAAGTTGGACTGGTTGCTGTCGTAGATGAAGGGATAGTCTGTCGCTGTGTATTCAGTGCCGTTGAGCTCCTTCAGATAACTGCCTCCGTCATAGTTGGAATAGCCAGTGAACGTGATGGCCGTGACAGACTTGCCGCTGGGCGGAGTGATGGTGTACTGCACATCGGCGCTATACTTGATGGTATTGCTCTTGCCTGCGCCATAGTTCTTGCTGGCTGTATTGGTGATGGCATAGCCCCCATTGAACTGGTAGGTGCTGCCACTCGATGCCGATGTGTCGTAGGTCTTGCTGCTCAGCACCACATCACTGACATCGGGCTCAGTGCCGCGCCATGTGTAGCTGCACTGGTACTGCTCGTCAATGACATTCTTGATGCCCTCTGCCGTAGAGGTGTTGCCGTTGGAGGTCTTGACATACCAGCATTTCTCGTCGAAGGTGACACCCTCGCAGAAGTTCAACTTCATACCGCCTCCTTGGCGAATGCGGACGTTCTTGAAGGTGACATTCTTGACCAGACTCTCCGGACGTCCGTAGATGAAGATGCCGTAGCCGTTCTTGCCGCTGGCAGAACCCGTATAGCCGCTGGCTGTGACATTCTCGAACGTGATGTCGTGGTATTTGGGAGTAGTGGCTGTCACCTCTGAGGGAGACTCGGCAGCAGTCTGAGGCGAGGAGGGCAGGGTATCGTACCATGCTGTTATCTGGATGGGATTCATCACGCCAGTCATGGTGCAGTTGCGGAAGACGAGGTTATAGACATCGCCGCTGCGGTCGGTATTGCTCTTCAGACGGAAGCCGCAATCGGTGCCTTCGAAGGTGATGCCTTCGTAGATGATGTCGTGCATGTTGACCGTATAGCTGCCCAACGAGGCACCATGACCAGCCTTGAAGCGGCAGTTCCATACGTGGATGAACTGTGCATTCGAGTCGGTCACCACGTTGTCGTCGCCTGTGTCGATGTCGCAATTGTAGATGTTGGCATAGGCTGCCCAGATGGGAATGCCATCCGTGTTGTGCGACGGATCGCTGGCATGTGACGATGGTGCATAGATGCTGACGTCGTGAACGGTGTTGTGGGTGCCGCGACCGCTGTTGCCCAGCGTCAGATTGGTGCTGGGAGCATTCTGCATGCGGAAGTGGCGGAAGAGGAAACGCGAGCCGTTGCCGTTCTCGAAGCGGATGAGGCTGCCACGCTGCAGACCACTCTCTTTCTGCTCTACAGCATCCCACCACGGACCACCCTGGCCCTCGATGATGGAGGTTTCCTTGCTCTCGCCCTCGATGACGATATCGCAGGCACCGCTTTTGTTGGTGATATACGGTATCTTGATGGTATGGCTGGGCTGGTCGGCATAGGCGAGCACCTTCAGTGTGGCTCCTGCACAGAGGTGCAGAATGGTCTTGTTACCTATCTGAATGCGTCCAAACAGCCACTCGCCGGCAGGTACTACCACCATGCCGCCGCCAGCATTGGCAGCAGCGTTGAGGGCCGTCTGGATGGCCGTCGTGTTGTCGGCAGACGAAGTAGAAGCACCATAGTCGGTGATGTTGAACGTGTTGGCCGTCGTAATGGCAGGAATATTCTGTGGCAGCTGTACAGCTGTCCAGCCCTCAGGCGTGTTCTGGTTGGCCTGTTCCTCAGCCATAGAGAAGGCTATCTGTGCCGTCGTCTGTTGTGGAGCCGTGGTGAACAACATCGCGCCCAATAGTATAGTGAGTAGTTTGTTCATAATATATCGCTTTACGTTTTTTTATAATAATTGACACAATGGGTGGAATACCGCTTTATTTTGTGATATGTATCCAGTCGGCATCAATCCAGCCGCGGTCGCTCTTGGGGTTGCTGTCCACGCTGACATAGCCAAACTTGGCACCAATCCACTTGCCCTCACGCATCTTGAAGGCATCGCCACACAACTTGAATGTGCTGCCGTCGAGGCTCCAGGCAAACTTGACCTGCGAGTCCTTGACCTTCATCATCAGGAAAATGTCTTCGTGGATGCCTGGCTTATAGTCAATCTTGTCCTCGGCAGTAGGCTTCAAGGTGGCGATGAGCTCTTCCTCTTGAGCACCGCCCTTGTCTGCTTTGTGGCAGGTGAGTTTCAGCAGTTGGAACTCCTTGCCGACACGCTTGACGACCAGTGCCTGATAGTCGAGACCCATCATGATGATACCACCCATCTGTCCGTCGGCCTTCGATGTAAAGCGCAGCTTGGTAGTGACGTTGAACTCGTCGGCAGGGGTCTTCTGCAACAGCATATTGGGCACCAGCCACAGGTTCTTGGCATCCTCAGCCATCTTGTGGGTGTAGATACGCATGGTACCAAAAGCGGTGGGCACACCAAACTTCTCGTCGTAGTTGGCCTGCCATTGCCACTGCATGCCGATGACTGGCTGGTCGAACTCATCGCTCTCTGCTGGATTGACAATGATATTCGAGCTGGATGCAGGCTTCTTGTAGGTGGTGACGGGTTCGCCCTTCTTACCCATGATGGGCCAGCCTGTTGACCAATCGACAGGATTCAGGTGGACCACACGACCATAGGCTTCTTTGTCCTGGAAGTGGAGAAACCAGTCTTCACCATATTTCGTATATACCCAGCCACCTTGGTGAGGACCGTTGATGTTGGTCTTGCCCTGTGCCAATACTACCTTATGCTCGTAGGGGCCATAGGGTGACTTGGAGCGCATGGCCAGCTGAAAACCGGTAGGCACACCACCTGCGGGACACAGAATCCAGTACCAGCCGTCGCGCTTGTAGAACTTCGGCCCCTCACAGGTGCGGTTCTCAGTACCATTGCCATCGAAGACAATGACGGGTTGACCGATGGCTCGCGTACCATCTTTCGACATTTCGCGAACAGTCAGCACTGAGGCAAACTTGGCACGGCTGTTGGCCCATCCGTTCACCAAATAGCAGCGGCCGTCATCATCCCATAACGGTGTGGTGTCGATATACCCCTGACCTTTGATGACGCAGATGGGGTCTTCCCATTCACCGGCAGGGTCACCGTTCTTGGTCTTCACCATCATGACGCCAAAATCGGGATCACCCCAATAGATGTAGTATTGTCCTTCGTGATAGCGGATAGACGGAGCCCATACACCATTGCCGTGCTGTACACTGTTGAAGTGTGCTGTCAGCTTGTCGTCGCCAGCATACAGTGATTTCAGCGCATAGCCCACCAGTTCCCAGTTGACCAGATCACGGGAGTGAAGAATAGGCAGGCCAGGCGTACATTGGAAGGATGATGCTGTCATGTAGTAGTCTTCGCCGCTGGGACCTACGCAGACGTCAGGATCGGAGTAGTCGGCGTTGATGACAGGATTCGTGTAGGTGCCGTCGCCATTGTCTGGGCACCATACCTCAGAACGGTACTGGGCAATAGCCAGCAAAGGCATGCCGAGCAAGATAGTTACCAGTAATTTTCTCATTGTTTTTTTCTGATTTGTTTTAAGTGAGTGCAAAGATAATCATTTTTCCCCAAATAATACGAGAAAAGATTGACGAAATTGGTGGAATGCCCCCCAAATTAGTTCTTTAGTGTTCAAAACAGCAAACGACCTCTGCATTCCGCAGCGGATGCAGAGGTCGTCATGACTCATAGAGTTAGTTATCGTATCACCTTCAAAGTCTTTCCGTTTTGCAAACGGACAATGTTCAGTCCACGCTGCAGCTGGTTGACACGCTTGCCGTCGAGTGTGTAGATGTCGCTGATGGCCTCTGGCGTCTTGCTGACAACATCAGAGATACCGTCAGTGGTAGTAGCAACCAGTGAAGGTGCACTCAGACCACCCATCTCGTTGGCAGCACGTACTGTGTACTCACCATCGCTGCTTACCGTATAGGTAGGCTCTGTGGTGAATGCAACGACCTTGCCATCCAGGCAGACTGCCCACAACAAGGCATAGTTGCTGTCATCCCATGACAAGGTCTTGCCAGTGAGTGTGACATTGGTAGGCACTGGAGCCTGTTCAGTCAGCAGAGTGGGCTGCCACTGGTCGTCCTGTCCCATGACAGCCTGCAGTGTCGGTATGGCTGCTTCCTCGGCAGTCAGTATGGGATTGTTGCTCTCTTCGCGGCGGTTCGTATAGGTGTCGCCGTCTTTGCTGTCATAGGCATCATATACCGTCTTGCGTCCAGAGGCATCAACAGGAGCACCGCTAGAGGTATGTGAGCCATACTCAGCGAAACGCTTTGGATAGCCACCACTCATCTCGCTCCATCCTGCAGCAGTAGGCAGTATCTCCATCTCTGTATCGATGAACAGAGCTATCGGAGTTCCCTTACCCCAAGGACGACCAAGGGTATAAGTGCCATTGGCATCTTCTGTATCGCCAACAATCTTACAGCTCTGGAAGATGTAGCCATACTGCTTTGGGACAGAAGGAACAGCGAGGTAGCCGCTCTTTACCTGCTGGAAGGTGACCTTGTTATAATATACATCACCCTTGCCGCATACATAGTCTGTACGACCGCGGATGACGCCACCCTCAAAGAAGAACTTACCATTCTGGTTGTTCGATACATAGGTATCCTGATAGCCCCACAAGCAGGCATCCTTGAAGATGGTGCGGTTAGACTGGTCGTTCACGGCAATGTCGCGACCATGGGAATCGCCCATCGACGTATGGATGGTCAGATTCTGGAAGTAGCTGTTATCACCCTTGATCTGCAGGACATCGCCCTTGCCGATACCCTCCAGCGGACAGGCAGGACCAAAGCCGTTATCCCAGGTAGCATCAGGTGTGATGTTGGTAATCACGACACCTTCCATCGACTCACCGATGAAGCTGGTGTTGGCAGCCGTCAAGACTGAGGTGGGGTTGTCGTATTCTTTTCCGTCGCCGCCCGTCACCTTACCAGAAGGATGGAAGACATAGGGCTCTGCACTGTTCTTGATGAATACACGATAACGGCTGTTCTTGTCGGCACGACCGTTGGCAGCTGCCAAAGCCTCGTCGATGGTTCCCATGTCAGGAACAATAAAGTCGTAGGCTGCTTTCGTCACAGTGGGACGCGCCATGGTGGTGAATGTCAGCGTGACAGCCTCAGTATATTTGTTACCCGATTTGTCCTGTACGTAGTTGGCAGGCATCGTGAACGTGTAGGCGGTGTTATAGTCTAAGCCACTGTATTCGAAGCTGACCGAACGGCTGGCCCATGAAGGTGTCAGCGTCATGTCGCCCAAGGTAACGGCAGCATTGCTGTTGGCAGACTCGATACGCTCGTCGAACGAAATGGTAATCTTGCCCGATGCGCTGATTCCTGTGGCATTGTTGGCAGGAATGACGGTGGTAACCTGTGGCGCTACCTCGTCGGCAACGACCTCTGCCTCACCAAGAATGAAGACATTACCTATCTGGCTCTCAGAGTTGGTGGCATATTTCAAACCTTCTTCTGAAGTTCCTGCGTCAAAAGTGTACTTGTCAGACAAGAGAGCGTCGCCAGTACCCATGATGCGTACATAGACAGCCTCCTTGCCGATAGCCTCTGCAGGCAGTGCGAAACTCAGCGGTGTCGATACGTTGGCTGTCACTTCCCAGGCATCACCAAGGTCTGAGAAGCTATTGCCGTCAGTAGAAATCTGTGCCTTCCAGTTCTTGGTGGCAGCATTCTTGGCAGCCATGTCAGCAGTAAAGGTAGCCGACGTAAAGCCAACGGTAGAGAACTGATACTGCCAGGCAATCTCAGCAGTGTTGTAACCATTCTGAAAGACACCGCTCAGCGTGGTGAGCACACCACTGTTGGCACGGTTGCGGACGACAGGAGTACTATTGGTACCCTTCACCAACGAACCGTCGCTCTGCTTGACGACAGACACCTTGGCATTGCGATTGGCATCCCACGTCACGTCAGCACTGAAGGGATAAGAACCACCAGTGGCATAAGCCGCTGTGCTGCTGGCATCGAAGGCGGCGATGAAGTCCTGTACCTCGTAGTTGGCAGTGATGGTCATATTGTCATTGACAGTAATCTCGCGAGTGGCAGATGTACTGTTATCTTCCCAATTCGTAAACTTCAGAATCTTGGTCTCATGGGCTGTAGCCGTAACCTTCGTACCTGCTTCATACTGGTTGCTATGATCGTTAGGAGTCAGTGTGATGCTGCCCAAGTCGCGCTCTGCATCATTGCTCACCTGTGTCTTAACAGTATAGACGGGAACAGCCTCGAAGACGGCTTTCATGGTCTTTTCTGCATCCATGGTGACAACGGTCTCAGCATCTGTAGAGACAGAAGCACCTGTGGCATCCTGCCATTCTTTAAACTTGTAGCCGAAGTTCTTGGTAGCCTTCAGCGTGACAGTAGAACCTTCCTTATACTGTTCCATATCAGGAGTGCGAGAGATAGAACCTGCCTCGGCAGAGGGCAGCACCTGGGTGTTCAATGCATATTTCGTCACCTGAGCAGCAGCACCTACGAGGGTTCCCTCGATGACCACGTTAGAGAGACCCATACTCTTGGTCTTGCCCAAGCCCAGGAAAGAGAAGTTCACCTTCAGAGGATTCTCTGCTGTTGCAGTAACACCACTTATTTCCTCAGAGAAGGAAGCGACGGTAAGGTTCTTGCCATCACGATTTACACCAGCATTTTCAACCAAATCAACATGTGTCTCACCTGCATCTACAGAAGCACCGATATTTCCGCCGTCAGTACCATAACGGGCAGCCTGGAAACTGAGTTTTGTTGGTACGAAAGAGAAGCCATCTTCTGGAATAAGATTCAGTGTGAGGGTATTGTCAGCACCTGCAGTAGTTGAGAATGAAGCATCTGTGCCGTTGTAGATGCGTGTCTGAAGGATATTAGCCTCACCAGTAGCACCACGATAGGTCTGCGTGTTTTCTACCGTCAGAGCACTGCCAGCAGTCCATGACTTGCCAGCAAAGCCAGCAGAGAGTTCATTGGGATTCATCACGGCATCGTCGCCCTGATTCAGACCACCCTTGTCGAGTGCATAAGTGATAGTGCCGCTGATGTTTACACCGGCAGCATCCTTTGACTGTCCGCCGATCACAACATCCTGTATGCAGAGCCACTTACCTGTGGCATTGCTGGTGTACCAGGGATAGACACGAATCTGGAACTGGTCGCCCTCTTCAAGCTGTGCAACAGGAGTAGCAGAAACCTCGTTCATCGTGCCGTTGGCCATTGAGGTAGGTGAATAGAACGTAGTACGTGTTACGAAACCATCGGTAGAATAGTAGGCGTGGCAACGCACACCGCCACCGCCTTTTCCACCAATCTTCATGTTGATGCTGCTGATATCGAGCTTCTTGCCTTCAGGACATGTGACAGTGAACTCCACATACTGATTAGGAGAGTCGTCCTCAGCCTTCACCCATGCACCACCTTCGCTGGTGCTGACCAACAAGCCGTTAGTAGTAGTATTACTATACTTCACCATTCCCTCAACCTTAGCAACAGCTGCTGTGGCATTGCCATCAACAACCGCATTGTCGTTAGCTGTGAGAGCCCAGGTAGTCGTAAACGGATCGCCACCGCCAAGCTCTATGGCATTCATCGTGACGTTGGCAGTAGCAGTCTTGCTGCCCAGAGTAGCCGTTACAGTGCCGTTGAACTTGCCAACAGCTGTGGCGGCAACCTTTGCATAGAAGGTCTTGATGACCGTACCACTCTCGTAGCTTACTTCCAGGCTCGATTGCCAGTTCTGCTTGTCAGTCGATAACTGGATACCTTCAGAAGCGGTAATCGTAATGGTACCTGTTGCAGGATCCAGTCCTAAGCCGGTAAGCGTCAGTTCCTTAGTAGTCGACTGGCCAACATAGACATCGCCCATCTCTGCAGCAGAGGGAGAGACGGAGAGATCGGTAGGAATCTCGATGTTCTCTGCCATGATACCTTGCTCCTTCATCAGCTGTGCACACAGGCGGGCTGCCGTCAGAGCGCCAGTGAGGTTGTAGTGCGTATTGTCAGTCTCTGCACCCTTGTCGAAAAGGGCGGCATAGCACTTGTCGTATGTTTCGTAGTCTTCATAGAGTTTCTTGGTAGCAGTGGTCATGTCGATGAAAGCGACACCCTCCTCGGTTGCCAACTGCTTCATCTGATAGCTGTAGTCATAGGTGTGGTCATCAGCATCTATCTTCTGTCCTGTCTTGAGCTCACCATTAACGATGGCATCATACTTGTCGCCCAAGTCATGACGGCCAACGCGAGTGATAGGTGCTACACCGTTGGTGAAATAGCAACGGCAGACAGCAGATACCAATACAGGAGTAGCTCCCTTTGCCTTCACAGCGTCGATGATTTGTTTCAGACACTGCTTGTAGGTCGTCGAGGGCGTAGTGCCTCGTCCGTCGTCCTTCACAGCTTTTGCATTGGTAGCATCATTTTTAGAGGTGTAGTACTCCTGCAACTCGAGGTTGTCAAGACCATTGTACTTCCCGTCGTTGTGGGCAAACTGGATGAGCACATAGTCGCCAGCCTCCACGTTGTTCTTGGCATTGTTCCATAATTCGTTGAAACCTCCTCGCGAATCGCGACCACCCTTAGCGTAGTTGACGCTTGTCCAACCATTGGTAAGGAAATTACCAAAGTACATACCCCATCCACGGGTATTGGTGGCTGACTCGTCGTAAGGTGCCATGGTGGAGTCTCCCAATGTGTGCACCTTCTTTGCTGCATTGATGCCTATTGTTACCAATAGTGTCAACATCAAGAGCATCAGTTTTGAAAATGTTTGTTTCATTGAAATTTGTTTTGATTTGTAGTTTTTAAGTGATTGTAGTTTGAAACCTGCTGCAAAGGTACAATGCTTTCCCGTTGGAATGGGGATAATTTCTCGTCAATAAGGGGGTAAAAAAACGTCAAATCACTTTTTCTCTATATTCACTGGGGGTACAACCCTGACTCTGACGGAAACAACGGCTGAAGTACTTGGGGTCGGTGAAACCACAGAGATAGGCTATCTCTGAGACATTCATGTCGCTGTTTCGCAACAGCTGACAAGCGTGCTTGATACGTGCCTCGCTGAGCAGTTCCTGTGGGGTGACACCCATCGTCTGTTTCAATTTACGCAACAGACCACTACGACTGACGGCTGCTGCAACAGCCATATCGCCCACATTGGCATCGCTGTTCGACAGGTTCTCCTCCACATATTGCATGACGCGCTTGAGCATCGAATCGTCGGCTATTGGTCTTTCGTCCTCAACCACCGGCGAGAACGTGTTGTCTTGGGCATCTATCAGTGCCAAATATTTCTCCAGCGTCTCACGATGCTGACGACGAATGCGACGTATATATAATAAGGTATAGACAATGACCAGAACAACAACCATGATGAGCAACAGGATGAATAGCTGTCCGTACCATGCCTCCCAGAAGGTAGGAGTGACGACGATGGTCAGTCGTCGCTGATTGTCCTGCCACTCACCATCTGCATTGGTACTATGCACCTCGAGTTGATAGGTGCCTGGCTCCAGATCGAGGAGCGTTGCCGAGCGGTCGTGCCCGATATAGTGCCATTGCTCATTGGGCAACAGACGAAATGCGTAGCTGATGTGGTCGGCAGCGCTGTAGTCGAGAGCGGCAAAGCGTACCGTGATGCTACGCTCATCGGGCAGCAAGGTCAAGGTGTCTTGACGGGTAATATCCCAACGGTTGCTGCCCCCTTGTACGGAGAGTGCTGTCAGCACTACCGAAGGTACAGGACTGTCAACTTTTAACTGTTGCATCGACGTAATAATGGCACCATCCATCAGTCCTATCAGCCAGTTTCCGCCATGGAGCTGTAGGGGATGAGCCTCGCTAAAGCGATAGTCGGCATGGAAGTGGCGTGCATCAAGTACACGGGTATGATACGTTGAATCTATCAATGTCAGCAGATGACTGCCGACGGCCATCACTCCACCATCAGTAAGAGTAGTCATCGTCTGCACATTATCATTGTGCTGCACATGCGAACTATCGTTGAAATGGCGGAAAATGAGCTGGTCAGCCAGTAAGTCAGCACTTTCTATTAGATTCACGCCTCCACTCTCCGTGCTAACATAGTAGTGTCCCTGCCGGTCGCGCACCACATCCATCGTGGCACTGCTGCTCAGGCTGTTAGCTCGCTCCGTCTCGCGATGGTGCAATCTGAACAGCATCTTGTCGGCCTGCTGCTCCATGCGGGCTACCAACAGACCACTACCTGTTGCTGCCATCCATAGATTATCGCTTAGCAATAGATAACGCACCCTCGGACATTGTTCCTTTGGGTAGTTCTTAGGCACCTTGAAGTGAGGTTGGTCAGCGCTGGCGTCATCGCTATAACAGACACCACCACCCAACATGGCCACCCACAACCGACTAAAACGGTCAGCCGTGATATGATAGACATCTTGGTGTGGTGTATCGGTGAAATGGACAATTTCGTACTGTTCGCCTCTCTTGCTGTGCAGTCGGAAGAGTCCTCCTTTCTTTGTTCCTAACCACAGAGTACCGTCCTGCATCTCATACATACAATAGACTGGAGCAAAGAAACAGGTATGTTGCTGGTGCAGACGACCGTCAGTACCAAGGTAGCCCAACAAACGGTCAGTGGCGGCATCGTAGAGACGGATGGCAGCATCACCTTTGGTGGTCACCCAATAGTGGCCCTTGCTGTCGGCAAACAGACATTTCACCTCTTCGCGGGGATTGATATCTATGCGGCGTGTACGACTGACATCGGTGATAAAATGGTAGATGGCACTATTGTCCTGTGCCCAGAGGCTGCCATCGCGGTCTGCCATGACAAAGGCTAATGAATGGAAAGGCATTGACAGCGGATAGTGTGTCGGCTGACTATTACCCTGTTGCTGATAGGTCAATGTACCGTCCGCACTGAGTGTCCACTGCGTCTGGTGCCTGTCCGTCCACGAATAACCTTGACGGTTCTGGAGTGAGCGGCTCTTTCTGAACTTCATCAGTTCCCTGTTAGAATAGCGGTGGGCGCTGGAATCTATGTCGCAAAAGCGGTAGCTGTGCAGGTCGAACAAATAGTCGCCATCGTCTGTGGTGCATAAAATCTTCTCACCTGGCAGCAGACAGATGTTACGGATGCGGTCTGTTGTCATGTGAGAGCCGTCGCCAGCCTTGGGTTTGAAGGTCTGAAACTCATATCCGTCATAGCGGCATAGTCCATTCCATGTAGCAAACCACATATAACCCTGATCGTCCTGCAGCAACTGGACCACATGGCTCGAAGATACACCGTCCTTTTCGTCATATTTCACCACACGGCACAACGGCTGTGCCATAAGTGTTTGTACCGTTAACAGCAGGACGAGAAGAGTAGCACCTTTTACGGATATCTCTTTAGTCATGCTGCAAAGATACAAACAACTCAACTAAAAACAAAACTTTTCTTCAGGAAAAATTAAAACGGCGCCAGAGACCGATGCTGAGGAATAGGAGGAAGAAAAGGAAAATGAGTAGTGTGTGGAGAATGCCACCGGTTGAACGGACGGGGGTGTTGTCTGAGAAAGTGCGCTGGTACTCCAGCAGACGGTCTATATAGGCGTCGACCGTTTGCCAGTGTTCCATTTCCACCTCTTTGATGATACGTGGAAATACCTCTTGGATGTACCGTTGGTGTTCATGGTCTAACGATGTTGGTAGCATATCGGTCGCGGCATACCAGTGGTTGCCGTGCGGAAAGATGCGCAGGTCGCGCCATCCGTCGTGTTGGAAGACATATTCCACAAAGAGTTGTGTGTCGCCATTGGCAAAGGCGCCGATCGATTTCAGTTTGCCGTCAGCATCCAGTACCATCAGTTGGCAGAAATGGGCCGCAGTGGACTGGGGCATAGGGGAGCCCCATGCCTTGCAGCCCACTGCAATCCATAATAATATAAAGAGAACTTGGCGCATCAGATTGATTCGATGAAGCGAACCACCGCCTGGCGGTCGGCCTTCTTCAGGTTATAGAACTTCTCTGTGGCGCGATAGCCTTGTGACTGTTTGGAATAGCCATGCCACATGATGGCTTCGACGATGGTGCGTGCGCGGCAGTCGTGCAGACGGTCATCGGCACCTGTCAGACGTCGGCTCAGACCACGTCCCCACAATGGGGTGGTGCGACACCAACCGGTACGGATGTCGTTCTCCATGAACAGGCGGTGCTGTACCATATCGCTGTAGGGCCAGATGGTCTGGTTGGGATATTTAGGCAGCATGCTGGCAGGGTCTTTGCCGATGCTGGCGGCATAAGCCTTGATAGAGGCATCCACCCACATATTATCGCTGCCGGTAGTCCATGACGGACGGTGACACTGTGCACAGCCTAGTTCGCTGAACAGCTGCTTACCGCGCTGTACTTCGGCATCGTTCAGATTACGGGCAGCAGGCACGGCAAGTCCACGATGCCACACCATAAACTGGTAATACTGCTTGTCGCTCATCTCCTCCTTGCCGTCATAGGGCTTGCCGTTGAGCAGGTATTTCTCGAAGGTCTCCTTATAGGCAATGCTTGGTGTGTTCAGAACCTTATAGACACGCTCCTTGATGCCTGTATCGGTACCATCGGCATAATAGGGGTGCAGCAGACTGCTTTCTGAGGCACCATTCTGCTTAATATAGCTGATGACGTCGGCATCCTCACTCTGTGCCTTGGCCCATGCCGTCGTGGTGTAGAGCCAGTGACGGTCGGAACGTGTCACGTTGGTGATATTCCAGATAGCGTTCGCACCAGCACCGTCCTGTAGTGAGCCACGTGTCATGGCGTAGGTGAAGCGTTTCAGCGGACCATGGCTGCCACGATGCGCGCCCGTGTCGTTATAGGGGGTTGAATAGTAGGCGCTGGCCTTGAAGGTGCCAGCCTCCTTATCCCACATGTTGGGGTTCAGGTCCACATACTTCGACTCCTGCTTCCACTGGGCCTCAATGTCCTCGTCGTTCAACGCGTCGAGGAGTCCTGTACCATAGATGCCGATGGTTGACTCCAGGCGTACCTCATAATTGGTAGGCAACGGGTTCGTGTTGAAGGCCGTTACGGGAATGGTGACATCTGGATAGATGAGCGAATAGCTCTCTTTCTCGCCTTCCGGATCGTTGGGGAATGTCATCGCCAGTCCGCTGGGCATGGTGGTGACCTCTTTCCACTCAATCTTGATCTGGTCCTCGTCGATAGGTGCCTTGAAGGGTTTCATGGCTTGTGTCTGTGGCATACCCGTTACCTCGCTGATGTATCCTGACTGCTCGGTGGTGTAGCGCACACCATCGGTAGTATAGGCTTCATCGGGGTGATAGATGACCAACAGATAGCCGTTGCCAATCTGGTTGGCACGATACTCCGTTTGGCGCTTGCCATGGCCGTAGCTGGGATGGCAGGCAATACAGCTGTTGCGGACCCAGGCAGGACCCAGTCCCTTGCGAGGATCCTGCTCGAAGGTGTAGAGATGTTCGAAGAAGTCCTCACCGACGTTGAAGTCATTCTCCATGCCAGCCTGTTCGGCAGCAGGGGTGATAGCTGAGTAGCTCGCATTCTCCGTAGTTCCTAACGCACCGCCGGGGAACCACTCCTCGGCCGTGAAGTTACCAGTGGCCTTACCAAAGACCTCCTCACCGTCCTCCAGTTCACCTAACTTGGTCAACGAAGAGTTGGTGCTGTCGTCAGAACAGGCTGTCAGCATAGAAAATGCTAACAGCCCATTGATGGTGACAGAAAATACTTTCTGTAATTTTATCATAAGCTTATCATTATTGTTTGTTCGCTATACATGAGCGAATGTGTTATTCTTCTTCTCCTGACGTGCTGTCCCAGTTCTCTGGGTCGTCGAATGCTTTGCCAGACAAGACGCTGCAGTACTTCACGAAGGGTGCAGGCATGTTGCTGATGCTGCTGATAGCTGCCACATAGCCGCTCTCCAATGCACTGTTGGTTGTGGCTTTGTTGACACTGGCAAAGAAGGTATGGAACGAGTAGTCGTTGGCTGTCTTGTTGGTTGAACCCAGCCAAACGTTGCGGATAGAACGGATGTTGTCGGCAAAGTCGGTGATGGAGTTGTAGCTGTAGGGTGACTCCACATAAGCGATGTCGGCATTGGCAAAGGGATTGGCAATCTTGGCGGTACCCACCTCATTACAGATGGCGAAGCAGCTACCCTCGTCGGCAGACAACAGCTGGGCAATGGCATCGGTGAGATCGGGGAAGGTGCTCTTGCTGTTCTTACCAGCCAGCTTCAGGTTGTCACCGAAGGAGAGACCCTTCTCGGTCTGATATTCCAAACCAGCAGCCTTGACAATAGCCAGACGACTGGCGTTCTTGGTGGTCTCACCCTCCCAGGCTACCTGTAGCTGGAAGGTGCGCTCCTTCAGCAGGGTGCAGATGCGCTGTGCGTAGGCCAGCTCAGAGGCTCCGCTGATGTTCTCGAAACCTTTGTAGGTGTCGTTGCCCTGGAACTCAGCAACCTTGCGGGGCTGTCCGTTGCGGAACAGCAGGAACTCCAGAGCGTGGAATCCCAGAATGGTTGCGTCCTCAATCTCCTCGTCGCTGAAGTCAGTACGTCCTGAAGCCAGATAGGTCAGCAACAGTGAGCGGTTCAGTGGCCATGAGTCGATGGTGGGATCTACGTCGAAGTCGGCAGCGGCACCACCCAGGAAGGCCTCGCTACGCTCCCAGTACTTGCGGGCTTCCTTGAAGTCGGCGCAGGCGCTGTTGATCTTGGCTTGTGTAATGGTTGCTGTGGTCAGTCCGTGCAGGGTCTGCTCCAGAGCCTCAGTCTCATCGGCCAGCTGGGTGTAGGTCGGTACGATGACGTTGCTGACGACGTTCTCTAGCACCTTATACAGGTAGTCACGCTGTACGTCGCTGAGTTTGGCCTTGCCGATGACTTCGTTGGCCTTGCCCAACTGGTTGCCCAATTCCTCACAGGCGTTCATGGCAGTGCTGCCAAAAGTGTTCTTCGAGTAGTTAGCCTCGGTAATGTTTGTTGGATAGGCATCATCGTCAACGAGGGGCGAGGTCTTTACAATCTCAAAGTTGGTGTTACCGTTGTCATTGTTGCCATCGCTGCTCTCACTACACGATGACAGGCTCAGGGCGCCCAGAAGGACGGCCACTGGTAGAACAAAATACTTTTTCATTGCTTATTATATTTATATGTGGTTAATTAACTCTAAACTCTAACCTCTAACCTTTAACCTCTAACCTACTTAAAGAATCCCTCGTAAGCGATACCCACGTTCACTGACGGCTCGTTGTTATACTGGCTGTCCAGAAAGCGGTGGCTGTACTCAGCCTTGACGACAATCTCCTTGATGGGCTTGTAGTTGATGCCCGCGGCGATGCGCTGCACTTTGGTATAGCCGTAGTGCGTGTCCTTGGTGTCAGAGGCATAGGGGTTATAGTTCTCATAGCGTCCGAAGAGATACAACTTCCTATGTTTGTCACGTAGAGCGGCAATCTGCGAGAAGATGTCGTAGCCGGCTTCTATACCGATAGCATAGGCATTGCCACTGACATAGGCGGAATGCTTGAAGGGTGACTTCGCATTCTTGCGGTTATACATGTTCTTCAGTTGGTCGGCAGAGCCCAGATAACCGTAGTCAGCCTGTCCTCGGACAATCCAGTTGTGGGCGTTATAGGTGAAGTCGATAGAACCGATGGCGATACGTCCTTTGTACTTCGTGCTGACACCATCCTTCTCAGCAGGGTAGGTGTTGCCGATGCTGTGGCCGTAGTAGCCACTGATGCCGATGCGCAGACCAGGCACGCTATAGTTGTCGATGCGCAGGGCTGCGGCATATTTGTTGGCTACGTCAAACTCCATCGGCGACTTATGGCCCTTGTTAATCCAGCCGACATTGGTGAAGTTGTCGCTGTTGAGGCCGGCTAGCACCTGTGCTTCATAGCGGAAATCGCCGTAGCGCCCCCAGAAGGAGATACCCGTCTGATGCCACGTAGAGGGTAGGATGGTGTTCTCGCCTTCAGGACGATAGACGGTAAAGAAATTTGTTGGCTCATGGTGGGCGTTGTTCAGTCCGACGGGTACCACGATATGTCCCACACGTACGTTGGCCCATGGTGCAAAGGTCTTCTGCAGCCAGAACTGCTCCAGTTCTACCTCACCGCCTTTCTCGGTTTCCTGTTCCCATTCACCGCCTTCCTCGTCTTCCTTTTCATAGGCGATACCCGTGCCGCCGTGCTCAAACTCTATCTCTGTGCCCAGCGACCAGCCATTGCCGAAGTCATATCCCAGGTAGATGACGGCATGCGGTATGTCGAAACGACCGTGCGAGGGGTCATCCTTATGCTCTTCGGGTTGACTGTAGCGGCTCACATGGTCACTGTAGTAGTTGCGCGACATCACCACTTCGCCATAGCCACCTACGGTCAGATGGCTTTGTGCATGTGCATATAATAATGTACAGGTGCTGATCAGTGCTAAAAGTAATCTTTTCATCTTCTTTTTACCTTTGTTTTCTTTTCCGGCTGCAAAGGTACGCTGTTCTATGTTGTCCCACAATACCTAAAAATGATGAAAGTATTTTCTTCAGTCTGATGCCAGATACAAAAAAGCCCCCGCTCTTAGGTAGTAGAGCGGGGGATGTCTTGTCATCGTAGCCGACGTGTCGTGTTATTTCAGATCTATCACGATCTTGCCGACAAAGATAGCCGACTTGCCGTTCTGGTCGACGGCGATGGGCTTGCCGTCCATATTCTTCCAGTATTCCAGATTCTTCATGTAGGTGTGGGTATGACCGCCTAGCACGAGGTCAATATTCCGTGAGTGCTCAATCATGTACTGGTCATCTTCGCCGCGGTTGCTGTTCCATCCTAGGTGAGAGATGCAGATAACAATGTCACACTTCTGCTGTGTCTTCAGCATGGTAGCAGTCTCGAGGGCTACCTTGCCTGGGTCGAGGTACTTCACGCCTACACAGTTTTTGTCGCTGACCAGTCCTTTCATCTTGGGACAGACAGCGAAGACGCCAATCTTCACACCATTGCGCTTAATGACAATCCATGGCTTGGTAACACCCTCCATCACGGTACCAGTGAAGTCGTAGTTGGTACACAGGATAGGGAAGGTGGCCATCTTGAAGGTACGTGCCATGTTTTCAAGACCGAAGTCGAACTCATGGTTGCCGATGGTCGTGGCGTCGAGGCCCATCTGGTTCATCAGTCCTATCTCCACTTCACCCTTGAAGAGCGTGAAGTATCCTGAGCCTTGGAAGAAGTCTCCACTGTCGAAGTACAGCAGGTCGGGATGTTTCTGCCGTTCCTCCTTGAGCATGGCGATACGGCGCAGGAATCCGCCGCGTCCGGCCTTCATAGTGTCGGGGAACTCGTTGTTGAGGGGTAGTATGGCTGAGTGTGTATCGTTGGTATGCAGGATAACCAACTGCTTATGTTTCTTGGCTTGTCCGGATAGGGCGAACAGTGCCATTACTATCACGAGAAAATATCTTGTTTTCATAGTTTTTCCTCCTTATATTATTTTTCTATAATGCGTCCCTCAATCTGGGCATCTACCACCTTACCCTGCTTCTGCATGTCCTTGAAGTAGTTCATGATGATAAAACGCGTGTTGTTTGACTTGTCCTTGGGGGCATTCACGTTACGAGCCTTTTTCATGGCTTCCAGCTTATCTGTACCTCCTAGCAGATAGTCGATGGTAGCCATACGGTATTCCTTGGCGGGGTCGATGGACTCACCGTTGATGGTTGCGCTAAGCAACTCGCCGTCCTTACTGATGACCATGCGTACGGAATGGCTGACACCTTCGCCACCCGTGGCGGCAATCTGGCTGAAGAGCTCTGTGACCTCAGCACCCGTTAGTGTGCCAAAGGCAATCTTGTTCTCAAAGGGTGCGATGTCGAGCACATCGCCATAGGTGATGTCACCCTTCGGCAGGTCAGCTCTTACACCTCCCATATTATAGATGGCAAAGTCAGGCTTCTCGCCGTAGTCCTTGCTAGCCCATATCAGGATGTCGGACAGCAGGTTCGACAGCTCACCTTCCGGACGCTCTGCCTTCATGTACTTCGCTGAGCGGCCCACGACTGGTCCCAAGATGGAGTCGACCACATGTTTGTAGGGTTTCAGGAACTCGGCAGCCTTGGCGTCAGGCTGTGCGTCATAGCGGGCATCCACCAAGATGCGCGAACGCTGTATCGAAGCCACCTCGTAGTGTGACTGACAACTGCTGGCAAGCATCATCGCCGTTGCCAGCATCAGAAAGGTTGTTTTTGTTTTCATAGACCTTTTAAGATTAATTGATGGCGCAAATATACTAAAGTTTTGCCAATAAATGAAAGAAATAGCGTAAAAAATGACTATCTTTGCAGCAAATAACATGATGATGAACTATGAAGATAGGTATATTTTGCTCTGCGAATAACGCCATCGATGCCGACTTCTTCGTGCTGACTGAGGAACTGGCAGTATGGGCAGCCCAGCATGGGCACGAGATTGTGTTCGGCGGTGTCAACCAAGGACTGATGGAGTGTGTGGCAAAGGCTGCCAAGTCTGCTGGTGGGCATACCATCGGTGTGGTACCCAGCATTGTAGAGGAAACGGGCCGCACGTCGCAGTATAACGACCGTGTGCTGACCTGCAACAATCTCAACGAGCGCAAGCAGCTGATGCTCGATGAAAGCGACGTTTTTATTGCCCTGCCGGGTGGAGTGGGCACCCTCGATGAGGTGTTTACCGTAGCGGCATCCTATACCATCGGCTATCACCACAAGCGGGTCGTGTTATATAATATGAAAGGCTTCTGGGATGCCGCTATTGCCATGCTCGACGACCTGCAACAGCGTGGCGTTATTCGTGGTCAATGGCGCGACTACATCTGCGTCGCCAATAATTTGGACGAGATAGAACAACTACTTCAACCCATGGTTTAGTAGAGATAGGCAAGGAACGACCCGAAAGTGACGGGGCTTAGCGCAATGCTAAGGCGCGGTTTTCGGCAGCCTCCATTTGTTCGCGCTCTCCGGGGCCCTTGTCGTTCTGGCCGCAGAGGTGGAGGATGCCGTGGATGATGACACGGTGTAACTCCTCGTCATAGTCTTTGTGGAAGAGCTCGGCATTGGTGCGCACGGTGTCCAGCGAGATGACCAAGTCACCGTTGAGGATATCATCCTCGCAATAGTCGAAGGTGATGATATCGGTATAGTAGTCGTGCCCCAGATATTCATTATTGACCTCAAGGATATGTTCGTCATCACAGAAGAGGTAGCCCACCTCGCCGACCTTCTTGCCGTAGGTGGCGGCTACGCGACGAATCCACGCGGTGGTCTCGCGACGCTTGATATTGGGGAACTTGACGTTTTCTGATGAATAGGTAATCATGGGCTAATGTTTTTTGTGGGGGAGGTATTCGCTGACATCTACGCCGAAGTGCTGTAATTCGCGCACCATTGTCGATGAAATGGACGAAAATTGCGGTTCGGCATAGAGAAGGATGGTCTCAATACCGCTCAGTTGGCGATTGATGTCGGCCTGCTCGCGCTCATACTCAAAGTCCTTGACGGAGCGCACACCTTTCACGATGAAATGGGCGTTTTCTGCACGGGCGAAGTCGACGGCCAGCCCGTAATAGGGCTTTACCTCGATACGTGGTTCATCACAATAGAGATCCTTGATAGCCTTGATGCGCTCCTCGGCACTCGGCATGTCGGGCTTGTGCACCTGATCGCCTACCACACCGATGACCAAACGATCAAATAACGGGAGTGCGCGAGTCACGATAGAATCGTGGCCCACTGTAAAGGGGTTGAACGACCCCACAAAGATACCAACTTTTTGCATATTACTCAAATAGGCTTGGTTCCATGATATTTCCCGTATAGGGGTTGCGTCCGAAGTGCTTATAGGCCAGATCAGTCACCATGCGGCCTCGCGGTGTGCGCTTGATGAATCCTTCCATGATAAGGAAGGGCTCGTACACCTCTTCGAGGGTGCCGCTGTCCTCACCGATGGCTGTGGCGATGGTGGTAAGACCTACGGGACCGCCACGGAACTTATCGATGATAGTCAGCAGGATGCGATTGTCGATTTCATCGAGACCATACTGGTCGATATTGAGTGCCGTGAGGGCTATCTTCGTGATTTCAGTGTCGATGCGACCAGTACCCTTCACCTGTGCGAAGTCACGCACTCTTCTCAGCAGGGCATTGGCAATACGGGGCGTGCCGCGTGAGCGGCGTGCAATCTCTGCCGAGGCTTCCCCAGTGATGGGTACGCGCAGGATACCTGCCGAACGCTCGATGATCTTCTGCAGCGTTGACGGCTCGTAGTATTGCAGGTGCATATTGATGCCGAAACGGGCGCGCAACGGAGCGGTCAGCAGTCCGCTACGTGTGGTGGCACCCACCAACGTAAAGGGGTTGAGGTCAATCTGTATGGAACGAGCCGACGGGCCTTTGTCGATCATGATGTCAATGCGGTAGTCTTCCATGGCCGAGTAGAGATACTCCTCGACGACGGGCGACAAGCGGTGTATCTCGTCGATGAACAGCACGTCGTTCTTCTCCAGCGAGGTCAGGATGCCAGCCAAGTCACCGGGCTTGTCGAGTACAGGCCCGGAGGTGATCTTGAAGCCTACGCCCAACTCATTGGCGATGATGTTTGAAAGTGTGGTCTTACCCAATCCGGGAGGGCCGTGCAGCAGCACATGGTCAAGAGGCTCTCCACGGTATTTGGCAGCTTCGACGAATACTTCGAGGTTTTCAACGACCTGCTTCTGTCCGCTGAAGTCATGGAAGGCCAGCGGGCGCAAGGCGTTCTCAAACTCCTTCTCGCTCGACGATAACTGCTCCTGTCTGATGTCAAAATCCTGGTCCATCAATACTTTTTGTGTGCAAAGATAAAAAATAAATATGAATTATACATGATGTTTTATAAATAATTTCGTAATTTTGCAGCATGAAACGCATTCTACTACTTACCTTGACCACTTTGCTGACACTCAGCATCGAGGCATCAACCACCCTCGCATTGAAGGGTGCCGTCATCAAACCTACCGATAAGAACATCCAGTATGTGGGTCGTATCTGCTTTGACAATCCAGAGCGTCCCCGTTTCACCTTTCCGGGTACACAGATCAATGTGTGCTTTACGGGTAGCAGCATCCGCTTGTGGGCCAAGCCCAAGAGTGGCTATTTCATGGCACAGGTCGATGCCGCCGAGCCTTTCAAGGTGGCATTGATGGGTGAGCGCGACTCGGTGGTGACGTTGGCAACCGCACTGCCTCAGGGGCGTCACACGTTGCGTCTGATGTATGTCATAGAAGGTTACGAGCTGAAACCCGACTTCCGTGGTTTCATTCTCGACGAGGGTGCCAGTCTGTTGGCGCCGCCGACATTGCCCGAGCGTACCATCGAGTTTATCGGCAACAGCATTACCTGTGGTTATGGCAACGAGAGTATCGTTTGCTCCGATCCCTTCGAGTACGAGACGGAGAACCACTATTTCACCTATGCCCAGATGACGACGCGTAACCTGAATGCCCGTGCCCATGTGGTGGCTCGTAGCGGCATAGGTGTCTATCGCAGCTATGGCGGTCCGAAGGAAGGCACTCCTGAGAATGTGATGACCACCGAATATGAATACACCAACCTCTACGACCGTTCTGAGCGCTGGGACTTCAGCCGCTATCAGCCGCAGCTGGTGTGTATCAATTTGGGTACCAACGACTTGTCCACCAATAACTACGACGAAACTTTGTTGAAGACTGCCTACCAGCGCTTCCTCAATCAAGTGCGTAGCCATAATCCCAAAGCCAAGATTGTGATGCTCTGTGGTTCGATGCTGAATGGTAAGGAACTCGATATCGCCAAACGTATACAAAATGATGTGGTCGATGAGGCCCGCCGTCAGGGTGATAAGCAAGTCTATCGCTTCGACTTCACCCCACAGCATGGTGACCTCGGCTATGGCGCCTCATGGCATCCCTCGCTCGAACAGCACAAAAAGATGGCCGTCGAGTTGACGGCCTATCTGAAAAGTTTGATGAAATGGTGATTTTTTGCTTAGAGCAGGTTCTTGATGGCCTGCTCTAAATCTTTAATCTCCTGCATGCGACCGACGATATTGTTGCCGCGGTCGATGAGGAAGTATTCGGGAATACCTTGTACGTTATACATGATGAGGCTCTGTGAACGCAGACCCTCGCTGTCGCGTACGTTCACCCAAGGCAGTGCAGCCGTTTGCTGCTTCCAGAAGTGCTCGTCGGGATCGATGCTTACCTGATAGATTTCCAGACCCTGTGCGTGATACTTGTTATACAACTCGCGGAGCAGCAGGATGCGTGCCGGCGACTCCTTGGCAGCGAAGATGTGGAAGTCGAGCAGCACCACCTGACCTTTCAGGTCGGTAAGGTGGCGCACCTTACCCTTGTTGTCGGGCAGCGCAATGTCGATGAGTCCTGCAGCTTCTATCTGACTGGCGTCGATAGACTGAGCCTTGGCGGCATTGTTGATGCGCACGTTCTTCATACCCTCGATGGCGATGTTGTGCAGGTTGGCGCCACGCTCACTGTTAGGATAGTAGCTGTCCCAGCTGGTGGCTACAGCGGCAAAGGCCTTGATGTCCTCGCGGTCGTTGCGTGGGTTGAAGAGCAGCATGTTGCCCAGTGTCTGGAACAGAGCAAAATAGGCGTAGGCTTTGCCGGGCTCGGCATAGATATATTGTTTCTTCACCTCGTCTTTATATTGCTGTACAAGGTTGAAGATGCTGTCGTTGGTCTCCTTGACGGTCAGGTTCTCGTTATCGCTGATGGCGATGACGCGCTGGCGCAGGTCAATCTGTTTGAGTGACAGCTCTTTGATTTTCAAGCAGTTGTCTGAACCGCTCACCTCATACTGCGTAGCCATCTGCGGATAGCTGGCCTTGACGGTGACGGTCTCTGTGGAGTCTATCGAGACGTTGATGATCTGTCCGGCGATGCGCAGACGGTAGAACTCTGGGGCCCCTTTGGCCTCACCGCTAAATGCAAAGGAGCCGTCGTCACCTAGACGTACAGAGTCAACCAGCGTCACTTCCTCAATGCCGACATTCTCAAAGAGAAGTAGCGAATCTTTGGCATTGCTGATGCTGCCCTCAACATGGAATTTCTTCTCATTACACGAAGCCAGTGCGAGCACGGCCAGTGCCATTATTAGATACTTTTTCATTGTCATTTTAAAATTTTCGTGCAAAGGTACACATTATTTACTAAAAAACAATAATTCTGCCGCCTTTTATTCGTTTATTATTATAATAATGTGTAACTTTGTGGCCGTTTTGCAAACGAAAGCAAGATTTTTTTTATTTTTAGATGTTTTTTATATAAGATGAACGTAATTACGAAAAGTATTCAATTGCCTGATGGAAGAACCATCACAATTGAGACCGGGAAAGTGGCAAAGCAGGCCGATGGCAGTGTGATG
>CADCBH010000024.1 GCA_902799655.1 uncultured Bacteroidales bacterium
TTGAAAATTTATTAGTAGAAGCAGAGAGCTCACATGCAGATATCGTTTCTGGAAATTACTGAAGCATCTATCCAGTATCTGATACCGCAATTGTGCATTCTTGTTTGTGGCCATATCTTCAAAGACTCATAACCCTTTTATTTCTGCATCAACCACATACATATCGCCATCTGCATCTACAAGAACGTTGCGAGGGACGACATCCCAAACGAGGTATGTTCCATTTGAGTATCGGCCTTCGTCATTCTCTTTAGTAAAGCCCAAGGCAGACATATAGGTGTCTATCATAATCTGTGTGGCAGGCTGGGCGTTACAGATGCGCTCTTGCTCCATAACTGGCATCACACTTCGACCATCATAGCCAGCAAACCCTATCAGTTTATAGGCTGTATTAGGGAATACTAGATTATGAAGAATGATTTTGTCCAGCAAGTTATGAATACTGCCACTATTTAGCAGGTTGTTCACCTTGAAGATTGTATCTTTAGCTACATAGGTATCATTCTCGTTACCGCTTGGGCCAGGAGTGCCCAAATCAAACACCTCATCCATAGGAATCCACATTCCTGCAGATTTTGCGTATTGTTCGGCTACGCGTTGCTCTATTTCGAAGCGGCTTCTATCTTCTTGGCCTGTTCGAGGTTGTGCCTCATGTAGTCGGCAAAGTCTTTGGAGCTCATCGGAGATTTCTTTGATTCTTCGATTTTCCGCATCGTACGCTCCATAGCCTCTTTGTGAAACTGATTCAAGAATGTCATTGCTCATAACGTTTTAGTTTCTGCAAAGATATAGAATATATTCGTAACTTCCAAACAATTCGAAGAAAAAAACGAAAAACGAGAACCACTTCTCACCTTGCTTTAAGCAAACGGGGCACTTGCTCGAAGCAAGCGACCCACAAGGAAGAAGCAAGCACTTCGCTTGCTTCTTTCAAATAGGAATAAGGCTTGGACGAAGCTGTTACTTCCTCAACTTCTTGTAAGCCTTCTGTTCGGCTGGTGTGGCAAGACCGGCCTTGCAACGATATTCGAGGCGTGCCAAACGCATCTGTTCCAGGAAGCGCTCGCTGGTGTGCAGACGGGCATAGGCGGCAGAGGCAGCCAGGCGACCAGCATCGACATCGCTCTGCCAGTGGGCTCCGACAATGACGCGGCTCTCACCATACATATAGCCACGAGCCAGACTAATAGATGTGCTTTAGTTTGTCGACGTTATGGGGCAAAGGTAATAAAAAGAATCGGCATCACCAAATTTTCCTATGTTTTTCTCTTTGTAGTTTTGTTTTTTCTTCTTACCTTTGCCACGTAAAAAGAAATAAAGTGATGACACTATATCCCAAAATGATTATAGACGCGCTGGCTACGGTGACCTATGCCGGCACGAAAAAGAACCTGGTAGAGAGTGAGATGGTGGCCGACCAGCCTGCCATCAATGGCAATAAGGTGACGGTAGTACTGGAGTTCCCAAGAGATACCGACCCGTTTCTGAAATCGACCGTCAAGGCTGCCGAGGCTGCTATCAAATACCACTGCGGACAGGATGTGGAGGTAGAGATCCAGACGGAGTTCAAGTCGAAGCCCCGTCCGGAGGTTGGCAAGCTGTTGCCCCAGGTGAAGAACGTCATTGCCGTGAGCAGCGGCAAGGGCGGTGTTGGCAAGTCGACCGTATCAGCCAACTTGGCCATCGCACTAGCTCGACTGGGTTACAAGGTCGGACTGCTCGATACCGACATCTTCGGTCCTTCAATGCCCAAGATGTTCAACGTTGAGGATGCCCGTCCGTATGCCGTCGAGGTAGATGGTCGCCAGCTGATAGAGCCCATCGAGGCCTATGGCGTGAAGCTGCTGTCGATAGGCTTCTTCGTATCGCCCGACACAGCCACACTCTGGCGAGGCGGTATGGCTACTAATGCCTTGAAGCAGCTCATTGCCGATGCCAACTGGGGCGAGCTGGACTACTTCATCCTCGACACACCTCCTGGCACTTCCGACATCCACCTCACCCTCCTGCAGACGCTGGCCATCACGGGTGCCGTCATCGTATCGACACCTCAGCAGGTGGCACTGGCCGATGCGCGCAAGGGCATCGACATGTACCGCAACGAGAAGGTGAACGTGCCTATCCTCGGACTCATCGAGAATATGGCGTGGTTCACACCTGCCGAACTGCCCGAGAACAAGTATTACATCTTCGGCAAGGAAGGCTGCAAGCAGCTGGCCCAGGAGATGAACGTGCCCCTGCTGGCACAGATTCCGTTGGTACAAGGCATCTGCGACAGTGGTGACAAGGGCGAGCCTGCTGCATTGAACAGCGACACCGCTACAGGTCTGGCCTTCATCAATCTGGCACAGGCTGTGGTGACAGTGGTGAACAAGCGCAACCGCGAGCAGGCACCCACCAAGATTGTGGGAGTTAAGAGTTAAAAGTTAAGAATTAAGAGTTAAGAATTAAGAGTTGTTGCCTATGGCAATTAAGAATTTAGAGTTAAGAATTAAGAATTAAGAGTTGTTGCCTATGGCAATTAAGAATTAAGAATTAAGAGTTAAGAATTAAGAATTAAAGATATGAACAAACTACTTACAACTACAGCAGTACTGCTAATGGCACTTACTGCACACGCACAAGACTACTCTAAGTATTACCAGAATCTGCCTACTAAGGTGGCACAGGTCACACGCCCTCAGTTCCCTGCCAATACCGTCAGCATCACGGAGGTTGGTGGTGTGGGCGACGGACTGACACTGAACACGGAGGCCTTTGAGAACGGCATCAAGAAACTGCAGAAGCAGGGCGGCGGACGCCTGAATGTGCCAGAAGGCATCTGGCTGACAGGTCCTATACAGCTGAAAGACAACATCGAGCTGCATCTGGAGCGTAACGCCATCATCCTGATGTCGCCTGACAAGTCGCTCTTCGTCAATCCCAAGTCAGCCACGAAATGCTTCGCTGGCATTCGCGCCTCGAAACGTAAGAACATCGCCATCACGGGTGAAGGCATCATTGATGGCAACGGTGCACACTGGCGCCCCGTGAAGCGCAACAAGGTGAGCGATGTAGAATGGAACAAATATAAGAAAGTCATCGGTGGTGTAGAGAAGGACGGCGGCAAACTCTGGTATCCTTTCAATGCCTTAGCTGGCTATCCCAACATTGCCGACACGCCAGAGAAGCAGGAGAAGATGCGCAACGACCTGGTACGCTTCGAGAGTTGTGAGAATGTGCTCGTAGAAGGTGTCACCATCCAGAATGCGCCCAAGTTCCACCTGCATCCCTGCTACTCGAAGAATGTCATCATCGACGGTGTCACGGTACGCTGTCCATGGAACGCCCAGAACGGTGATGCCATCGACTTCAGTGACGTGAATGTAGGCCTCATCGTCAACAGCATCGTGGATGCCGGAGACGACGGTCTCTGCATGAAGAGCGGCAACAACAAGCCCGACGCTCCTGCCAACGGCTGTGCCGACATCCTTATCCAAGACAATACTGTATTCCATGCCCATGGCGGTTTCGTGCTGGGCAGTGAGACCATTCAGGGCATGAACCGCATCGTGGTGCGCAACTGCCGTTTCAGTGGTACCGATACTGGTCTGCGCTTCAAGAGCGGTCTGGGACGTGGTGGCAAGACCAGTCAGATGTACATCCAGAACATCGTGATGAACGACATCAAGGACGAGGCCATCGTCTTCCAGTGCGACTATCTGGACCGTCCCGCAGGCAGCGATCCCAATGCCATACCGACCTTTACTGACGAGCAGAAGAAGGTGGCACCTTACTTCCAGGACATCCACATCAGTGAGGTGGTATGCTACGGAGCAGGCACTGCCATCAAGGCTGGTGGTATTCTCGGTCTCAACAACGTTAAAGACATTGAGATCAGCAACAGCACCCTCATGTACTACGCGAAAGACCAGCAGATTGACGAGAAGACGGCCCAGCTGACGCTCACCAACGTGAAGCTGGTGCCTGAGAAGAAATAATAGCAAACCAATTATTCTAACATCACAATAATCAACTATCAAACGATGAAAAAAGTATTGATGCTCAGCATGGTGCTTCTGTCAGCCCTCGTTGCACAGGCACAGCTGAAGGTATTCCCCACCCTCAAAAAGGGGTTTGCAAAAACGTATGTGACAACCAACACTTTCGACATCCCCATGCAGGGCACTGTCGTACTGACTGACGAAACGACCTATACCGTTTCAGAGACTACTGCTGACGGGTATGTCATCGACATGCTGACCACGACCATCACCAGCGATATCCCCGAAGGCAGCATCGCAGGACAGATTCTGGCAGCCAGCATGGAGATAGCGAAGGGTATCACCATCAAGCTCAGCACAGACAAGAACGGTACAATCACCGCTATCAAGAATTATGCAGAGGTGCAGAAGACTCTCGACACACGTTGCGACGAGATGGTCGAAAAACTCAACAAACTGATTCCTCAACTGAGCACCGTATTCAACAAGGAGGCGCTGAAACAGCAGCTCATGGAGAATCTGGCAGAGCTGAGGTTGCTGGCAAGCATCAAGAACGACCACGGTCCATTGAGCCTCTTTGGCAAGACCATCATGACAGGAGCCCAGGAGACATTCGTCAACCAGCAGGGTCTGCAGTTGAAGCGCATGTACTTTGTCAGCGGCAAGAACGTAACGACCAGCGAGAGCCTCGACATGAACAAGGAGGACATCAAGAAGCTCATCATCGCACAGATTGAGAAGGTGGCTCCTGCACAGGCGGACATGATCAAAGAGAACATCGACCAGCTGATGGAGAGCGGTATGCTGAAGATGGATGTCAAGTCCACCGCCACCTACGAGTTCGATGACAACTGCTGGGTAAAGGCCATCCAAAGCGAGGCCACCACAGAGACTGCCGGTCAGGCGACCACGACAAAGTCAAAAGTCGTTTGCAAGTAACTACTGCTCGACAGCTGTGTGCAGAATCTCACCTAAGGTGGGATGGATATGCACCATATCGCGCAGTTGGGCAACGGTGGTGTCACGACACATCAGCACGCTGACTTCCTGAACGATGTCGGCAGCATGAGCGCCATAGGCGTGACAACCCAAGATAAGGCCACCCTCCTGTCCCTCTGAAGAAGGGGTGACAAAGAGTTTAAGCATGCCCTCGCCCTCACTCATGGCGAGGGCTTTTCCATTGGCTCGCCAGAAGGCCTTCTTGCATTCGTAGGCAATGCTCTGCTCTTTCAGCTGGTCTTCCGTAGGTCCTACACAGGCAGCCTCGGGGTCGGTAAAGATGGCAGCAGGCATGATGTCGAAACGGATGGCATCTTGTTTACCGAGAATATGGTTGACAGCATGTACCGCCTGCATCTCGGCAGCATGAGCAAGCATCTGTCGACCATTGACATCGCCAATGGCGTAGATACCCTTTACGCTGGTCTCAAAGTGTTCGTTGACGACAATGCCCTTACGCTCGTCATACTCAAAACCAGCATTGGCAAAATCGGGCTGTATGCGCGGCTTGCGGCCCGTAGCCATCAGGATGACGTCGGCATCGATATCCGCAATATTCTCTACAGCAGTCTTCATCTTAAAGGTGATGCCCCGCTTCTCGAGCGTCTTGCGCAAGCGTTTGGCAATATCACTATCCAAAGCTGGCAGGCACTCCTTCAGATACTCCGTCACAGTCACCTCAGAACCGAAACGATGGAACACGGAGGCGAATTCCATACCAATCACACCAGCACCAATGATAGCCAGACGTTTGGGAAGGGTATCAAGGTTCAGCAAGCCCGTTGAATCTACCACACGAGGATCGTCAACGCCCTTGATAGGCAACCACTTGGTCTCTGAGCCCGTGGCGATGAGGATATAAGGGGCGGTATAGCCGTTGACGCTATGAGCATCCACAAAAGAAGCTTTTTCTCGGACGAGGGTGATATTGGGATGCGAGAGGATGCCTTCTACCCCACTCCGCAACTGGGAGACAACGGTAGCCATACGCTCGCGGGCCTCAGCAAAGGTAGCACTGTGGACATAGGTCTTCGTAGGGATACAGCCAACATTCAGACAGGTGCCTCCCACCTCAGCATCCTCGAAGATGACGACTTTCAGGCCTTGCTTGGCAGCATATTCAGCGGCGCGGTAACCGCCAGGCCCCGCGCCGATGATAATGAGATCAGTTGTTGTCATTGAGCATTTGTTTATAAGTAGGCGTGGTATGCGGTGCCGACTTCACCATTTCCGGATCGGTCTTAGCCTCCTCGGCAATCTTACGCATCACAGCGATGAAACCATCAAGCGTTTCCTTACTCTCATTCTCCGTAGGTTCAATCATCAGTGACTCATGGAACAGCAACGGGAAATAAATCGTAGGCGCATGATAGCCATAGTCGAGCAGACGCTTGGCCACATCCATCGTGGTGACACCAGTGGACTTATCCTTCAAACCGTCGAAGACGAACTCATGCTTGCAAAGTCCCTCAATAGGTAATTCATAGACATCCTTCAGCGATTCCTTGATGTAGTTGGCATTGAGCGTAGCCAACGGGCCTACCATCTTCATCTGCTCGCGACCCAGCGAGAGGATATAGACATAGGCTTTCACCATCACGGTAAAGTTGCCGAAAAATGAACCGATGCTGCCCAGCGACTGTCCATCATCGCCAGTATTCACTTCGAAACCGTTGTCGGTCTTGATGACACGTGGCGTCGGTAGGAAAGGTTCCAGTCCTTTGCGGACACCAACGGGACCACTACCCGGTCCACCTCCACCATGAGGCGTCGAGAACGTCTTATGCAGGTTGATATGCATCACATCGAAGCCCATATCGCCTGGGCGACAGGCTCCCAGCATAGGATTCAGGTTGGCACCATCGTAATACATCAGCGCACCAGCCTCATGGACCATCTTTGTAATCTCAGGAATGGCATGTTCAAAGATGCCCAGCGTATTGGGATTAGTCATCATCATAGCAGCGATACTTGGACCTTCTTGTTCGATGAGTCTTTGAAGGTCTTCTATATCAACCTGGCCATTTGACTTGGATTTCACCTCAACAATCTCCAGTCCACAGACAGCAGCAGAAGCTGGATTGGTGCCATGTGCCGAATCGGGGATGATAACCTTGGTACGCTGATGGTCACCACGGCTCTGGTGATAGGCGCGAATCACCATCAGTCCTGTCAGCTCGCCATGTGCGCCAGCACAAGGGTTCAGCGTAAATTCACTGAGTCCCGTCAATTCGGACAACAGTTCCTGCAAGCTATGATAGAGCCACAATGCCTGCTGGCAGGTCTCGACGGGTTGCAGGGGATGCAACCCTGTAAAGCTCTTCAAGGCGGCAATTTCCTCGTTGATGACGGGGTTATACTTCATTGTACACGATCCCAAAGGATAGAAGCCGTCGTTGACGCCAAAGTTATTATGACTGAGGTTGGTATAGTGGCGTACGACAGTCAGTTCATCACACTCAGGCAACTGCGCCTCCTGCTCGCGTCGCAGTGAAGCAGGGATCTCGTCGGTAGTATGCCGATAGGGATTCTTGGGCAAGGAGTAGCCCTTGCGTCCTGTCTTTGACAATTCGAAGATCAGGTTTCCATACAACTGATTATTCATGCGGCTTCCTCCTTAATTTGTTTGATGATTTCTACCAATTCGTCAATCTCCTCCATCGAGCGCTGTTCGGTAACAGCCAACATCAGCGTATGGTCATCGACTTTGACACCAGCCATAAAACCAGCATCGGCACATGAGGCGATGAGATGATCGACATCACCGTCGTAGGTCACGCAGAACTCATTGAAGAACGGCTGCTGGTATTTCAGCTTAAACCATCCAGTCTTCTCCAACTGCTCTAAGAGATAGTGGGCACCACCATATGACAATTCACACGCTTCGCGCAATCCCTGACGGCCCATCACGCTGAGGTAAATGGTGACATACAGAGCCATCAGTGACTGATTAGAACAGATGTTCGACGTAGCTTTCTGCCTGCGAATATGCTGCTCGCGGGCTTGCAGTGTCAGTACGAAAGCACGTTGTCCACGATTGTCGCGAGTCAAACCAACGATGCGTCCGGGCATCTTTCGGATGAGTTTCTCCGTACAACACATATAGCCCACGCCAGGACCTCCGAACGACATCGGGATGCCTAACGATTGTCCATCGCCAACGGCAATGTCTGCACCCCACTCGGCAGGGGTCTTCAGTACAGCAAGATCAGCAGCAATGCTATTGATGATGAACAACGCTTTCTGCTCGTGAACGGCATCAGCCACTCCCGTCCAGTCTTCAACGATACCATAGTAGTTAGGCTGCTGAACCACCACACCAGCAATACCGCCCTGCTGCAAGCGTTCCTCTAGATGCAGCCTTGAAGTGACGCCCTTCTCCTCAGCAATGGTCTCGATGCGAATACCATGATACTTGGCATAGGTATCCACTACACGACGTACCTTGGGATCAACGGTAGCACTTACCAGTACGGTATCAGCCTTCTTGGCATTGGCAAAAGCCATCATGACAGCCTCAGCAGTAGCCGTAGCACCATCGTACATCGAGGCATTACTCACATCCATACCTGTCAGCTCAGCCATCATCGACTGGTATTCGAAGATATAGTGTAATGTGCCCTGCGATATCTCGGCCTGATAAGGTGTATAACTGGTCAAGAACTCTGAACGCTGAATGATACTCTGCACCACAGATGGGGCATAATGATCATAGATGCCTGCTCCGGCAAAGACTGTCAGAGGGCCGCCCCAAGCATAGGCAGACATCTCGTCGAACAACTGTCGAATCTCCACCTCGCTCAAGGCCTCGGGCAGATTGTATTCCTGTCGGAAGCGGATGGTCTCGGGAATATCGGCATAGAGGTCGTCAAGAGTGGCGACACCGACACGTTCCAGCATAGCCTTCAGATCGTCGGCAGTATGGGGAAAATACTTATACTCCATCATTACTTCTCACAAAAGGCTGCATAGGCTTTGGCATCCATTAGGCTGTCCAGTTCCGACTTATCGGAGAGTTCCACCTTGATAATCCAGTTAGCATAGGCATCGTTGTTGATGAGTTCGGGCTGATCTTCGAGGGCTTCATTGACCTCGACGACAACGCCTGTCACAGGAGCAATCAGGTCGCTGGCGGCCTTGACACTCTCTACGGCGCCAAACTCCTCGCCTGCCGTCACTTCATCATCTACTTCAGGCATATCGACATAGACGACATTGCCGAGGGCATTCTGTGCATAGTCACTGATACCAATGAAACCAATGTTTCCTTCTACGCGTACATACTCGTGTGACTCACTATAGTAGAGTCCTTCCATTACTTTTGCCATAGGTTATTACTTTTTATAATTTTTATGATAGAATTGTTTCTTAACGATATGTCCTGCAAATGTCTTTTTGCGAATCTGGATGTCAACCTCGGTATCGAGAGTGGCATAGCGGCTATCGACGAGTGCCATGCAGACGCTCTTATCAACAGAGATGGCGTGGTAGCCCGTAGTCACCTCACCAATCTGCTCACCATCCTTCAGCACAGGATAGCCGTGACGGGGTATCGCCTTGTCGTGGAGTTCAATGCCCACGAGTTTCTTGGCGGGACCTTCTGTTTTCTGACGAGCCAGAGCTTCCTTTCCGATGAATTCCTCCTTATCGAGTTTGACAAAGATACCTAAACCCGCCATAATGGGTGTGATGTCCTCAGACAGCTCGTCACCATAGAGTGGCAGACCGACCTCGAAGCGCAGGGTATCACGACAGCCCAGTCCACAAGGCTTACAGCGTCCACTGGCTATGAGTTGATCCCAGTACTCATTAATAAGAATAGGTGTAGCATAGATTTCGAAGCCGTCCTCACCAGTATATCCCGTACGCGACAGAATTTCATCGCCTATCTGCTTGAAGGTGTAGAACGCGAGGTCGGAGCCATCAATATCCAACACATCTTTCATAACCTGCTCAGCCTGTGGTCCTTGAATGGCGATTTCTCCGTAGTCATTGCTCTGATGATCGAGAGTGACATCAAAGCCCTCTGCCTGCTGTTGTATCCAAGCCCAGTCCTTATCGATATTAGAGGCGTTGATGACGAGGAAGTAGCGGTCTTGCGCCTGTTTATACACCAACAGATCATCGACAACGCCTCCATGTTCATAGCACATCATGCCATAGAGTATCTTGCCTGGTTCAGCCTTGGTGATATCGTTGGTGAAGATGTGGTTGACGTACCGTTCGGCATCACGTCCTGTGATGAGTACCTCACCCATGTGGCTCACGTCGAAAACGCCACAAGCCGTGCGCACAGCCTGATGCTCATCAATGATGTTAGTATACTGAATAGGCATGTCGAAACCGCCAAAAGGGGATATCAAGGCTCCGAGAGCTACATGTTTGTCATAAAGACAGGTTCGTTTGTTGTCCATAATATCTATAATGATTGTTGTTGTTCGATGTGGATAATGTCTTCGCTCGACAGCGGGAAACTGCCAACGCATAAGGTATTGCGGATAAGGCTCTTCACCTCTTCGAGGGAGAGTGTGGTATGGTCTTTCAGCAACGTGATGCGCTGGCGGACGCTTTGTATGCCTTTCGAGGCGAGTTTCTCTTCAGTAGGGGTAATGGCATGGAGCATGTGTTCCATATTGGTATCGTAGAGCAAGGTACCATGAACGATTGTGCGTCCAGGTAGATGATAGGATGCCGTACCACTCACTTTGCGATCGCCTATCATCACATCGTTATGAGTGGTACCTACAGCTTCTACACCCATCTTGCGCAGACAGAGCAGTTCCATCCCGATAAAGCTATTGAAAGCAAAGCCAACCTTGTCAGTAGCCGTCACGTAAGAAAGCATCAGATTCTGCTTGTCGGCATAGACGCAACCTCCCCCACTCTTGCGCTGGAAAAGGCGGATGCCGTGCTGGCGACAATAATCTTCGTTGACCTCCTGCTCGACGAACTGGTTACGACCATAGATGACACTCGGTTCAACCTGCCACATGAAAAAGTAGTCATTAGGCGGCAACTGGCGCGCCACATACTCCTCCATAGCAAGATAGAAAGAGAGTTCTCTATCGTTATGCTCTTCAGGCAGTTCTACATATAGCATAGGTAATGTTTAGGATGTAGTGTATTTAGCAGTGCAAATATATGAAGTTTTTATGTAATATGCAAGTATTTTAGCAGAATTAATTTTATTTAGGACAGGAAGAGGCAGAATGCGCAACCGATTGCACGCCTGCCAAAGATTTTTTTAATTGTCAGAATAGCAACATATTAATATAATGACTACCTTTGCAAACAGAAAACCTAAAAAGATATCAACACAATGAAACGTTTGTATACTTTACTCCTTGCCGTAGTCGCAACGCTGACAATGGCAGCACAGGCAGCACAGGGATGGCCCAATAAGTATGAAGGAGTTATGCTCCAAGGATTCTATTGGGATTCGTTTTCCCAGTCACAGTGGGTCAAATTAGAGAAGCAGGCTGACGAACTGTCGCAGTATTTCACACTGGTATGGCTGCCTCAGAGCGCCAACTGCGGAGGAACCTCGATGGGATATGATGATCTATACTGGTTCCCAGGCCATTACGACAGTTCGTTTGGTAGCGAGACTGAACTGCGCTCACTGATTCAGACCTTTAAATCTAAAGGCATTGGCACCATCGCTGATGTCGTCATCAACCATCGTAGAAACGTTTCAAGCTGGGTGGACTTCCCCAGAGAGACCTACAACGGTTTAACCTATGAACTCAAGTCAACAGACATCTGTGCCAACGACGATAAAGGAGCCACCAAGAATTGGGCAACCCAGAACAATTACCAACTCAGCTCCAACAACGATACTGGCGAGGGATGGGATGGTATGCGCGACCTCGATCACGCGAGTGAGAATGTGCAAAAGAACGTCAAGGCCTATTTGAAGATGTTGCTCAACGATCTCGGATATGTCGGATTCCGCTATGATATGGTGAAGGGCTATAGCGCTTCATTCACAAAATTGTACAACGAAGACGCTGAGCCCACCTATTCTGTAGGAGAATACTGGGATGGCTATGCCCCTACTGTCAAGAACTGGATTAAAAATACAGGTAAGACCAGCGCCGCTTTTGACTTTTCGTTCCGCTACACCGTGCGTAATGCACTCAGAGGTAGTTCCAATGACAATAACACCCAAAATTGGAATCAGGCTGCCAACTATAGCCTGCTGAATTCGGAAAGTATCATGAAGGATGTCGACTATCGCCGATATGCAGTCACCTTCGTTGAGAATCACGATACTGAGAAGCGTTCAAACGCTGATCAAGACCCTATCAAGAAGGACACGCTTGCAGCCAATGCCTACCTGTTGGCTATGCCTGGCACACCCTGTGTATTCTACAGACACTGGATTGACTGCAAGCAGAGCATCAAGGCTATGATTGACGTACGCAGAGCAGCAGGCATCCAGAATACCAGCACCTATACCGGTGTGGTGACCGACCAGCAGAAATACGCTGCTTATTCCTCAGATGGCAGCAAGAGCAAGCTTCTTGTTGTCGTAGGACAGACGGGACTCTATACCCCCGATGCATCATGGATTAAAGTACTTGAAGGTTATCACTTCGCCTACTACCTCGACAAGGGAGCCAACACCGCGTGGGTGGACCTCGCATCAGGCGAATATGAGGGTACTCAGAAGGCGACTTTGACAGCTGTTACCGCTACGGCTGGTGCCCAGCTGGTATATACCACCGACGGTTCTACACCTACTGCAAGCAGTACGAAGGTAGCTAGTGGCACGAAGATTGACATAGCTGGCAACATGACGCTGAAGGTTGGTCTGCTCATTGGTGGCACAGTCAGCGGCATCGTTACACGCACCTACACAGAGCCCGAGCCACTCCCACAGGCAGAATGCATCGTTAATCCCGGTGAGGTCTGTGCCTTCTTCGAGGCTCCAGATGAATGGAAAAACGACATCAGTTGCTGGGCTTGGACCGACACTCCTTCAGACAATTTCACCTATGCCAACAAAGGATGGCCAGGCGTGCGCTGCACCTTCTTAGGCGTAACAGAGAACGGTAAAAAGGTATGGAAGTGGACATGGGACGGCACGAAGCAGAACAACTCCACTGCTACACAACCTGCCAAGATTATCTTCAATAACACCTCATCGCCTCAGACTGGCAACCTCGATTTTAGCAACGGTGGTTACTATAACAAGGACGGACTGGTAAAGGTCATTGAGACTGGCATAGAAGAAGTTAGAAGTAAAATATCAGACACAAAAGGTAGAATCTATGACCTTCAAGGCCGTCGAGTCACTAACATGCAACGCGGCATCTACATCGTCAATGGGAAGAAATATGTGAGATAGCATACTGAACGCTCGAAAAAGTCGAATAATATTTGGATTTTCACTCACTTATTCGTACCTTTGCACTTTGAAAGTAAAAATGAAAGAATTTGGAAACTTCGAGCAAGGGTCTGTTAACCCAAATACAATATCCAGCTGACCTTCGAAAGCTGAGTGTCGATGATTTGCCACAGGTTTGCGACGAGCTGCGCGAAGACATTGTGAAAGAGCTATCGGTCAATCCTGGACACCTGGCATCAAGTCTGGGTGTAGCAGAGATTACCGTTGCCCTTCACTATGTCTATGAGACACCCGAAGACCGCATTGTATGGGACGTTGGTCATCAGGCTTACGGACATAAGATACTCACAGGGCGACGCGAGCAGTTCTCGACCAATCGCCGACTAGGTGGTATTCGTCCATTCCCCTCACCCATTGAGAGCGAATACGATACCTTTGCATGTGGGCATGCCTCGAACAGTATCTCAGCAGCATTGGGTATGGCTGTAGCTGCCAAACTCGAAGGCAAGGACCGTCATGTTGTTGCAGTTATTGGTGACGGCGCTATGTCGGGAGGTCTCGCCTTTGAAGGCTTGAACAATGTTTCATCAAGCGATAACGACCTGCTTATCATCCTCAACGACAACAACATGTCAATCGACCGTGCTGTAGGAGGCATGCAGGAGTATCTGCTTTCATTCAGCACCAACGAAACCTATAACGCTCTGCGCTTCAAGGTCACTAGTTGGCTTCATAAGAAAGGCTTGTTTGAAGATGATCGCCGTCGTGGTCTTATCCGTCTGACCAACGCACTTAAATCAGCTATCTCACACCAGCAGAATGTCTTCGAAGGTATGGACATCCGCTACTTTGGTCCTTTCAACGGGCACGATGTCAAGGAGTTGGTTCGTATCTTGCGCCAGCTGAAAGATATGAAAGGTCCCAAGCTGCTACACCTGCATACTCAGAAAGGTCACGGCTATGCCCCTGCTGAGAAAGACGTCACTACGTGGCATGCCCCAGGTAAGTTCGACCCCGATACGGGCGAACGTCTGGTGAAAGATACCACCAATAAACCGCCACGCTTTCAAGATGTCTTTGGTGAGACGCTGCTGGAGCTGGCACGTCAGAACGATAAGATTGTTGGTGTAACTCCTGCTATGCCTACAGGCTGTTCCATGAATATCATGATGAAGGAAATGCCAGAGCGTACCTTCGATGTTGGCATTGCCGAAGGTCATGCCATCACCTTCTCAGGTGGAATGGCCAAGGACGGTCTCCTACCCTTCTGTAACATCTACAGTGCCTTTGCACAGCGCGCTTACGACAATATTATCCACGACATAGCATTGCTGAATCTTAACGTGGTTATTTGTCTCGACCGAGCCGGCTTGGTAGGCGAAGATGGTCCAACACACCACGGTGCCTTCGATATGGCTGCCTTACGTGTCATCCCTAACCTTACCATTGCCTCACCCATGGACGAGCATGAACTGCGTCGTTTGATGTATACTGCCCAATTGCCCGATAAAGGACCATTCGTCATCCGTTATCCCAGAGGATGCGGTTCACTGGTTGACTGGCGCTGCCCACTAGAAGCAATCCCTGTTGGCAAAGGCCGTAAGTTGAAAGACGGCAGCGAAGTGGCTGTAATTACCATCGGTCCAATAGGAACTTCTGCTGCGGAAGTGATTGCCGACAATTCTACTGTCGCCCACTACGACCTCCGTTTCCTGAAGCCTCTCGATGAGGATATGCTCCACGAGATTGGACGCAAGTTCAAGAAGATCGTAACGATAGAAGACGGTGTTCGCAAGGGTGGTATGGGCACTGCCGTGATGGAATGGCTCTCTGACCACGGCTACACACCTACCGTGAAGCGTTTGGGATTACCCGACGAGTTTGTAGAACACGGCAAGGTCTCTGAACTCCAAGCCATAGCTGGCATCGATCAGACAAATATACAAAAAGTCATAGAAGAACTACTATGAAGATTATTATCGCAGGGGCAGGTGCCGTAGGCACGCACCTGTCGAAACTTATGTCGAAAGACCATCAGGACTGTGTACTCATTGACGAGCAGGCAGAGCGCTTGGCGGGCCTAGAAGGACGGTACGATATCATGACCCTCCACGGATCACCCACCAGTATACAAACGTTGAAGGAGGCTGGCATAGAACATACCGACCTCTTCGTGGGTGTTACCCCCGACGAGAGTGTCAACATGAATGCCTGCATGATTGCCCATGCCCTTGGTGCCAAGAAGACTGTGGCCCGTATTGACAACTTTGAGTATCTGGCACCCAACCTGAAGTCTTTTTTCGAGAATATGGGTATCAACTCACTCATCTATCCTGAGGTGTTAGCTGCCATTGATATCACCAATGGACTGAAAATGTCGTGGGTGCGCCAGCGGTGGGATGTTCATGGTGGTGCTCTTGTCATGTTAGGCATCAAGTTGCGTGAGTCTTGTGAGATTCTGAACCAACCACTCAGAACGCTATGCGGTCCTGACGACCCTTACCACATCGTAGCCATCAAGCGTAGCGACGAGACGCTGATTCCTGGAGGTAACGACGAGTTGCGCGTCAACGACATCGCTTACTTCATGACCACTCGAGAGTATATTCCATACATCCGCAAGATATCAGGCAAGGAACATTATGCTGACGTGAAGAATGTCATCATTATGGGTGGCAGCAAGACAGCAGTACGCGTAGCGCTGACTGTACCCGACTATATGAACGTGAAAATCATCGAAATCAACGAGCAACGCTGTGAACGCCTCAACGAGTTATTGAACGATGTTGATACGATGATTATCCACGGTGATGGTCGCGACATGGGACTGCTGCAGGATGAAGGCATACAGAACACACAAGCCTTCGTCGCCCTTACCGACAACACTGAGACCAACATCCTGGCCTGTCTCACCGCCAAGCGTATGGGTGTACGCAAGACGGTAGCTATGGTCGAGAACCTCGACTATGTAGAGATGGCAGAAAGTCTTGATATCGGTACTATCATCAACAAGAAGACGCTGGCAGCAGGCCATATCTACCAGATGATGCTGGATGCCGATGTCACCAATGTACGCTCTCTGATGATGGTTGACTCAGATGTTGCTGAATTCATTGCTGCCGAGGGTTCACGTGTCACCAAGAAAGCAGTCAAGGACCTGGGACTCCCCTTTGGTATGACTATTGGTGGTTTGGTACGTCATGACCAAGGCATCCTCGTCAATGGTAACACTCAGATTGAGGCAGGCGACTCAGTGATGGTATTCTGTCATGAGCAGAACCTCAAGAAAGTAGAGAAATATTTCAAGGCCAACGTGCTATGGTGAACTATCGGCTGATATACAAGATCATCGGATCGCTGCTGTTCCTCTTGGGCTCCTTGTTGCTCATCTGTGCAGGCATATCATTCTATTATAAGGAAGACGATTTGGTGGCCTTTCTTATCTCAGCCATTTTCACCATCTGCTGCGGCTTTGTCATGAAATACTTCGGCAGCAATGCCAACAACAACCTGAGCCGACGCGACTCCTACCTGTTGGTAACATCCACATGGCTGATATTCAGCTTCTTCGGCATGTTGCCTTTTATCATCAGCGGCTATATTCCCAACGTCACTGATGCCTTCTTCGAGACGATGTCAGGCTTCTCAACAACAGGAGCCACCATCCTCGATGATGTTGAATGGCTGCCCCACGCCACGCTTTATTGGCGTACACAGACCCAGTGGATTGGTGGTTTGGGAATCGTTTTCTTCACCATCGCTATTCTGCCATCGATGGTAGGCAGCGGCAGTGTGAAGGTGTTTGCCGCTGAAGCTACAGGTCCACTGCGCTCCAAGATGCACCCACGCCTATCAACAATGGCCAAATGGATTTGGACTATCTATCTTGCCTTGACCATTGGATGCATCATTTGCTTCTACGTCGCTGGCATGGACTGGTTTGACAGCATCAACTATGCGATGACGACAACGGCGACAGGAGGCTTTGCCACACATAATGACTCGACGGTATTCTTCAACTCTGCCACTATCGAGTATATCTCCATCCTCTTTCAGTTTCTGGCGGGTATCAACTTTATGATGCTTTACGCTTGTATCTTCAAGCTCAAGCCTGGTAGTCTGTTCAAGAGTTCTGAATTCAAGCTATATATCACCATCATCCTGATTGCAACCTCATGGATTATGTATTTGCTGATGACGCGCAATGGTTATGGCTTGGAACGCGCCTTCCGCTCATCGTTATTCCAGGTGGTATCATTTATCACAACGACAGGATTGTTTAACGACGATGCGGCTATGTGGCCTCATATCACATGGGCTATTCTAGGTGTTCTGATGTTTATCGGTGCCTGTTCAGGCTCGACAACTGGTGGATTCAAATGTGTACGACTAGTAATGGTTTTCAAGGTGTTGCGCAATGAGTTTGACAAGCTGATACACCCCAATGCCGTATTACCCGTCAAGATCAACGGTATTCCTGTTCCGCATTCCCAGATAAACACATTGCTGGCGTTTTTTGCCATCTTCACACTGATGATGATAGCAACTACCACACTGATGATTGCTACAGGTATTGACAACACCAATGCCATCACTATCTCCCTAAGTTGCATTAGTAATGTAGGGCCAACACTGGGCACCAAGATTGGTCCTGAGATGTCGTGGAGCGGACTACCTGAATATGTCAAGTGGCTCTGCTCGTTCCTGATGCTCGTAGGACGTCTTGAGATTATGTCAGTACTGGTTTTGTTTACCCGCGGATTCTGGAAAGACAATTGACGAATCCTGTGAGTTATACGTTGTATTAAGGTAATTCTCTACATCCTGCTGAATCCGACGGAACTGTTCAGAGAAAGCATAACCCGTATTTTTCTTCAGCATCTGACGGATATCCTGCAACGAGTGTTCATAGCAAGACATCTCGTTACGACGCTGTACGTGATGGCGGGCCGTACGCATAATCTCGTCCTGTCGCTCCATACGCAAGCGGTTGCACACCTTACTTAATATTGGCAGCACAACATTGTCAAACAGGCTATGTCCCTGAATATAGAGATAGGTTGTCTGGGGCGTGACACCCAGCGCCTTGATCTCTTCTTTCAGTCGCACGTATTCCTCCTTGTTATTGGGGAACTCCGCTTGTAGCTGTCGAACCTTACGTCCTACCTTCGAGCGCAGATGGTCAAGGCTGGGTTGTGGGACAAAGACATTAAAACCTCCCGGATCGATGACGCGCGCAAAATCTGTGAGGGTGAACTTGCCATAGTGTCCTGTGCGATAGAACCACACGCTCCACACAAACAAGGGGAAAATGGCCTCACTATACTGACGAAGATAATCTTCGAAGTCAAAGATGCGGTGGTCGTTGAGCGTCACACTGACACATACATCGTGCAGCGACGAGGCATAACATTGCAGATTCTCTATAGCATAGGCATAGGTATGGAACACATAGTCACTCTCCAGAATTCGTTTCGACTGAGGAGTTATACCTTGCAGCATGTAGTCATAGTCTGCATCGACACATGCTATCATATCGGGGCCCACGCGATCACCCACGAAATTCATCAGCACCGACTTCTTTCCTCTTTCAAGACGCTTGTGAGAAGGCAACATCACCTCAAAGAAACGTTCCTCATTCTCAAAGCGCGACAGCACGGTACGCCAAAAATAGATATCGTCGTAGCTCTCTACATAAGCTACGATTCTGCGCCGTGCCCGTTTGGATTTCAGTTGGTTAGCAGCCTCGAAATAGCGCGAGTTGAGTTGGTCTTTCAGCTTGCTTGGCATAATTGTCAATTGTGAATTATCAATTGTCAATTATATCGTGATGTCGCTCACTTCAGTGACCTTGTCCAGCCAGCCATTCATGATGACAGCAGGACTATGCGTTGTCAAGATAATCTGCACATTAGGATTCAACTCCATGATGAGATCGATCATACGCTTCTGCCACTCAATGTGCAAACTGACCTCAGGTTCATCCATGAAGAGCACATAGGGCTGTTGATCTTGCACCAGTACTGTGAGCAGGATGGCCAGCATCTGCTTCTCACCACTAGAGAGCTGATAAGGAAGTAGTGTTTCACCAATCTGCGTGAAACGTATCTCGTTCTCCGTACGCACCATCTTCTTGCCTGTCTCTTCGAAAAGGTCGTCCATCATATCCTGAAAACGCTTCTTGGGTTCAGACAGTTGTTGTGCAGCATCGGCATGCCCCTCTTGCAGGGCATTGATGATGCGATTGCCGATGTTCACCTGATAATCCAGATACTTACGCTGCAGGTGATACAGCTGGATATCAAGTAAAGACCAGCCTACATTGCCTATGGATGATATGATTTGTCGTAGAGCGCCCTCTCCCTCTGAGAGCGCCTGATTGAGACTGCTGTCCAGCGAGCGGATAAAATCAAAGCGCAGATGGGTGGCATCGAGTGGCTCTGGAGTGATATGCACACCCTTCAACAGATGGTTGATAACGTCGCCATTGTTGTTGACACTCTTGACCACCTTGTTAAGGATGGTCGACTTACCGACGCCATTGATGCCGCTCAGCACATTCACCTTGGGATCCAATTCCCACACAATGTGCTTCTTGCCGCTCCACAGCGAGTCAATCTCAATCTTCTGGATATAATCTGCGTATTTCATAGGCTTAATGATATTGGATTTCTCAGACAGGATCTCTATCACCTTGCACCTGAAGCCAGTAGTCTTCTAAGCGCACTTCGAAAATCAACGTACTATAGGATGGTATCGTCCCATTACTGTAGCTGTCATAACCCAGCTGATAAGGGATGTAGATGCGCCAATAGTCGCCACGATGCATGTGCAGCAAAGCTGTCGTAAAGCCTTTCACTACACCGACCATTGATAGTTTGGAAGGTGAAGCGACAACGGGATCGAAAGTACCAATATAGGAACGGTCGAACTCGAAACCATTGGGATAGCTCTTCGAAGGCAATAGGTGACCCACATAGTGTACTGCAATCGAATCGGTCAGCAAAGGCGATGTAGTGCCCTTACCCTCCTCCAGCTTCTCGACAACGACATAGTCACTATAAGAGAGGTCGAAACCAGTTTCAGGTCTGGTATAGCAAGAATAGAGCGCCCAGGATGACGAAATCTGAGCCTTTCCCTTTGCTTCTTCGACAAATTTCTTATAATAATTGTCATTGACGGTTTGCCAGTTCTCGTACTCTACAATGGTGTCGTCTTCCTCCTTACAGGAGACAAATGCCAGCAGAACCAAAGCGCACCAGATGATATTTCTCAATTTCATGTTTCTATTACTGCAGTTTCTTTAATACACTGGCAATGCTGACCTTCTCTTCGATGATAGAAGCCAGATCGCTGATCTTGACACGCTCCTGCTCCATCGTATCGCGGAAGCGCAGAGTGACGCAACCATCGTTGAGCGTATCGTGGTCAACAGTGACACAATAAGGTGTACCAATGGCATCCTGACGACGATAGCGCTTTCCGATAGAATCCTTCTCGTCATACTGGCAATTGAAGTGGAACTTGAGGTCGTTAATGATTTCGCGAGCCTTCTCGGGCAGTCCGTCTTTCTTCACCAGAGGCATCACGGCCAGCTTCACAGGAGCGAGAGCTGCAGGCAGTTTCAGTACCACGCGGGTCTCACCGTTCTCCAACTTCTCCTCGCAGTAGCTGTGACACATGATAGAGAGGAACATACGATCTACGCCAATAGAGGTCTCGATGACATACGGCGTGTAGCTCTCATTGGTCTGAGGATCGAAGTACTTGATTGACTTGCCTGAGAACTTCTCATGCTGCGACAGGTCGAAGTTGGTACGAGAGTGGATTCCCTCGACCTCCTTAAAGCCAAACGGCATCTTAAACTCGATGTCGGTAGCAGCGTTGGCATAGTGAGCCAGCTTGTCGTGGTCGTGGAAACGATAGTTCTCAGCGCCGAAGCCCAGTGCCTGGTGCCAAGCCATACGAATCTGCTTCCACTTGGGGAACCACTCCAGCTCTGTGCCTGGCTGTACGAAGAACTGCATCTCCATCTGTTCAAACTCGCGCATGCGGAAGATGAACTGACGGGCCACAATCTCGTTACGGAAGGCCTTACCAATCTGTGCGATACCAAAGGGAATCTTCATACGACCAGTCTTCTGGACGTTCAGGTAGTTCACAAAGATACCCTGAGCTGTCTCAGGACGCAGATACACCTTCATGGAGCCATCAGCGCTGGCACCCATCTCAGTAGAGAACATCAGGTTGAACTGACGAACATCCGTCCAGTTCTTCGTACCACTGATAGGATCTACAATCTCCTCGTCGAGGATAATCTGCTTCAGAGCCTCCAAATCGGGACCTTGCATAGCAGCAGCATAGCGGGCATGCAGGGCATCGCGCTTCTCCTTAGCCTCCTTCACGCGTTCGCTGGTTTCCATATATTTGGCCTCATCGAAGCTGTCACCAAAACGCTTGCGAGCCTTCTCCACCTCCTTCTGAATTTTCTCGTCGTACTTAGCAATCTGGTCCTCAATCAGCACGTCTGCACGATAGCGCTTCTTTGAGTCGCGGTTATCAATCAAGGGATCGTTGAAAGCATCCACGTGGCCCGAGGCCTTCCAAATAGTAGGATGCATGAAGATAGCGCTGTCGATACCCACGATATTCTCGTGCAACAGTACCATCGACTTCCACCAGTATTCCTTAATATTATTTTTCAACTCCACACCGTTCTGACCATAGTCATATACAGCGCCCAGTCCGTCGTAGATATCACTTGAGGGGAACACGAAGCCATACTCCTTGCAGTGGCTTACGATTTTCTTAAAAACATCTTCTTGTGCCATATTATTTATTCTTTACTTATTTGCTTTTTATCAAATTGCATGCAAAGGTAGTCATTTTCAATGAATAATCCGCCATTTTTACACATTATTTAATACTAATTGGGAAGAAGAGAATGGTAAATACAAAATAATTATTATCTTTGCAACCAGATTCGCCCACGAAACAAAGCTACATTGCTCTGGGAGTGTGGGGCTATTACTATGGTCCCGATATAAACTGGGATGATTATATTATCATCAAGAATGAAATTCTGGCTATTATATTAGCTTTACTCTTGGGTATTGCCTGTTTCACCGTTCTTGCAGGTGTCTTTTGGATATGTGTCACCATCATTTGCATGTTCCTGGAGTTTGTCTTTTTCGGATTCTTCATCAAGCGCTGCGAGCGCCACATGAGGGACATTTTCTATGACAAGAAAGACCCCGAAGGCTTTGAGAAGTGGAAAAAATCGTCTGACGTTGTGTATTGGTCCTAACCCGCTGCTATGAGGCCAGAGAGGTAGAAAGTTATGGTTTGAAGAAACGGAGCATTCACAGATTCACAATTCACAATTAATTTTTTAAGGGGTACCCTCTGTTTTTCTTGTAATTTTATTTATATAATTATATATATATTTAAATATATTAACACTCCCTACGCAGGTTTTTATGGTGGGGGCTCGAAAAATAAACTGTGAATTGTGAATCTGTGAATGGTTGAACCCATCTTTTCGATTATGCATGATTATACGCAATTTGAATAAACATGCGCACAAAAAACAAATCCTAGATTTGCTTCGAGTAAAACGCCGTTTTGCTCGGAGTAAAACTACCTTTCGCTCGAAGCAAAACGGCGTTTTGCTCGAAGCATCAAATGAGCGCATAAACATGCATCTTTATCCATGACGGCACGAAATCGACGCTGAACCGAAATACAGGTTGGCTGTTTGTTATATCGTCATAAAAGAAAAATGATTTCTTAGTATAAAATTTGGTGTTCTCGCTGTTTTTTTATAATTTTGCAGGAAAATCAAAATCTACTGCTTTTTTATGGATGACGAAATAAGAGAAGACAGCGAAATCTTGGAACAGGACGCTCAAGAGCAACAGGAAGACATCGCAGAAGGACACTCTGACTATAAACCTGTGAACCGTTTCGATGCTGCTGCCGTACACCACCTGAGCGGCATGTACCAGAACTGGTTTCTGGACTATGCCTCCTACGTGATTCTGGAGCGTGCCGTACCACATATCGAGGATGGTCTGAAACCTGTACAGCGCCGCATCCTGCACTCCATGAAGCGCATGGACGACGGACGCTACAACAAGGTAGCCAACATCGTGGGACATACGATGCAGTTCCACCCTCATGGCGATGCTTCGATAGGTGACGCACTGGTGCAGATGGGTCAGAAGGACCTGCTCATCGACACGCAGGGTAACTGGGGTAACATCTTGACGGGAAACAGGGCAGCTGCGCCCCGTTATATCGAGGCCCGCCTCAGCAAGTTTGCCTTGGATACCGTCTTCAATCCCAAGACTACCGAATGGCAGATGTCATACGATGGGCGCAACAAGGAGCCCATCACGCTGCCTGTCAAATTTCCCTTGCTGCTGGCACAAGGGGCTGAAGGCATTGCTGTGGGACTCTCGTCGAAAATCCTACCTCATAACTTTGTTGAACTCTGCGATGCTGCCATCAGCTATCTGCATGGTGAGGAGTTCCACCTCTATCCAGACTTCCCCACAGGCGGTTCTATCGATGTCTCGAAATACAACGACGGACAGCGTGGTGGCGTGCTGAAGGTACGTGCCAAGATAGAGAAGTTGGATTCCAAGACGCTGGTGATTCGAGAGATACCTTTCTCGAAGACTACGGAGACACTGATTGACTCTATCTTAAAAGCCATCGACAAGGGCAAAATCAAGGCCCGCCACGTGGAGGATCTGACAGCCGCCAAGGTGGAAATACAGGTACTGCTGGCACCAGGTGTCTCGTCGGACAAGACACTCGACGCCCTTTATGCCTTCTCTGACTGCGAAATCAACATCTCGCCCAACTGCTGCGTCATCGAGGATAACAAGCCCCAGTTCCTGACCATCAGCGATGTATTGCGCCATTCAACAGACAGGACCAAAGATCTGATTCGTCAGGAGTTGGAAATACGCAAAGGTGAATTGCTGGAACAACTGCACTTCTGTTCACTGGAGAAGATATTTATCGAAGAGCGCATCTATAAGGACAAGAAATTTGAACAGGCACCTACCATCGATGCCGTTTGTGAACATATCGACGAGCGACTGACGCCCTACTATCCACAGATGGTGCGTGAGGTCACCAAGGACGATATTCTGAAGCTCTTGGAAATCAAGATGCAGCGTATCTTGAAATTTAACAAGGACAAGGCCGACGACCTCATGGCACGCATCAAAGCAGAGATAGAGGAGATAGACCGCGACCTGGCCAACCTGATAGAGGTGACAGCCAACTGGTTCCAGTTCCTGAAAGAGAAGTACGGCAAGGACCACCCGCGACTGACGGAGATTCGCAACTTCGACACCATCGAGGCTACTAAGGTCGTCGAGGCCAACCAGAAGCTATATATCAACCGTCAGGACGGCTTCATCGGCACAGGACTGAAGAAAGACGAATTCGTCTGCAACTGCTCAGACATTGACGACATTATCATCTTCTATAAGGATGGTAAGTTCAAGGTGGTTCGTGTGGCAGACAAGTTGTTTGTTGGCAAGAACGTGATGTGGCTGGGCGTCTTCAAAAAGAACGACCAGCGCACCATCTACAATGCCGTCTACCGCGACGGGCGCAAAGGATACTATTATATCAAGCGCTTCAATGTAGCCTCTATCACTCGCGACAGAGAATATGACTTGACGGCAGGAACTGAGGGCTCACGCGTTTGCTACTTCACAGCCAATCCCAATGGTGAGGCAGAGGTCATCAAGGTGACACTCGACCCTGCTCCCAAGCTGAAGCGCATCTTCTTCGACAAAGACTTCTCGGAAGTGATGATCAAGGGACGAGCTGCCAAGGGCAACCTGCTCACCAAATACCAGGTACACCGCATCGGACTGAAGAGTCACGGACGTTCGACACTGGGTGGACGCCAGGTCTGGTATGACCCCGATGTCAATCGTCTGAACTACGATGAGCACGGACGGTTGTTGGGCGAGTTCTTCGATGGCGACCAGATACTGGTCATCTTGAAGAATGGCGACTACTACCTCACCAACTTCGATCCCAACAACCATTTCGAAGACAGCATCCAGCTTATCGAGAAATACGATATCGATAAGGTGTGGACCTGTGTACTCTATGATGCCGACAATCAGGGCTATCCCTACATCAAGCGCTTCCAACTGGAAGCCTCGAAGCGTAAGCAGAACTATCTAGGAGAGAATGTCAACTCACAGCAACTTCTGCTCACCGACACACCCTACCCTCGCCTACAGGTGACCTACGGAGGGAACGATGCATTCAGGGGCAGCGAGGAGATTGATGCCGAACAGTTCATTGGTGTCAAGGGATATAAGGCAAAAGGTAAACGACTGACCACCTTCCAAATCGCCAATATCGAGGAACTAGAACCTACCCGTTTCCCAGAACCTCCAAGTGACGAGGAATTAAATCCTTCGGACGAAGAGGAACAGGACCTCGACCCAGATGCTGGCAAAAGCCAGCAACAGGTGCTTGACGAACTAACAGGACAACTGAGACTATTCCCCAATGAAGAGTAAACTGTTGCTGATAGCATTCCTCGTCCATTGTACTGCGCTTCTAGCACAGTCTACCGACGATGCCAAACTCATCACGCGAAGCACGCATATTGGCTTTGGCTCGACCAATATCCTCGACACCTACCTCTCTGATGAGCACTTTAAGGGAGGCGGTATCACCTTCCTGTCGACCATCGAGCGACAGAAGACTGGGCGACGCTGGACAACCATCATGGAGCACGAAGCCAACATCTCCTCTTGTAAAGCACGTCACACCCAGCAGGAACTGGAAGGCGCCTACAACTTCTACTGGGGCAAGTTGTATAGCTGGCAATTGATGGATGGCGACCTAAGGCTTCAAGCGGGAGGACTACTTAATGCCTCACTGGGATTCATCTACAACACCTCCAATGGCAACAATCCAGCACAAGCTCGTGCCCATCTCAACCTCATGCCTACAGGTGTGGCATCCTACCGTTTCACCTTGTTCAAATTACAGATGGTGGCACGTTACGAGTTAAGCCTGCCTCTCTGTGGTGTAATGTTCTCGCCCAATTACGGGCAGTCGTACTATGAGATATTCTCGCGTGGTAACTACGACCATAATGCAGTGGCTACCACTATGTTCAATGCTCCAGAATGGCGTAACCTACTGACACTCGATGCAGCCATCACTCGTAAGTTGACTCTTCGCGTAGGCTATCTGGGTAACATCCAGCAGTCAAAGGTTAACAACCTGCGCCAGCACGTTTGGACGCATCGTTTCCTCATTGGTATCACCAAACGCTTCAGTATCACTCCCCACGCTCTATGAGAAAAATTATAGATTATCTTATCATACTAGTATTACTAGTTCCACTAGTATCCTGCGTAGATACTGAGGAGCGCAACGACACTCCCACAGGTAACTTCGAGGCGCTCTGGCAGATTCTCGACGAGCGTTACTGTTTCTTCGACTACAAGCAAAAGGAATATGGCCTCGACTGGAACAACGTGTATGCGAAATATAAGGTACGTGTTAATGACAACATGACGACCGTGCAGCTCTTCGAGGTGCTTTGCGACATGTTGGCTGAGTTGCGCGACGGACATGTTAACCTATCCAGTTCGATGGACTATGGTCGTTACTGGAAGTGGCAGGAGGACTACCCCAATAATTTCAGTGATACCCTATCACGACATTATCTGGGTACAGACTACAAGATTGCCAGTGCTCTACGCTATCGAGTACTCGACGATAACATCGGCTATATCCGTTGTGCTTCTTTTGAAACTCCAATTGGTGAAGGAAATCTTGATGAAGTCCTTTCCTATCTGCTTCTCTGTCGTGGACTTATCATTGATATCCGTAGCAATGGTGGTGGCGATCTCACTACTGCAGAACGACTGGCAGGACGATTCGTACATGAGAAGACACTGGTAGGTTATATGCAACACAAGACGGGAACAGGTCACAGCGATTTCTCTGAACTGAAAGAGATGTATCTGGAGCCGTCGAGCAACGTCCGTTGGCATAAAAAAGTTTGCGTACTCACCAATCGTAGCGTCTATAGTGCTGCCAACGCCTTTGCCGTTTGGATGCACTGTCTGCCCAATGTCACCTTGGTGGGCGACCATACGGGTGGAGGCAGCGGAATGCCTATGAACAACAGCCTGCCTAACGGATGGACGGTACGCTTCTCTGCCTGTCCTATGTACGATGCCAATAAGCAGCAGACGGAGTTTGGCATCGATCCAGACATCGCTGTAGCCCTCACGGAGACCATGCAATCTCAGGATAAGGATGACATCATCGAGACTGCTCGGCAACTTTTAGTCAAATAATTTGGTGATTTCACCAATTATTCGTACCTTTGCAGCCGCAATCAGCGCCTGTGGCGGAATTGGTAGACGCGCTAGACTTAGGATCTAGTGTCTCGCGACGTGCAGGTTCGAGTCCTGTCAGGCGCACCAATCCTTGATTCAACCATGAAAACAAAAAAAGCGGCCTTATTGGTCGCTTTTCTTTGTATAACGTACGGTGAGCATTGGTGTATAGGTATTCTCCAAAAGAATAGCAATGATACCATCGCCCGTATCGAAGTTGGCCACCTTATGGTCTTCCTTCAAGATTGGACAATCGGGCCATGCGTCGAGTTCCTTTTCCAAACCATCGCGTAACTCCTGCCACATCTGGCGGGTGCTGTCGTTGGTCGAGAGGTTATAGGTTTCCTGGATAGCCAGCAGCTTCTCTTCCTTAAAAGCAGCAAGAACACGATAGTGCTCTGCAGGATTGGCAAGCACAACGGTATTGCCGCTATCTGATGCTGCACTATCCACAGCAAAGCCACGAGCAAGCATAGAGTCAACAAACTGGTTGACTGGCATATTGAAAGCCAGTCCACGATAATTAAACGGAGCCCTACTTTCCTGGCATGCGACAAATGTCATCATGGCAAGGGCGAAAACTACAATTTTCTTCATAATAAGTATTTGTTAGTAATTAATCTTCAGACAACATCGTCACCTCTATGCAACGCTTAGCGTCCAACAGCCGTTGGGCCATACGCTGCACCTTTTCTGCTGTCATCTCTTCGACCATCTTGCAATAGTCTTTGTCGAAGTCAGCATCATCGTCCAGCTCGTGCCAGATGATATAACTCCAATAGTCATTGGTGATAGTAGCCTGCTGGTATTGCTTCACGAGGTATTTCTTCACCTTATCCATACTGCTAGCTGCTGGACCATCCTTGGCAATATTCGCCAATTGCTGGTAAATGATAGGATTCAACTCGCTATAACGCTCAGGATCAGCATTATAGGAGATACGCAGTATAGCGTTAGGTTTATCTTCTTTATTCAAATCGAAATCGACGCCAACGCCATACGTTCCACCCTTCTCTTCACGAACAGAGTCCGTATAGGCAATCGAGAGGCAACGTTTCAAGAAGTCCAGTTCCAAGTCACTCTGGGGTGAGAAGGGCACATCAGCAGAATAGTAGATGCTCACATTTGCCAATGGTGTCTTCATCTTCTTACGGAAGGTGCATACCTTTGACCCCTCAACAATCTGGGGTACATTCTTCCAGTTTACCTTTTCGTGCTTATGGGTAGCAGGCAACGTAGCCAGATATTGGCATACCAACTGGCGCAACTGCTGTTCGTCAAAGTTACCAATAATAACCGTCTTGAAGTTTGACGCATCACTGAATAGGTGACGATAGAGTTGCAGGATGCGGTCGTAGTTCACCTTCTCGAGTGTTGCCTGTACCACAGGTTCCAAACGCGGATGGTGGTTATAGATGATTGCTCGAACAGAGTCGTTATAATCTACTCTAGGCGATGCATTACGATTGGTCAGGAAAGCATGTGTACGATTAATCAGACTGGCAAAGGCTACCGTATCACGATGTGGTTGTGTGAAATAGAGGTATGCCAGCTCAAACATCGTAGGCATATCCTTCAGCGACACTCCACCACTGATAACCTGTTCACGACTACTTACCGAAGGTTGCAAACGTACAGACTTGCCAGACAACATACGACGCAACGTCGTAGCATCAAACTGTGCCACACCAGCATCGGTAATAGCACTATTCATCAGATTGAAGTTAGGAGTATCCTCATCACCAAAGACAGAAGCGCCACCCTCAGCCTGTATGCGCATAGAGACAGCATCAGCAGCAAAGTCAGTCTTCTTGACATAGACCTTCATACCATTCGACAGCGTCCACTCAGCAAAGCCATGTTTAAAAGTCTTCTCGCCGACGATACTACCAGGCTGTGGCAACTCGCTAATAAGATGTTCGGCAACCTCCTGCTCAGGATAAGGAGCATACGACAACTGCTGGGCAGCAAGGATGACACTTTCTATCTGCTGTTCCGTAGGCAGCACCAGTCCTTCCTTGTCAGGTGCGTAAAGAATGGCCACCTGATTCTTGTCTGAAATCAGTTCACGAGCAGCGTTATTCACCTCCTCCAGCGTCACCTCACGATCAAAGCGACGCGTCAATTCCAACTGGTCGTCAATGGATAACAGCGGTTCACTATTCAGAAAGTGTTGGACACAGGCGGTCACAAACTTGGAATTACGACGATCATCACGTTCACGATACTTACGCTCATCGTGGTTCAGACGCATACTCTTGGCACGCTGCAACTCCGACTGGGTGAAACCATGCTGGCGGACGCGCTCAGCAACACCCACAGCGGCGATGATGCCTCCCAGGATATTGTTTTCCTTACAGCTGACAGACAATGAGAACGACTCCTTCATGCGGCTGAGGAAGAACGTCGACGCACGACCTGTAGCACTCTGATATGGGGGAACTGCCTGTTGGCGCAGTTCTGCCAAACGGTCGTTCATCATCGCACCTATCAATATATCTATATATTCGCCACGCTTGTATTTCACGTCATTCTTCTCGTTATCGGGTGTTGCATCGCGCTTCTGATAGAGATGACAGAGCACCACAGGCTGTTCGGCATCCTTCTCAATATCCACAAGCATCGTATCATTATTGTTCACAGGGTAATACTCACGCTTGGCAGCATTCTTGGGCATCGGAATCTTCGAGAATAACTTCTGGATTTTCTTCTCCACCTTATTGACATCGATATCGCCTACGACAATAATAGCCTGCAAGTCGGGGCGATACCACTTGTGATAATAGTCGCGCAAATCCTGATAGGGGAAGTTATCGACAATATCCATCGAACCGATAGGCATGCAGTCCTCATACTTGGTACCCTTATACACCTTGGGCATAGCCTGCTCCATCAGTCTTTGTACAGCCCGTCCTGCACGACGTGTGCGCCACTCCTCGTGAATGACACCACGCTCCTTGTCAATCTCCTTATCCTCGAGCAACAAATAATGACTCCAGTCATTGAGAATCAGCAGACATGAGTCAAGGATGCCTTCACGCTTCAAAGGAACAGCAGAAATATTATACACCGTCTGCTCCACACTGGTATAGGCATTGAGATTGGCGCCAAACTTCACACCGATGCTCTCACACCAAGGCACGATGCCCATCTGCTTGCCCTTTCCAGGAAAGTGCTTCGTGCCATTAAAAGCCATATGTTCCAAAAAGTGAGCCAATCCGCGCTGACGAGGTTCTTCTTGTATGGATCCTACCTTCTGGGCAATATAAAAATCCGCAAGACCAGCCTCTTTGGCATTGTGCCTGAGATAGTAGGTCATACCGTTCTTCAGCTTACCCATACGAATCGTCGGGTCTTGACTCAACGGCTGTGCAAGAAGAGTGATAGCGACGCTAAGAAAGAATAATGTAAATACCGTCTTTTTCATCTGATTTCAATTATTTTCAGCAAAGGTACAACAAAAAAAGAAGAATGTCTCACAAATTAAGAATAATTTGCATAGATACTTAATAGTAGGTATTGCACATTTGACAGAATCTTCGTATTTTTGCACTCAACAAAAACAATATGTGTAAGAAGACCATATTCTCAATACTCTTGCTGGCAATTTGCAGCTTAACGGCATTAGCACAGCAAGTGACCATTGGCGGGAACGTGATTGACGAAGAAACACAGAAACCCGTAGAATTTGCCTCTGTTCTCATGAAAGAGAACGGTTTTTGGGCCATTACCGGAACTGACGGTTCTTTCAGCATCAGAAATATCCCTGTCGGTAAGGTGTCGCTGACCATACAGTGTCTGGGATATGCCACTCGCCAAATCACACTTGACATCAACAGAGACATTCCGCGTCTGCGCATCAAGTTGAAGCAAGAGAATCTGAAACTGGACGAGGTCACCGTAACTGCCAAGCGCAAGGACAACGAAGGCACCACCAGCTACACCATCGACCGTACCGCTCTCGACAACCAGCAAATACTGAATGTAGGAGACGTCAGCACCCTACTGCCTGGTGGCAAAACCATCAATTCCACGCTGATGAGTGACAACCGTATGGCCCTGCGTAGCGGTAGTCAGGAGAAAGGCAGCGCCTCTTTCGGTACAGCTATCGAGATTGATGGCATGCGCTTGGACAACAATGCTGCCACTGGTGAGACTGCAGGAGCCTCTACCCGCACTATTGGCGCTTCGAACATTGAGTCGATAGAAATCATTACAGGCATCCCGTCGGTAGAATATGGCGACTTGTCAAACGGTGTCGTCAAGGTCAACACCCGCAAAGGAAAGTCACCTTTTATCATTGAGGGCAAACTGAACCAGCACACTCAGCAGATAGCGCTGAACAAAGGCTTTGACCTTGGCAGCCATTATGGCGTATTGAATACATCTATCGAGCATGCCCGTTCATTTAGCAATGCCGCATCGCCCCACACAGCCTATCAGCGCAACATCCTGTCGCTGCACTACATGAATATTTTTATGCGCGAGACGACACCGCTAACGCTGAACATCGGACTGGCAGGAAACATTGGCGGATACAATGCAGAGTCAGACCCTGACAACGAGCTCGACGACTACACCAAGACACGCGACAACACCTTCCGCGGACATTTTGAACTGAACTGGCTGCTCAACAAGCGCTGGATAACCAACCTCTCGCTACGCGGTTCGCTGTCTGTCTCCGACCACAGTACTGAGAGCTATACCCATACCAACAGCGCCACTACCCTCGCCTATCTCCACGCTTTGGAGGAGGGCTACTTCATTGCCAGCGACTACGACAGCCATCCTGATGCACCTATCATTCTGGGACCCACAGGCTATTGGCACGTGAAGCAGTTCCAGGATTCCAAGCCCCTCAACGGGTCTCTTCGTCTGAAAGCCGACTGGACACGCCGTTTTGGTCAATTACTGAGTCGTCTGATGGTAGGCGCAGAATATACGGGTAGCCGCAACAACGGTCGTGGCACATATTATGACGATATGCGCTATGCCCCCACTTGGCGAGAGTACCGTTATGACGACCTGCCTGCGCTGAACAATATCGCCCTCTATGCAGAAGAGAAAGTAAGCATCAACACCTCTAAGTTATCCACTTTGGAGATAACGGCAGGACTACGCAACGACATCACCCTCATCAAAGGTTCTGACTATGGCACCGTCAGTTCTCTGTCGCCACGCTTCAACGCCCGCTACACGTTCTGGAAGAACAGACGCAGGAATGTGGTCAGCGACCTCGCACTACATGCAGGATGGGGCAAAAGTGTCAAGCTGCCATCGTTCCAGATACTCTATCCCAGTCCGTCGTACTATGACATCGAGGTATTCCATTCTCCCTCGACAGCAGACAACACAACGGTCAGCGCCTGGTACACCCGTCCCTCCAAAGCCCTCTACAATCCACAACTGAAATGGCAGTACACCAACCAGACAGACATTGGCGTAGAGGCAACCATCAAAGGTACGCGTATCTCACTGTCAGCATTCCACCATCGCACATACAACCCCTACATGGCTACTGCAGAGTACACGCCGTTCAGCTATCAGTACACCCCTGTCTCTGCCTTGGAGTCTCTCACCATCCCCACCATTGGGCGCACCTACTCGATAGACCGTACTACGGGTGTGGTCACCGTCACCGCTGCTGATGGCAGCAGTGTCACCGTTCCCAACAACACACGCCGTTTTTACCAAAGCAATACGCGGTATGTCAACGCCTCTCCCCTCGATCGCTATGGATTGGAGTGGATGATTGACTTCAAGCAGTTCAAGGCCCTCAACACCAGCCTTCGCTTCGATGGCAACTACTATTATTACAAGAGTGCTGACGAGACGTTTTTTGCCAGCATGAACAACAGCAACACCAAGATGACGGGGACAGGCGAACCCTACCAGTATATCGGCTGGTATCGCGGCACTAACGGCACAACGACCGCTACCCCCTCTGTGCCCAATGGTGCCATCTCAGAATCGCTGAACCTCAACACGACCATCACCACGCATATTCCCCAGATACGCCTTATCATGGCCCTGCGACTGGAAGCAACACTCTATAACTATCACAAGAATATCAGCAACTCGGATGGTGATGTCTATCCAGAATACTATTCTACGTGGGACCATCCCGATGTAAAGATTCCCTTTGCCGAGAAGCTGCTATGGGCGAAGGACAACGATGCTATCTTGTATAACGACCTGCAGAACCTGGTGGTACACAGCAACACCGCATATCTGATGAATGCCAACCGCATCAGCGCCTACTATTCTGCCAACCTCAGCGTGACCAAGGAGATTGGCGACCACGTCAGCCTGTCGTTCTATGCCAACAACTTCTTCAACAACATGAAGACGGTACACTCGTCGCAGACCAATCTGGATACATCGCTGTTCTCCAGCAGTTATATTCCCAGCTATTATTACGGACTATCACTCAGACTCAAGCTATGAAGAAAATATGTCGCACGATAATATGTCTCGTATGTTGCTATGCCATAACAACATACCTAACAGCCTGCTCTGAGCAATCGACACCCTCCATATCGCTGGGAGAGGTGACCATCCAACTGACGGGCATCAACGACGACCTCTCTGGCCTCGACGTGCAGCTGCGCAACATCAGTACAGGAAGCATATTCATTGAACAGACCAACGCCCAAGGCATAGCAACCTTCAGCGTGGTGCCAGGACTCTATGAGGCCTCGACATCCCAGACACGAACGGGTACTGGCAACGAATACTACAGCTATAACGGCACATCCGGACAGATTGCCATAGAGAAAGGGCGTCAGGCATCAGCCTCTATCCCCATGAAACGGGCAGTCATCAGCCGTCTGGTTATCAAGGAACTCTACTGTGGCGGTTGTATGCCTGACGAAGGCAACTCAGCCTTCTACTACGACAAGTGCATTATCCTCTATAACAACAGCGCTGAGACCATCAACTACGACAACCTCTGCTTTGGTATGGCAGCACCTGCTAACGCTCAGGCTACCAACAACAACTACTTGGCCAATGGTCGTTTGAACTACGAGGGCGAGGGCTATACGCCCCTATGGAACGGCATCTGGTATTTCCCCTCCACACTGTCTATTGCCCCCTACTCTCAGATTGTCGTCAACATTCACGGTGCCATTGACAATACGCAGACAATCAGCCAGTCCGTCAACTACGCCCATCCCGAATACTACTGCATGTTCGACCCCGAGAGTGGCTACAACAACCAGCGCTATTGTCCCACACCATCAGAGGTGATTCCCACATCGCACTATCTGAAGGCTGCCGTCTATGGACAAGGCAATGCCTGGCCGCTGAGCAACTCGTCACCAGCTATCGTCCTGTTCCAGGCAAAAGATGTCAGTCCTGCCGACTATGCCATTAATACTGACAATTTCTGGTATGACGGTGGCGGCAACAGTGTCGCCAAGCGCTGCATCAAGGTACCCAATGCCTGGATTATCGACGCCATCGAGGTATTCTCCAGCGACTACGCCACACAATGTGTCAAGCGCCTCACGGCAGACATCGATGCCGGTTACGTATGGATGACCAACAAGAAAGGCCACTCCATCTATCGCAATGTTGACCAGCAGGCTACAGAACAACTGCAAGAGAACGAGGGCAAGCTCGTTTATGATTACGCCCTGGGAGTCGATGGCAGCAGCGACCCCAGCGGTATCGATGCAGAAGCCTCGCTGAAGAACGGGGCCCACATCATCTATCAGAACAGTAATAATGCCACCAACGATTTCCACCAACGCCAGATATGCTCACTAAGAAGATAATCGCCCTCCTGTCCTGTATATTGCTATGGCATAGCGACATACTGAACGCCCAAGATTCTTTGACCAATGGTCAAAGTGTGGCGTTGCAATCACTGCTCTTGCGCGACTTCACCTTCGTGCAGCAGTCATCGCCCTGGCTCACTCAGCGCAATGCTGCCGCCCTGCCTTTATACAAAGGACAGAATATCGCTGAGGCAGAACTGTCGTTCACGCATGCCAACGGGAAGCTCACAGACATCAGCGGGTCGCCATCACTCAACGACCTTCATGCCAGCATCGAGTCGTACTATCGCATCAACCCTCGCACAGTGCTCTATGGTGCTATCAGCTACGACAACCAGTCGGGCAGCGATATGACAGGTTCCGTCTTCATGCAACAGCGTCTGCCCTTTGATATCGTGGAGGACTCGCTGACCAACAGCGGGCGCAAGCATCGTGACACCTATCGTCTGACGGGAGGCTTCGGCTACAACATCACTCAGGCACTGGCCATTGGTCTCAAGGCCGACTACACCGCTGCCAACTATGCTAAATATAAAGACCTGCGCCACAAGAACAAGTTGATGAATCTGGAACTGACAGCAGGTGTGCTGGGGCGTTTCAATGTCCACGACTCATGGCTCAACATCGGTGCCGACTACACCTACCAGCGTCGCACGGAGAGCATCGAGTTTGGCACCTACGGCAAGGGCGACAAGGTCTATAAGTCACTCATCGACTATGGTGCCATGCTGGGCATCGTCGAGCAGTTTGGCAACGAGGGCTATACGGACAAGACCAACGAGATGCCCCTCTTTGAGGACGGGCATAGTGGAGGTCTGCAGGTCTCCTTCAGTCGTGGTGCCTTCACCCTATTCAACGCCCTCACCTTCAGCCACCGTACGGGTTACTATGGTCGCAAGTCACAATACACGATTACCTATACCGACCACGATCGCGACATCTTCACAGAGCATCTGCGACTCAGCTATGACAACCGCACCTCACGCTATGACCTCGACCTCCGCTACCAGAGCGAGAAGGTGAAGAACCGCATCAACACCTACCGAGGACTCATCAACGAGAACGGTGCTACCCACTACGAATACTATGATGCTGTGGAGTCGGGCGACAAAGGTTGGCGCAATTTGGACATCGACTATACCATGCACCTCGGCATCCGCCATCAGCTGCCTACATGGACACTGGCAGCAGGCTATCACTGGCAGCAGCGCGACATCACCGCCTACCTCTATCCCTACTATCGCCAGCAGCTGTTGCGCACCCATGAGGTGACGGGCTCCGTCGCTCGCAACATCATGCTGACCAAAGGTATCTGGAATATCATGATACAGGGAGGCTACCAGAAAGGTTCAGGCGACCCTTGTACAGACGGCACCTTCGTTACGCCCAGCAGCAAGCAGCCACAGCCTGCCACGATGGAGGCTTTCTTCTGGCGCGACTACCAGTATCTGACAGCACCTCAGTACCATCTGGGACTGCAGGTGAAATACACGTTCCTCATTCCTGGAACGCGACTATGCACCCATGTTCGTGCAGCCTTCGACTACCGTCATGCAACAATGAATGACGAGAGGCCATCAGGATTCCACAACCCTCATCGCACTCTCGTCACGATTGCCGCAGGTCATACGTTCTAATGCACGACCTTGCACA
>CADCBH010000025.1 GCA_902799655.1 uncultured Bacteroidales bacterium
ATAAAAGAAGAGGATTGATTATGAATTCAATGACTTATAAAGGCTATTTAGGCTCTGTAGCCTATAGCGAGAAAGATCAGGTGTTCTTCGGTAAGATTGAAGGCATCAATGGTTTGGTAAACTTTGAGGGTGAAAGTGTGAAAGAACTCACTGAAGCCTTTCACGAGGCTGTCGACGATTATCTGGCTTACTGCGAAGATGAAGGCATTGAGCCTGATAAGAGTTATACGGGAGTCCTCAATGTACGTCTGACACCATCCATTCATCGACAGGTAGCGATGTTAGCTCGCCAGGCCGGATTAACCATCAATGCATACATCAAGGACACTTTAGAGAAAAGAATCAAGACTGCAGCGATTTTGTGACACAAAGGGGGCAGGCATCTCTTGATCACTTTTACTGAAAATAATCGGGAAAACGTTGAAGTGAACCCAGAAAGTTGGACACAACTTTCTGGGTTCACTTCAAGATAATTATCTACAGTACCTGACACATCTTCTTTTTTAGTTTCACTCATTTATATCGTGCAGATAGTGGAATGGGTCGGTGTAATAGTATTCGCGAGCACCATCTGGCTCTTCGGCATCATGGGATTCTGCTTGTAGGCAAGGCAGAGACCTCATTTTTATGATGTCCAATGTTGGCTCTTGATATTGTTTTTTCTTGTGTTCCATTTTGTGCTGATACTATTTATTGATTGATATACTTCTTACCATTCATGATGTAGCCTCCGTTCTTGGGCTTTACGCTGAGCTTGCGGCCTTGGAGGTCGTAGATGTGCTCTGTACCATCGAGGTCGATGGTATGAATGACGGGACTGATGTCTGTGGCGTCGTCCTCAACATCGAAGTCGTAGTCGCTATAATAAGCATCTGTGGGGAATTCAGTAATGCCATCATCGCCTGCTGCTCGCTGGCGAGCATTGTTGCTCCCTGCCATGAAGTTGGTAAAGAAACGACTACGAGTAAAGCCGTCAGTACGGCTGAAGTAGGAACGATAAGAATAAATATATACTCCTCTTTGTCGCTCTGTCTTATTGTTTACCCTGTGCCAGTTTCCTGATGTCTGAATAATAAAAGCATGGTCAGCGATAGCCGCTTCGTTGGGTACGAAAGAAAGCGTTCCCTTAAAGAGTCCAACCACTATGCCTGTATTGAAATCAGTGACGGGGACTGCTTTTGGCTCAGCACTTATCTTTGTCTTCTGATCTCGAAGAATAAGGTAACCACCACCATCTACAACGATGAAGTAGGGTTCACCAGCTTTGAGTTGCTGAGATACTTCTACGAAGACGAAGTGAAGGTTATCCTTGACGTACTTCAGCTGATAGGCCTTCAGCACACTCTCGTCGTTATTCTCCATATCCTTGAGATTGACATCAAAGGGCAAACAGAGCGTATAGGCCTTGCGTTTATACTGGATGTCGAAGAGGTCGAAGTCTGCTTCGCGAGCCAGGGCCTCGTTGGTGCCATCCTTGTGGTTGTATTCCATCTCTTCCATGTCGCCCTTTTCGTAATTCCAAGCGATGTCAGTGTTTGCCCACAGCGGACGGGTATATTGCACATAGTCGGCGTAAAACTCGCGTGGAGGAATGAACGACTGACCATCGGCCAGATAGAGTCGCTTGCACTGGTCGCCCAGCACCACGTTCCACTCGTCGTCGGGCATGGTGTAGCCAGCATCGGCAGAGGGCAGATAGACGATGGTGCTGTCGTTGAGTCCATAGAAGGGATTGTCCTTCTCCCTACGGGCCACACGTAGTGTCTTGATGCTGCTGGGTACATTGATCGACCATACGGGCAGATCGTTGTCGTAGAAAAGGTTCTTGCCCAATGCGGTGACGGGAATGCCATCGACCTCGGAAGGAATATTGATGTTCTGGTCGTCGCCATAGTACCATACGGCACGACATGACAGTCCGTCGTCGCTCTTCTTGTATGCGAAGAGGTCGTCGTAGAGGTCGGCATCCAACTCCTGCAGAGGCTCGTCGCTGACATCAGTGATGTCGAGGTCGTCATTTTCGTTGAAGTCAATCATACGGGCATTGATGGTGTTCGTCGTTAAATAGGCGTGGAAGGGTTTGACCGACTCATTCTTATAATAGTAGAATCCTAACTTCTTTTGGCTATTGCGACCCAGTGTGAGGCAGTTGCCCTCGTTGCTGTCGCTCTGGTTGATGCGCATACCCTGTTCCGCTACGCCATTGAGGGCATTGAGGTAAAGGGGTATCTTGGTAGCATCGGTGCCCTTGTAAGGCAGGAGGTTGTAGGTGCCCTCCTTCGGACTGCGAACCACTACGGAGGTGCCTTCACCCAGCTTGTTGTTAATCTTCTTGCTGATGTTCAATAGGGTGACGGTTCCGTCCTTCACCATCTCCTTGTCGGCAAGATAGACCTTCAGTTCTGCGGGCAGCTGGGTAGCAAAGCCAATGTACATGGTGGCTGCTTTGGCATCGTTGAACGTCAGCGGATAGTAGCGGTCTATGCGCTGGTTGTCGTCATACAGACTCCAGTTGGCATCGGCCTTGTATTGCTTTAGCAGACGCTGATCGAAGCTGCCGTCGCTGACGAATATGCGCATGGCGGGTTCGGTGGCGTCTGCCTCCTGCGAATAGTGAACAATGCCTCCCTTCTCCAGGTCGGTGACATCCAAGAGACTCTCCCCATTGATGAAGATGCTGTCCAACGTCTCTACCTTGTAGATGGCGTTTTTGAGAATGCGACGTATCTTGCCCGAGAGGGTGATGCTGGTAGCCTTGCGCCCGTTGGGGTAACACACCAAATCATCATCTTTGGTGTAAAGCATATTGTCGCGAGACTTGAAGTTGGGGTTGCTGTTATCCACCAGGATGTTCTTTACGTTTGAGTTGTAGAATGCCTTACCTGATACGCTGCTGACCTTCTGCGTCAGGGTAACGGTCTCCAGCTGGTCGCAGCCCCTAAAGGCTTCGTCGCCAATGGTGGTGACGCTCTCGGGGATGCGGAACTCCTTCAGATTCTTCATATTGTGGAAAGCCGTTCCTACCGCGGCGGCGCGGCGCTGGCGAGCACCGGCAGCACTCTCAGTCGTGCCCAGCTGGGTAATGCCGCGGAAGAGGGCAAACTCATTGAAGCGTACAATCTGTTCAGCCTCCTGCTGACTGTTATTGACAGCAGCCACCAACTGGTTGTCGTCAACCTTCCGCAGTTCGTTGATGGACAGGTATCCGCTCTTGTCGGAGTCGAAGTTGGTCTGACAGAGTGTACGGGCGTGCTCATCATCGAACGAGACACCTGCCGTGAATGTGTCGTCGACAGTGACAGCTCTGACGATACGGGCTCTACCCAAAGTAGTAGTCACATAGAATTTACCCGCCTTCAAGGGTGCCATGAACGTGTTTTCGTCATCGATTTCAAAAGCCGCAGGGTCAGAGACGCTCAGCTGTGCGCCGAAGCGCAGCTCCATCTGACGCTTCATTCGGTTCAGGCAGTTGTCCTCGCTGGTCATGAAGGGCAGCGACAACAGGCGGCCGTAGTCCGTCTTGGCAAAGCTCTTCAGCATAGGGAAATAACCGGGTTCCTCCTGCCAGCGTCCGTTGATGTCCATGTCTGTAAAGACATTTCCGCTGGTGAGTTGTTCGACGGAACGCTCATAGGCTTCAATACTTGGCTTAGACCAATGATGGTAATAGCCCTTCGGTATATAGCATGAAGCCTTGCAACCGTTGTTGTCTTCTAATATCTCTGCAAATGTATTTTCTCCCGACAGGATGAGGTTTCGCTGCACGGTGGTGACTGGGGTTTGATTGACATAATCTCTGTCGTCCAGCAAATAACGGAAGAGTGCAGTATGGAGACCGTTTTGCCGTCCCATCAGACAGACGACGCAGTCTTCGATCACAGGAATGTTGCCATTCAAAATAATGAGGTTTGACACAAGTCCTCTGCCGTCGTAGCCATTACGGGGATTCAACGATTCCGAGCTTCCCTGGAAGATACAGTTGCGGATAATAGCATTACCGCGCATCAGGTTGGCAAACACGCCATTTTTGCTGCCGTCATAGGCTGCGGGCTGTTGGACATAGAGGTCGACGAAGCCTACGTTTTCTATCACAGAGCCCTCATACAGGGTTTCGAAGATGGCTTGGCGGCTCTTTGCGCACAGTCCCTTTACCAGATGTCCGTCGCCATCGAGGTGAGCCCGCCAGCAGCAGTCGCTTTTGTCAGAGGGGTTGTTGTCATAGAACCTGACACCATCGACACAAGTGCCGTCAGCGGCGTTGGTCTGGGGATTGAAACAAATGTCCTGCGTCAGTTTGTAGTACTCATCGGCATCGTTATTCCTCATCATCTTGGCAAACTGCCGCGCATTATGGATGAGGAAGGGGTTCGCCGGTGAACCGTTGCCGCCGTCGTAGCTGTCGGCATAGTTACCATCCCACTGCTGTCCATAAGTGATGTTGAGCGCGACCTGCTTCTCGAGTCCTTTGTCCGACTTAATGGTTATCATCAGTGTGCCAGGGTCTTGCAACATGGCGAGATTGTTTTCTACCTTGATTATCTTCTGACCCTCGGGCAGGTGGTAGGTGGCCTTGAAGCCGTCGCTACTCTTCTCTGCTACCGGGAAATTCATATCCAGGTCATAGGCTTTTTGAATGTTGCCGAACGCCATGGGAACAGCCGCTATAAAGGCATAGGCAGGGAAGAGTGTAGGCGCTTTCAAGTTGGTCTGGTCATCCCATCTCCTCCTGGCATTCTCTATGACATTGTCCGTCATGGCACCTGATGCGGCATTATTCTCGCTACTGATGACCAATCGTGGGTAAAACCCTGCCTCATACTTGTAGCTGACACCTATCACCTCAATGTCACCTACCGAGTTATAGGTATTCTTGAGCGACGACACCGTGGTATTTTCGAAAGGACAGCTGCTCTCCTGACCATTGGTCATCGTACCTGTGGGCAGGGCGATGCGAGTTTCGGGATACAAACATCGTGTATCATTATGGATGTTGCTGTCGTAGTAGCACTTCTGGTTGACTATAGGGGTTTCAGGGGTTTTCGGCATGCTGACTGGTAAGCAGACCGCCCACGAGTCTGCTTTCATGCTACCGGTAAACATACAATTGGTATGCACTCCCTCCGTTTTTCCCGTGATGCCTCCAGCTCTCGCAGCTCCTCCGCTGATTTCAATACGTCCGCCGAAGCTGCAATATTTGATGAGTCCCTTGTAAGTCTTATCCCCTATGGTAGTGGTTCTGTTGCAAGCAGCAATTCCACCTATGGTGCGTCCCGTTGACAGATTTGCCACACTGACACATGCAATAATATTACCCTTGTTGTTGCCGCAAATACCTCCTAATTCATCATAATATGAAACGATGTAATTTCCTGCCGTGCCGCAAGCCTCGATATTTCCACCATCGTTTAGTCCGCAGATGCCTCCAGTCCAATCGACCTTATAATTATTCATGGTGCCGTTGTAGGTGCAGTCGAAGACGAAAGACTCCAGTGGTTCCCAAGAATGATACACCCAGTAGTTGATCCGATCGATGTCATAGCCACAGATTGTACCTACAATACCACCTACGCTTGAGGTATTGAATACTTGGAAGTTGACACCTGAATGACAGCGGTAGATGCTGACAGGATTGGCAGCATAACCCACAATGCCACCCAGGGAAATTTTGTCTACAACCGAGCTTCCAAGTATGCCCGAGAAAGAGCCATCTGCTGTACATCCGTACACTGCGCCAGGATAAAACAAATAGCCGCACAACGCACCCACATAGAGGGTTTTGAATTCATCTCCAGTATAGCGGAAATTTATCTCGCAACCTTTCATATTAACATTGCGGATGACACCATGAGAGGCTCCGAATAAACCATAGCTGAACTGGTTTTCCCTGCCGCCTTCAGGCCACATCAACATACCAGAAATCGTTTTGCCGTCACCGTCGAAAAAGCCCTCGAAGGGATAGCGATGATCGATGCCGATGGGAACCCACAGGGTGTTCATATTGTTCACCTTGTAGTCCTGCAGATTGATGTCGGCAACCAGCTTGAAGTATTTGTCCCTGTAGGTGTTATGACGTACGTTGACATCATACGCCAGCTTAGCCAGTTGGTAGGACTCCCTGATCAGATAGGGGTCACTCTTGGTGCCACTGCCGGAGAAATAGTCATTGTTATTCTTGAACTGGTTCTCCCATATCCACTCCCAGTTGTAGTTTCTCGAACAATGCGGCTCGGCAGAGAGGTGTACTTGGGGCGTCAGGAACAGCAAGACGAAAAGTGCCACGCTGATATATGTGATACGCTGTTTCATCTATGTAATTTTTTAGTAGTTATACTTGAATATTTCGTCGCCGGTACTGATGAGATAGACGCCGCGCTGGCGCAGTTCCACAAACTGGCTCTCGCTGGTCACCGTGGCAGAGTACATCACCTTGCCGTCGGCGGCGAAGACGCGCAGGCGGTTGCCTTCGGTCAGTCCGCTGATGCGCAGACCGTTCGCCTCGCGCTGCACGAGGGCCTTGCGGTGGTCGGCATCCTTATAGATCAGGGGCATACCCGTTATCTCGTCTTCCTCGGAAGCAATGAGCTGCACCATCCACAGGTTGTCGTCGCCAGAGAGGTTGGCGATAATCGACATTCCCGGGTCTTCGTCGTCGCTGAGGACCTTGAGGATACGCTCATCGCAGATGAAGGTATTGAGGAATGCCGGCTGGCTTTCCTCCACATGGTCTACATAGAGTGTGACATAGGCTTTGCGCTCGCCACCCACGTCGATGAAGTCGTCAGCAGTGATGCGCTGCTGGGCGTCGTCGCTGACGGGGATGTTATACGCCGGTGAGGGATAGATGCCCACATAGACGGTATAGTCTTTCTGCATACCGTTCAGCGAGTTGTCGGTCAGCTCCACCTCATAGATATTGGTGTCGCCTTCGACGTAGTGACCCAGCAGTTCGCAGCTGATGTCCTCGCAGCCCTTCAGCACGTTCTCCTTCGCTGTCGTCTTGGCAACGCGGTGCAGACTGGCTCCGCGGCGCGGCGAGTGGCTGGCGTTGAAGACGTTGTCGAAGTCGCACGACACGTTGTCTACGGTCAACAGGCCGTTGAAGTTGTCGGGGATGGTATAATCGACGGTGAACAGTTCGTTGCTATACGGTCCCACATACAGGTCGTTGAGTTCGAAGGGCTGGTTGTTGACGGTGAAGCGCGCGCTGGTGATGGGCGACGTGCCCGTGTTGTAAAGTCGGAAGTTCACCGGCAGCGTGTTGCTGCCCAGCAGGGCCTTGCTGGTATAGGAGATGTCGTACTGGAAGTCGTTGATGAACTCCTGTGTGTATTCCATGACGTAGGCGGGCTTTTGGTTGTCGGGATCGGAGAGCCCGTAGACGGCGGTGATGCTCAGGTCGTCCAGGAGTCCGTCGTAGCCGGTCATCACGAGGTTGTCGCGCGAGGCACCCACGGTGACGTAAGGCGTCGGTCTGAGGTTGTCGTGAACATAGATTCGCGAGGCGTTGAGGATGGTCTGCGTCTGCGGGAAACCGATGCTCTCGGTACCGCGGCGCACGGTGTTGTCGCGGCGTGTCCATAGCAGACAGAAGTCGTTGGGATAGTCCACGGTCTTGTCGGTCACCACCTTGACGCTCTCCGGCATATACTGCGTGAGGTTCATATCGGTGCTGCCCACGCCGCTCAGCTGACCGTTCATATTCACCATCTTCACGTAGACATCCCTGAGGCTGTCGGTATTCTCATAGAGGATGGCTATGGCTGCCTGGTCGCCCACGCGCTCCATAGAGAAGCTGATGGGTTCTATCTCCTCCATATCGCCGTCAGTGACTTCCTTGTCCCAAGGCTTACTGGTGTACCACATGGTGTGCACGGGTTTCAACTCCGTGCTTTCATCAGTGGTGATGATGTGTACGGCAGTCAGTATGGTGTCGTTGGCCATGACGATCTGCATATTGTTGACGGCATCGCTCTGGTTGATGCTCATGATGGGCACGGGCTCGCTCCACTTGTTACCGTCGTACTGCGACAGCACCACCTTGCCGACGAAGTCGTGGGCAGGTATCTGCAAATCCTCCAGGTACAGGGAGTTCTCATAGTGGCCGCGCTTCCAGATGGCTGCGGCACGACCGTCTTCCTGAATGGCGACGAAGGGCATCTCGTCCACATAGTTGTTGTCATTGGCTATGATGGTTTCCTTCCAGGCTCCGTTGCCTTGTCGCATCTTGGCTACGATCTTGCGGCTATAGGCGGCATCTCTGTCCTTGTTCACCAGCTCGTCGGGGGTAAGACCTGCCGCCGTGGAGAGGGTTTGCGTCTGCTGCTCATAACCCACAATGCTGTATTCGCCGGCATGGTCGGCCTGCAGTCCTGTGGCACGTAGGTTCTTGTCAGACAGCTGCACATCGTCTGTCGCTCCTGCCTCGACGCTGACAATGGCGTCGCCGTTGGGATCGGCTTCCGACTCCTCGCGGTTCACCACCACCTTGGCATTGCTCACGAAGAAGGGTTTGGGAATACCTCCAGGCTCTGCTATCTTCTCGCCCAGGTCGAAGTAGGTATTGTCTGTATCGATATCCACAACACTGCTGCGGCGCATGGGAACCTTCGGTCTGACGGCACCAGGCTTCTTCCACCACGGATATCCGGGATAGAAGGGGTTCGCCGTGTGTTCGGGCCACCATGTCTGTCCACCCCAAACTCCATTGTATCGTGGACGGAAGTGAACAAAGGGGCATCTGAGTTCTGCCAGCACGTCAACTCCTACCATGCCTAAGAGCTTCAAGCCTCCATCGGAAATGCTCCATTCGCCATCTTTCTGCCAGCCCACCTGACCGCCGCCACCAATTAGGAATTGTGCCTTGCCGCCAAAGCGGATCTTACCCGCCACCTGGAAGAGATTATTGATGATTTTGCTCTTACCGGGTTTTTCGGCATTGCCTGTCGCATCTATCTCCATCGACACCTGCACACCAGCCTTGAGACACAAGTCAACATAAGCAAGCCAACCCATCTTACCGGGATTCATAGCGCCCCAAGATTCCTTCTCAAAGTCGTAGCGTCGCAAGCCAAGGGCAGCCTTAGCCTGACCGGTGAGGATGGCAGAGGCTCGCAGCGTGAGCCACTTGCTGGTGAAGTTAAGAATATTCTGCATGGTGGGGCTTTTACATTTCTCCGCCAACCACCCTGCAGGGTCGTAGGTGAAGAAGAACTGGGCGGCGACACCACCGCCGACCTCCAGATTGCGCAGCAGCACGTCGAAGGGATCGATTGGCATCATCAGACCCACATTACCCTCAACAAACCAGCCGGCGCCGAACTTGTTTCGTTCAACCTTGAAGATATCGTCGAACTCGTTCATGAACCACTTCTCCTTATCTACCTTTACGGAGCCGGTTTTCAGGTTGCCCTGATAGATATTGTCGCCATTCTTGTTGTTATAGAGGAAGTGGTCGACGTTGTTATTTTTCAGATTCTCCTTGGAGGCCTTGCCGTCAAATTTATCAGCTTTGGCACCTGCGGACACATAGACGTCCAGCGCTATGATTCCGCGCTTGAAGTCGACAGTAGGTGTCAGCTTGAAGAAAAGTCCTGGCAAATTATCGAGGTCCCACGTGAAAGTGGGCGAGGTCATAAACTCCAAGCCCAGGTCTCCTGCTGAGCCACTGATGTATTTGTCGGTAGGGAGACAGACCATATCCTTCGCCTGCTTGGTGGCCTTCTCTTCGCTCTTTTTCTTGTCATACGTCACCGACTTCAGATAGGGGAAGTCCTTATAGACGTTGCTTCCCGTTGAGATGGTGGGTTTGCACAGCACGCCCTTGGGCAACTTGCCCGTCAGGTTGTAGCGCAGCTGGTAGTAGTTGTACGCCAGCGAGGGGTGGTCCTTGGCCAGCGTGGCCTTACGGCTCAGGTAGCTGAAGGTGTATTTCGTGTTCTCGTTCTGCTTCTCGTGGGCATAGAAGTCGGGGGTTGCCAGATCGCCGGCACTCTTGGCGGTGGAGAAGGTCAGCGCCATCTGCACATAGCTGTCTATCAGCTGACCGTTCAGCAGTTTCTTGTCGGTGGTACCGCAGTCTTCGATGATGTTGCGCTCCGTCTCCTTGGCAGTGAAGAGGTCGAAGCTGTCTATCGTACACTGTATGTATTCCTTGTTGTCACGCTTTGCCTTCTTGCCCGTGTCCTTCAAGCAGTAGAGGGTTTTCTTCGAGACAATGATTTTGCCGTCGGTCTTGCTGGGGAAGAGCTGCATGTTGGCAGTACACTTCTCGGGGTTCAGCACCTTCGTCACGGGGTCGAAGGCGCCAGCATATTGGTAGATGGCAGGATAGTAGCCGCTGGCAATCACCTCCACCAGGGCGGGGTGCGTCATGGTCTGAATCTTGTACGACTGCGTATGACTGTCGTAGCCCAGCACCTTCACGGTATTGTCGGCCACGTATTCGCCCTTCTCGTTGAGTCGCTCCACATGCAGCGTGGCATTCTTCACGACGTGTTCTTTGCCTTTGTCGCTATTCTTGGTGAAGACGCGCAGGTAGAGGATGTCGTAGCGCTCCATCAGTCCCGTGCCGAGCATATTGAAGATGGTCAGCTCTCTACCCTCGTGCTTGTCCATGAAGACGTTCGACTCCAGCTTCAGCTTGTCGAAGTCCTGACAGAGCCACACGCCGTACTGCAGCTTCGAGCGGTCCAGCTTCAGCTTGCGCTGGTCGCCGCCGTCGTTGTTCACCAGGTAAATCTCGCTGAGCGTCTTGTCCTCCGGCACGTAGAACGACTGGAACTTGTCGCCCTTGACGTCGAGGGTCTTTGTTACGGGGTCTTTGCCGTCTTCCGTCAGCTTGTATTCTATCTGGTAGGTCAGCCCCGTCTTCTGGCGCTTCGAGTCCAGTCGGAAGGTATAAAGGTTGTCGTTATCCCAGTCGTAGGCGTAGTAGCGGAACTTGACGGTGTCTGCCGGCGTGGCATTCTTCAGCCCCTTCTTTGCCACGCGCACCATCACGCTGTCGGTGGCGTGAGGCAGGTTCAGGAAGAAGAATCCCGTCACGCTGAGCGACAGCGGAGACTTCGCCTCATTATAGATCACCTGTACATCATATACTTGGTCACGTCCCATGCCGTCGTTGATGCGGAAACAGAGTGCCGTGTTGTCGCGCATCTTCCAGAACAGCTTCTGCTCCTCCAGACCTTTCATTGAGGTCTTGGCAAACATCTCCTTCACCTTCTGCACCTCCACCTGGTTTCCACCGATGGTGTTGCTGGTAATCTTGTTCCACTTCAGTTCAGAGTTCTGTCTGGTTACACGCCTCATGTTCTGTACATCACTCAGGTTGTTGGCCATATACAGGTCGAAACCTTGTGCCTGCACGCTGATGGCTGCAACAGCCAGCAGTAATAGGGAGATGACTCGCTTCATATGATGATTACTTAATCAATATCTTATTATTACCTTTAATATATATACCATGAGTGGGGCGACCACTGACGCGGCGGCCTTGCAGATCGTAATAAGTTGAACTATCACCTTTAATTTTTGAAACATCAATAGTCTCAATGCCTGTGGAAGTTCCTTCGTTCAGCATATACGGATCGGAATAATGGATGGGAATCACTTGGGTCGTTGACTGGCGGGTATAACAGAATTCCAGTTCAACCACAACACTGAACTTCTTGTCCTTGACCAGATTCTGCAGGTCAATCTGCTGGGTAAAGTCGATGTTGCCCTTGGCAGGGATGGTGACTTCCTTGGTGTAGGTCTTGTCGGGCTTGAGGACGTCGTTGCCATCCTCGTCCGTTTCAGGATCCACACTATAGTCGATGACATAGCGACGCAGTAAGACAGACCCCGTAAATCCTGTCTCTTCCGGATTGTTAATCTTACAGCTGACGGCAATGCTATTGCTCTCGATGGCATAGTCGGCCAGCTCATTATCAATAGCCTTTATAGGTGTGACATTGAGACCGCTGACTGACAGGTTGTAGTTAGGCTCTATGTAGAAGGACTTAGACTCATAGATGTTGACAATCTGGTCATTATTGTCGTAGCGAACGAGGCTGATCTTGTGCAATACCGTTTCGTCTCCTTCATCATAAATGACCATCTTCAACTCCTTACTCTCATTAGGCTTCAGAGTTATGTTATTTCCTTCAGCACGATTTTCTTCAAAATCATAGTCGCTGTCATCGGTACCTACCGAGTCTATCAGTTCTACATAGCCTTTGAATTCCTTTGTGCCCTTATTCTTGAGAGTATAGACAACCTCATAGCTGTTATCGGCCTTTAGCAAGTACGACTTGTCGGTCTTCAATTTCAGATTATTATCCAAATTACATGTGCCGTCGAATTCTACGCCTTCCATGGCGTCGCCAGGAGCAAGGGCGATACCATCACCCAACGTCGCACAGTCTTCATAAGAATAGAGATACAGTTTGACGGGAACGTTTCTTTTGGGCGCGTAGTTCAGTGTGTATGTCTTACTCTCGCCAGGACCTAACAAGGCTGCGAATCCATAGTTCTCCATACCCATATACTCGTCCTCCCTCAGCAACTTGAGAGTGCGCTGGAAGACCTTGTCGGTACTCTTGTTCTCCAATGTCACTGTGACTGTATACTTGGGATTCTGATCGTTGCTGGTTTCCTGCTCCTTCACCTCCATCTTTGCAGTCAACCAGTCGGGACAGCAATCAAAGGACAGCGTGTTACCCTTGATTTTGAACATGATGTTAAACACGGGCATAAAGGGCTTCCAGTCTTGCGTGTTGGTGACGCGATGGAGGAACTGGAGGGTATAAGTGCCGTCACCCAGAGAGGAACTGATCTTTATCGTTCCCGATGTGTAGTTGATATTCCGACCAGGCTTCAGGAAAAGACCTTTGAATCCTTCGTCCAGTGGCAGTAGGCTCTGGACGGTCTCTCCGGCAGCATTCTTGACGATGGCGCCGTAGTCAAACTCATCCGTAAAGCGGGAAGCGTTATCGACGTATTGGTAGATGGCGTCTGTGATGTCGAAGTCTTCGTTGGCAGATGCACGCTGGTAGCTATATTTGCCAGACAGCATATTATAGATCCACAGTGTGGGTGTCATGTGTTGGGGCGTCTTGGCAGGTTGGATACCGATAAGGGCTGCCTGGCGGCCAAAATAGCCAGCATCGCCGGTGCCGCCACCTTCGTATTTGCTGCTGGGGTCGCACAACGCCAGTCGGAAGGCACCGTCGGCATTGCCGTACCATCCCCAGTTGATATAGAAGAAGTCTTCGTGGGAGTAGCCGTCAACGACATAGGCATGCCCTCCTCCGTTTGAGGCGCCTGAATAATAGACCGGTCGATTGTTGGCCAGCTCCTGATAAATCGTCTTAATCCAGTCGTTATAGGAGTAGTTGACGCGTTGGATAGAGCGGATAGTGGAAGCATCGTAATTAAAGAAGTTGACGAGGCTGGCCATGACGGCGCTTTCGTTGGCAGTCGATAAAGTCGGGGTGTACTTCATACAGATACTCTGCCCGGCCAGTCGCTGCAGCTTGGCAACGGCATTCTGTTGCTCCTGCGTTCCCTGTGGGTCATTACGCTTGCCATAGGTAGGGAGTATCTGGTCCCACTCCAGCGTCTTGCTGACGTTAATGGCTGGTACCATTCTTCTTCTGCTTTTGTTGTAATAGCTGCCTGGCAATGATGTGATCTCTGCCGGATGCTTGTGGTGATACATGATCTGTGTCATAGCTGTCGCCACACATCCCGTCAGCGAATAGACGGTGTAATCGTCCTTATTCACGTATTTCGGGCACATATAATAATAAGGTGCTCTTTGTCCCCACTTGCTTGCCATCAGGGGATCAATCTTCGCTCCGAGGTTGTCGTAGGTGGCAGCACGATGACCTAGGGCTGCCATCTGCTGTATTTCCTGCTGATACTGGGCAAAGAGCTCCTTCAAACCATCGGGGATGTCGGTCGCGTCAATGGCAGACGTCTCGCTATAACCGAGAATGGCAGGTGCCGAGTCGTCACCAGCGACAATCACATAGCCACCACCCTCAACATTGAAGGCATAGACCATTGACTGTCCTGTCTCCACACTGCTGAGTGGGATAGTCTGTGCAGCCCGTCGTGCGTGGCTAGACTTGCTGAAGTTCTTTGACATAAAGTCACGGGCCTGCTGGGCAGCCTGCTGGGGATTGACGCTTGCAGCATGGATGGTGCAAGATATTAGTATGGCAATCGCTATGGAAATCAATGTCCTTTTCATCTCAGTAATCGTTTTTAGTTATTTTTTCAACAACTGTCGGACGGTGGTGATGATAGTTTCTTTGTCGCTGGCACCATAATAGTGCGGATCGTCGAGGCGCCAATTGTGAACACCCTTGGGAACGGTATATTTTATGACGTATTGACCATCAGCAGCAGGGTCAGGGATGGCTGCACCCGTCCAGGGATCGTCTGCTCCATAGACAAATAACATACGGCATTTATTATTGATGCGATTGTTTTGGACAAAGGCCAAGACGTCTTTCATTAGTTTGCCATCATCATACTTTGTTTCATAGTTGGTGTTGTATTTGGTGATGGTTTGCCAGCGATTAAATGCTTTGAGGTCGTTATCCGTGATGTATCCATCGTCCAACAGCCACTGCCAGTCATACAGGAAATAGCCCAGTTCCTTGGAGGCATGGATGCTATAGATAAGACTCAGGATTTTGCTGGGAACAAGCTGCTCCTCTGCAGGATCCTCTTCTTCATCCCAGTAATCACCATCCTCTTCATAGTCTTCGTAGTCATCATAGGTGTCGTCTTCGTAGTCATAATACTCGTCTTCCTTTTCGATCTCGTACTTTTCACGAAGTGCCTTCAGTCTCTTATTGAAGTTGGCACTGCCCAACGAGGCGAACAGGTAATATATCTGGTCAGAGCTATTCGGTCCAGGAATCACATCTTCCCATTCCACAACGGGGTGATAGGCAAACTTCTGGAACATGCTCTTCATGAAACGGTAGGCCATCAGTCGGGTGATGCTCTTCGTCGAGTATTTCTGCACTTTTTCGTTGTCGGCAAATTCGGCTTTATAGAATTTTGCTACCTCTTTCTGTAAATCCTTATCATTAAGATAATTCTTCAGAGCGTCCCAAGCCTTTTTCTGTGCATCTGTTCCTTTGGCGCATTGCTTGGTGACATATTGGCCAATACCTTTGGATTCTGCCTCGGTGCAGAAGGGGGCGCAGAAGGGCACATAGACATCCACTTCGTTGGGGTAGTAGTAGGCATAGAGGGTGGTCAAAATACCATTCTTGCTAATACCAGTGCTGATCCACTTGCCGTTAAATGCTTTGGTCGCTTTCATGGCTGTCACGATATCGTGCAGGTCAGCAGTTGACTGTGCGGCTGTATTATAATTCCAATAGCTGGGCTTCTTATAGTCTTGGCTAGAGTTTCCAATCTCCGAGCGTTTGTAGTAGCGGTGTTCCACCTCGAGATAATTGCCTCCGAAATTCTTCGACAGGTCTGGTTGGCTGAAGTATCTACGCTCTGGGATGGAGTAACCCTGTGTATGGAGTATGGTGACACTGTCGGGGTGGCGATAGTGGAAAACACAATACTGTTTGAAACTTCCTGCCTCTGGTTTCTCGTGGTCCAGGGGCTGTTTGAAATAAAAATATGTCACTTTGCTACCATCTTTGTCTATTGTGTCCTTGATAATGGTCACGCGGTCTGATTTCTCAAGGACTTCCCGGGCAGAAAGAATAACCTGTTCTTTTGGATCGGGATTTTTGGGCTCACTAGAGGGAATCTGCTCATCCTTACTACATGAGGTGAAAAACAGTCCGTAGGAAATAATGGCAAATAGCCAAAGAGTACTTTTCTTCATAAATATTTTTGTTTTAGTTTTGCCTTTAAAAATGTTTTTAGTTATTCTTTAATCTATCTGACACGGGAGGAACCCTGTCATAAATCATGGTTCTCGTTGCAAAGATAATAAAAATCCGCGAAATTGCAATAGATTTCGCGGAATATTTTTTTTTTTTGTTGAATATCTTCTTGCAAACGTCAAAAGTACTAAATATGTCATAACCTCTGCCATGACAGTGGTCTGATAGTCAATGGGACTCCAAACTTAGTGGAGTCCCATCTTTTTGTATATACCGCAAAGTGCGTGGTAGATGGCTATGCCGGTAATAAGGCCGGCAATGGCATCAATAGCGTAGTGGGCATAGATATAGACGGTGGAGAGACACATCAGAATGTAGAAGGGTAGGATAGTGAAGATGAGGCCTTTACTACGGGTACGCAGGGCCAGAAGCATGACAACGGTGGTGACACCGACATGACTGCTGGGGAAAGCGGCTGTGGGTCGCTCGCCGGCATCGTGGGTGATGTCGAGCAGATGATAGAAGAAACCATCTGACCAACCGGGGGCTGCCATGCGCTCGGAATGTGTCAGAAACCAATCACCCAGATTCGGGAAGATGCCTGCTGCAATCTTCTCGGTACCTACGGCAAGGTAATAGAATTGAGGCCCTGTAACGGGTACCAGTACGAAGACGACGTAGTAGGCGAAGAAGGAGCTGAGCATGACGAAGGCCGACATCTGAAACTCCTGATAGCGACGATGGTAATAATAGAGATAGGTGATGAGCATCAGCGGGAAGTAGCTGACATAGCCCAGGCACATCAGTTCAGAAAACCAACCATAGGGCACCTTCTGTGAGAAGAGTAGTGATGGCTGACAACCAAACAGTGTTTGCTCCCAACCTGCAAAGAGGTGGTCTAGATTGGGAAGGGCGCGATTCAGTTCGTAGGTGTCAGGGTACCACCAACTCAGAAAGATCATCTGTACCAAGATGCGGACAAAGATCATCCACTTACATGGGAATCTGCGATAGAGTGCCCAAGTGGCCAATGTGGCCACTATATATCCGCCACGCAGTATCAGCATTCCACTGACATCCACGAGTCGTGACCAAAGGCATGCCATCATGATCAGCGTGAAGAGCAGGTATGCCATACCTACCCACTCTGCAGCCAGTAAGCCTCTTACAGCCAGTTGTTTTCCTTGTACCATGCGATGCTTCGTTTGACGCCTTCCTCCAACTTGACCTGTGGCTCATAGCCCAGCTCACGGCGTGCGGGTTCGATATCACAACGCCAGTTGCGCTGGCGCATGATGTTATATTTATCATTATTCAATGCTGTCACCTTGCCAGTCCATCGTCCGATGTACTCGCCGCAGCAAGTGATGATACGCAGGAGCCAGATGGGTGCCGTAATACGTATCCACCAGGGGTTGCCCAGTTCTTTGCGTATCAGGTCGCTGAAGGTGCTTGACTGGTAAACTTCGCCATCGCTGAGGAAATATCTGCGCCCCGTCTGTCCTTTTTCCATAGCCAGGAAAATGGCTTGCACCACATCGGTGACATAGACAAAGGTGATATCTTGCTGTTTGAAACCTACTGCGAAGTCGGTATGTGCCTTAATGCTCTTGGCCATCATGAAGTAGTCGCGCTCACGAGGACCATAGACACCTGTCGGACGTAGGATGACGTAAGGCAGGTCCTCTACGGTATCCAGCCACTTTTCGGTCTCCAGCTTGCTACGTCCGTAGGCGGTATTGGGCTGTGGCGTGTCGCTCTCGCGGATTTCCTCATAGGGCTGTTCCTCACGGATAGCACCCATGATGCTGAGGCTGCTGATGTAGACAAAGCGCTTTACACGCATCTGCAGGGCCTTAAGAACATGCACCAGATGCTGTGTACCCTCGGTATTAATGCGGTGGAAGTCCTGCGGATCCAGACATTTGGTGACACCTGCGGCATGCACGATGTAGTCGAACTGCAGTCCTGTCAACTGCTGGGCCATCTGTGTCTCTGACGAGAAGTCCAGCTCGATGAAATGGATGCGCTCGTCCTGCAAGAACGCCTTGGAGCTACTCTTGCGAACGGCCGCCCACGTCTCGTAACCACGGCGCAGCGCTTCTTCTACGATAAAGGAGCCAATGAAACCACTCGCTCCTGTGATGAGTATCTTCAAAATGTTGTCGTATTATTATTTCTTGTCTTTACCCGTCAGGTGGTCTACGGCACCACGTGCCTCGTCGTTGAGGTTGATGTTGCGGTTGACCTTGGCATCGATGGTTCCGGCACGCATGATGTCAGCCATGTCAACACCTGTTGCTGACTTTAACACATCAAAGGCTTGCTTGATAGCAACTGGTACGCCACCGCTCATGGCTGTTAAACCTGCACCAGTGTCCTGACCTCCGCTATAGACATGGACATCCTTAATAGACGAGATGGGCTTGGCAACATTCTCGACAACCTGAGGCAATACCTCAATCATCATCTGCATCACGGCAGCATTATTATATTTCTTGTAAGCCTCAGCTTTCTTGTCCATAGCCTGTGCTTCAGCCTCACCTTTCTTCTGGATGGCATAAGCCTCAGCTTCACCCTTAGCCTTGATACCTGCTGCCTCCTGTTCCAGACGGTAGCGGACGGCATCCGACTCGGCGTTCTGTGCCAGTGCACGCTGTTCGGCTTCATACTTCTGTGCCTCAGCCACGCGTTTACGTTGCTCGAGTTCGGCAGCAGCATCTCTCTCTACCTTATATTTATCTGCATCGGCTTTCTTCTCTACCTCGGCAGCCAATTGGTTCTGGCGAATCTCAATTTGCTCACGGGATAGAATCTGCTCGCGCTTGGTCTTTTCAATCTCAGCCTCGACGGTCTTGATATTGATGGTCTTCTGCTGTTCCTGCTGCTGAATGGCATATGCAGCATCGGCATCAGCCTGAGCAGTATCGGCCTGCTGCTTCAGGGCGGCGCGTTTCAGTGCCAGTTCGTTGTTCTTGATGGCAATGGCGGTGTCGGCATCCACACGGGCGTCGTTGGCATCCTTGTCAGCCTTTGATACTTCAATCTTAACATCACGCTCAGCAATGGCGCGGTTGATGCTGGCATCTTTCTTGATCTTAGCGGTATTGTCGGCACCCAGGTCTTTGATGAGTCCTTCTTTGTCGGTCACGTTTTGGATGTTACAAGAGATAATCTCAATACCCAGTTTTGCCATGTCGGGCTGTGCCTTGGTCATCACCTGGTCAGAGAAACCGTCACGGTCGGTGTTCAACGAACGGAGGTCCAGCGTTCCTATAATCTCACGCATGTTACCTTGTAGCGAGTCCTGTAGCTGGTCAGCAATGTCGTTGGGCATCATGTTCAGGAAGTTCTTTGCAGCCAGGCGCGTGCCCTCATTGGTTGGCATGACGCGAATTTTGGCAACAGCGTCCACATCGACATTGATGAAATCGGTAGTGGGCACACTCTCTTCCGTTTTGATATCAACGGTAATTTGTCCCAAATAGACACGGTCCAGACGCTCGAAGAACGGAATGCGGAAACCACCGGAACCAATTAGTACGCGGGGCTCTTTGGAGAGACCTGATATGATAAATGCTGCCGAGGGTGGTGCCTTGACGTATGAGATAAAGAGGAAGAAAACAAGCAGCAGAATGGCGCCGCCGATAAGAGCATACATCGTAATTGGTTCCATAATCAATCAGTTTTAACGGTTATTATTTGCAAAGGTACAAAATAAATCATAATTAATCATGCATAATTGCTTACGATTATTATCTTTTAACGGTGTTAGCAACCTTTCGTTCATATTTATTTTGTATCTTTGCGGATATAAACCGTAAAATTCATCATACTATGAGTAAGAAAAAAGGTGGCAAAAGACTGAACAAGAAACAGATAGCTGAAATGCTGCAGACGCTGTTTCAGCAGAATCCCAACGAGACATTCTCTTTCAAGCAGATCTTCAAGGCCCTGAAGCTCGACACACATCCTGCGAAGATGCTCGCCATCGATACGATGGAGGAAATGGCGTGGGACGACTTCCTTTCAAAGGTCAGCGACAACTCCTACCGTCTCAATCTGAAGACCCAGGTTCAGGAGGGAACCTTCATTCGTAAGGCTAATGGCAAAAACTCGTTTATGCCAGACGATGGTGGCAAACCCATTTTTGTCTCTGAGCGCAATTCGATGTTTGCCCTTAATGGTGACCGTGTCCGTGTGGCTATGATGGCACGACGTGAGAAGCATATCAAGGAAGCCATGGTGGTTGAAATTCTGTCGCACAAGATGGATCAGGCTGTTGGTAAACTGAAGGTCGAGAAGGACTATGCCTTCCTCGTCACTGAAGGAAATATATTTGTCCACGACATCCTTATTCCCAAGAAAAAACTCAAGGGAGGTAAGACGGGTGACAAGGCTGTGGTAAAGATTACCCAGTGGCCTTCACGTGAGTCGAAGAATATTGTCGGCGAGGTTATCGACGTGCTGGGTAAGGAAGGCGATAACAATGTCGAGATGCATGCGATACTGGCTCAATATGGTCTGCCTTATAAATATCCCAAGCAGGTTGAGGATGCTGCAGAGAAGATAGAGCCGGGCATCACGCCACAGGAGATTAGTCGTCGTGTGGACATGCGCGATGTATGGACCTGTACCATTGACCCCAAGGATGCCAAGGACTTCGACGATGCTTTGTCGATTCGTAAGCAGGGTAAGATGTGGGAGGTCGGTGTGCATATTGCCGATGTGTCCCACTATGTGAAAGAGGGCTCTATTATAGATAAAGAGGCAATGAAGCGTGCTACCAGCGTCTATCTTGTAGACCGTACCATTCCGATGCTGCCCGAACGCCTCTGCAACTTCATCTGTTCACTACGTCCGGATGAGGAAAAACTGACCTATAGTGTCATCTTTGTTTTGGATGAAGATGCCAATGTGAAGAGTTACCAAATCGCACATACTGTCATTAAAAGCAATCGCCGTTATGCCTATGAAGAGGTGCAAGAGATTTTGCGACCTAGTAGCTCTAGTAAGTCTAGTCAATCTAGCCCCGCCCCCTATGCTGAGGAGCTGCGCACGCTCGACCAGTTGGCCAAGAAACTGCGTGAGCGTCGCTTCAAGGGAGGTGCTGTCAAGTTTGACCGCGAAGAGTTGCACTTCGATATTGATGAGAAGGGCAAACCTGTTCGTGCCTACTTCAAGAAGTCGAATGATGCTACTCAGCTGATTGAGGAGTTCATGCTGCTGGCCAACCGTACCGTTGCTGAGAGTATTGGAAAGGTGAAAAAGGGCACTAAAGCAAAGACGTTGCCTTATCGTATCCACGACCAGCCTGATCCTACCAAGTTGGAAGCCCTGCGTGAGTTTGTGGTCAAGTTCGGCTATAAGATGAAGACCAGTGGTACTAAGGGCGCTATCTCGAAGTCACTGAATGCGCTGATGGATGGCTGTCAGGGCAAGAAAGAACAGAAACTCATCGAGACGGTAGCCTTACGTGCCATGATGAAGGCCAAATACTCCACGCATAATATCGGACACTACGGATTGGCCTTCGAGTATTACACCCACTTTACGTCGCCCATCCGTCGTTATCCCGATACCATGGTGCATCGCCTGCTTACCAAGTATCAGAGCGGGGCACGCAGTGCCAACCAGCAGAAGTACGAAGAACTGTGCGAGCATTGCTCGGATATGGAACAGGTTGCCCAGCAGGCAGAGCGCGACAGTATCAAGTATAAGATGGTAGAGTTTATGGCCGATAAGCTTGGCGAGACCTACGACGCTCACATCTCGGGCATCCAGTCGTATGGTATCTACTGTGAGATTGACGAGAACCATTGTGAGGGTATGGTGCCCATGCGCGACCTTGATGATGACTATTACGACTTTGACGAGCGTAACTACTGTCTTGTAGGCCGCCGCCATCACCATAAGTATCAGTTGGGCGATCCTATCCGTATCAAGGTGGCACGTGCCAATATTGAGAAACGACAGCTTGACTTTGCTCTCGCTGAAGAATAGTATTATTACACCTTAATTATTATACGTTATGAAAGAAAATCATCGCATTATTGCCTCGGCGATTATTGCCGTTGGCATTTTCTGCCTCGGATGGTTCATCAAGGCAGGCATTGACAATTTTGCCAATAAGGACCGTCATGTAACGGTTAAGGGACTGGCTGAACGTGAGGTGCCAGCCGACAAGGTGACGTGGAGTATTGGTACGAAGGTGACTGGAAACGATCTGCCGCTGCTTTACGAGAACATCAACCAGCAGACCAAGAAAATCAAGCAGTTCCTGCTGAAGTATGGACTACCCGAGAAGGAGATTACCGTCAACCCGCCCTCCATCACCGACTTGGAGGCCCGTGAGTGGGGCGACAACCAAAAGGCTTTCCGCTACATTGTGAATACCACGATTACGGTCGCTACCAATAAGGTGGCAGAGGTGAACAAAGCCATCTCCAGTCAGGCTGAGCTTCTGAAACAGGGTGTGGCACTGGGTGAGAACTTCCCGCAGTACGAATATGCATCGTTCCAGCAGATGAAACCTGAGATGATGGCAGAAGCCATCAAGAATGCCCAGAAGACTGCGGCACAGTTTGCTGAGGCCAGCGAGTGCGACCTCGGAAAGATTGTGACTGCCGACCAGGGACAGTTCTCTATCATGAATCGCGATGACAACACACCTTATATCAAAAAGTTGCGTGTCGTCACTACTGTTACTTATTCGCTGAATAACTAATGCAAACGGACTTACCTCTCGGCAAGTCCGTTTTACATTCATTACTAAACAAATACTTTATAAATTATATGCTGATTATGTGGTTAAAGAATCATGGTGCAAAGGTACGGCATTTTTCTTAACCACACAATACCATAAAATGGGTATATTAATTTAGAAAGTTCACTTTTCATCCCTAAAAAGTCATATGCCACGCTCAGCCCAGTCACCACGATCCAGATTGCGGTAGCCGATGGCTTCTGCGATGTGCTGACTCTGTACTCGCTCAGAACCTTCAAGGTCGGCAATGGTGCGGGCGACTTTTAAGATGCGGCCGTAGGCACGGGCAGAGAGCTTCAGACGTTCCATAGCCATACGCAGCATGTCCAGGGAGGCGGCATCGGGCTCGGCAAATTCGTGGAGCATCTTTTCTGTCATCATGGCGTTGCAGTGGACGCCCTTGAAGGGTTTGAAGCGTTCTTCCTGTATCTTACGTGCGGCAATCACCCTTTCGCGTATCTTCTCGCTCGGCTCTCCCGGCTGCATTTGCGAAAGTTCAGAGAAAGGCACGGCCTGTACTTCGCAATGAATGTCGATGCGGTCGAGTAGGGGACCGCTGATCTTGTTCATGTAGCGCTGTATCTGGCCAGGCGTGCAGACACAGTGATGGTTGGGGTCGCCATAATAGCCACATGGACAGGGATTCATGGAGGCGATCAGCATGAACGAGCATGGATACTCGATATTGTATTTGGCACGACTGATGGTGATCTTGCGATCTTCCAATGGTTGACGCAGCACTTCAAGGACAGAACGTGAGAGCTCGGGCATCTCATCGAGGAACAGCACACCATTATGGGCCAGTGATATCTCACCAGGTTGTGGATTGGTGCCTCCACCAACAAGGGCGACCTGTGAGATCGTGTGATGGGGCGCACGGAAGGGACGCTGGCTGATGAGGCTGGTGTCTCTGCTGATTTTCCCGGCGATACTATGTATTTGTGTGGTTTCGAGACTTTCCGACAGCGATAGTGGCGGAAGAATGGAAGGAAGACGCTTGGCAAGCATCGATTTACCGCTACCTGGAGGACCTATCATGATGAGGTTATGGCCACCAGCTGCAGCAACCTCCAGGGCACGCTTGACACTCTCCTGGCCACGTACATCCGAAAAATCGTATTCGAAGTGGTTCTGCTGTTCATAGAACTCCCGACGCGTATCGATGATGGTAGGCTCAAAGGTAGCCTTGCCGTTGAGAAAGAGGATGACGTCGAGCAGCGTTTCCATGCCATAGACTTCGAGGTTGTTGACAACGGCAGCCTCGCGGATATTCTGTTGGGGTACAATGAGACCTTTGAATTTCTCCTTGCGGGCACGGATGGCGATGGGCAGGGCTCCACGGATGGGCTGTAGCCGTCCGTCAAGTCCCAACTCGCCAACCAGCATATACTGGTTGAGGCTGTCACTGTCCACCTTGCCGCTGGCTGCTAGGATGCCGATGGCCAGTGGCAGGTCGTAACCTGATCCTTCTTTTTTGATATCGGCAGGTGAAAGGTTGATGGTGATGTCCATGGTGGGCATCTTGAAACCATTGTTGATGAGTGCCGCCTTGATACGGTCATAGCTCTCCTTGACAGCTGTATCTGCCAGTCCCGTGAGGTGAAACTGTACACCACGTGACATGCTGACTTCTACAGTGACGGTGCTGACTTCAAGACCATTGACAGCGGCGCAAAAGGCTTTTACTAACATGATGTTTCGAGATTTTCATTGCAAAGGTACAAATAATTATGAATAGTGAATGCTGAATGCTGAATTATTTTTGTACCTTTGCACGCAAATGACAAGATTTATTCGTTTTCTAAAAGACTGGACATTACCTGTGGCTATTGCTGTAGGTACGGTATGCTATCTTGTTTTCTATTATATTCCTCAGTTAGATGTGCTGGGTGATGAGTTGGGAGGTGTTGTTGATGCCATTTTTCCGTGGATGGTCTTTTCTACCCTCTTCTCAACATTTTGCCGTATCGACTTCCATCAGATGCGTCTGCATCGCTGGCATATTGGCGTGATTATCACTCAACTGGTGCTGATCGCACTGAATGTATGGTTGATTATGTGTGTGGAGGACGATTTATGGAAAAAACTGTTGCTCGAGAGTTTATTGACCTGCATTATCGGTCCGGCTGCTACTGCAGCACCTGTTGTAACAGCCAAGATAGGTGGCAATATCAATACGATGACCGCCTTTGTTGTTCTCTCGTCGTTTGTCTGCTCACTGACTATCCCTGCTGTGTTTCCGCTCCTTGAGCGTGGCGTTGGTCTTGATTTCTGGTCAGCCTTCCTCATCATCCTTCAGAAACTGGCTATTGTACTTATCATGCCACTGGTTTTAGGGTGGTTTATGCAACATTTCGCCAAGAAGATTTGCGCTTGGATAGTCTCTATTCCTGACTTGTCGTTCTACCTTTGGGCTGCTCAACTCAGCGTGACATCAGGTGTTACAGTACGCAACATCGTACATAGTGAGGCAGGACTATCATTATTATTGATGATTGCCTTGCTGAGTCTTGTGCTTTGTTTCGTATTGTTTGCCATAGGTCGTAGTGTAGGTCGTCGAATGGGCGATGAGATCAATGGTGGACAGGCCTCGTTCCAGAAGAACACCGCCTTGAGCATTTGGGTCGCCTATACTTATTTGAATCCGATGGCCTCGGTCGGTGCAGGCTGCTACGTGCTTTGGCAGAATATCATCAACTCGCTGGAACTTTGGATGTACAGAAAAACACATACGAGTTAATAGAGAAGTATCATCAACAGGTAACCGACACCGATGCTGACTATCGTTGTAATCCAGCCCGATAGTTGAAACGAGTGATTGATTACATATTTGCCGATGCGCGTCGTACCTGTACGGTCGAAACCGATGGCAGCCACCTCGGTGGGATAGTTGGGCAGAAAGAAATACCCATTGACAGCAGGGAACAGCACCAGTAGTACCATAGGCGGTACACCCATGGCCAGTCCTACAGGGAAGAGTGTCTTAACTGTGGCGGCCTGTGAGAAAAGCATGATGCTGAACAGGAACAACGGGATGGCGAAGAGTAGGGGATAAGTGGAGAAGACGCCTTCTACGCTACCTAAGATCACATCCTGGTGACCCTCGAAGAAGGTGCTGCCCATCCAAGCGACGCCGAAGATAGATACCATGGCATTCATGCCCGAGGCAAAGACATTGCCGCTGGCAGCCTTGCGCACATCGGCTTTGCCCACCAACAGTATCAAGGATGCAATACTCATCATGATAACCTCGATAGAAGTACTCATATTCAGCGGCTCACCATTATAAGAGGGACGTAATTCCGGGAAGATGCCAATCAGCACTACCAGTACTACGCCTAGCAGGAATGCCAGTACGGCCCACTTGGCACGTGGATTCTCTGCCTCTGTCTCGTCAGCGACATCCTCGTTGGTACTGAGCAGTCCCTCTTGGATGCGTCGCAGATACTCAGGATCTTTCTCCAAAGGCTTGCCCACATAGTTCTGTACGAGCGAGGCCACCAGTATGGCAATGATGGAGGCCGGTATGGTAATCACGAGAATCTCTGTCATGCTGATGCCCTTATCGCCCAACAGCTCCTCAGAGAGGATAGCCGCCGTAGCGGCAGAAACAGGTGACCCTGTACACCCCAATGAGGCCGCTACCGTCGCCACGCTCACCGGACGTTCGGGACGCACCTTCCCCTTGTGTGCAATCTCCGAGATGATAGGCAGCAATGCATAGCAGGTATGTGCCGTACCAGCCCAGTGACTGAAGAGCCAGGTGACGAGTGGGGCGAAGAAGGTGATACGGCTAGGGTTCTTCCGTAGGAAGCGCGCAGCCACATTGACCATATAGTCTAGTCCGCCGGCTGCCTGCAGCGCTGACGAAGCCGTGATGACGCTGACAATGATGAGCATTACGTCGATAGGAATGGCTCCCGGTTCCAGTCCGAACACAAAGACCAGAAGGAAAACTCCTACCATGCCGTAGATGCCGAGTCCGATGCCGCCAACCTTGGCGCCGATGAAAATCATCGCCAGAACTATGATGAGTTGCAGGATAATCAGGAATGTTGCCACAGTAGGGTGTTATTAGTTGTTGAAGTTAATCGTCACTATAGTTTTTTGTTTTTATGGGGGCAAATATAATAAATAAATCTGAAACTAGCAATTTTTTGTGTGAAAAAAAAAGACAGCCCCTTAGGACTGTCCTTCTTATTCTGTACTTAACTCAGGCATGTGTCGGTATATGGACGCATGTGAGCTAGCATATGTACTGATGATTAGTCAGCAACGAGGGTGAAGCGCTTGAAAGCGGTAATCTTCAGCTCCTTGTCCTGCTTGGCCAGCCACTGAGCAACAGTAGCCTTGTCGCCGTCACCGAACTGGAACTCCTGGTCAACCAGACAGCTCTCCTTCAGGAACTTCTGAACACGACCCTTGGCGATGTTCTCAATCATAGGCATCTTGAGGTTAGCCTCGCCCTCGACCTTTGCCTCAGCAATGATCTTGCGAGCCTCGTCAGCCTGCTCCTGAGTCAACCAACCCTTAGCCATGTTGCTCTCGATGTGATCCTCAGAGTCAACGAGGTTGGGGTTCAGACCAGCCTTCTTAAGCTTCATCTCAACGAACTTCTCAACCTGCTCCAGCTTGGTCTTCTCGAAAGAGGTCTTGTACTCCTCGTCGAGGATCTTCTGGTCAACGCTCTGAGCGTCGAGGGCTACGGGCTTCATAGCAGCCACCTGCATAGCTACGAGGTGACCCTGCTCAGCAGCGGGCTTGTTGGTCTGTACCATGGTGCACAGAGTGTGCTTGCCCATGTGGTCGTAAACCTCGATATTGTCACCCTCGAGAGTCAGGTAGCCGTCGAGCTCCATCTTCTCACCAGTGATACCAGAACGCTGTGTAACAGCCTCTTGAGCGGTCTGACCGTTAATAGTCAGATTCTTCACAGCCTCGATGTCCTTAGCCTTGGCAGCGATAGCTGCGTCGAGGATGCTCTGAGTCAGAGCGATGAAGTCGGCACCATTAGCCACGAAGTCGGTTTCGCACTTCAAGGCAATCATTGCAGCAAAGCCGTTGGCAGCCTTTACAAGTACACAACCATTAGATGTCTCACGGTCGCTACGCTTAGCAGCGATAGCCAGGCCACGCTCACGGAGCAGCTCCTTAGCCTTGTCGAAGTCGCCCTCAGCCTCGGTCAGAGCCTTCTTTACGTCAGCCAGACCGATATCGTCAATAGAAATTGCCATTGTTTCTTCTTAAATTATTCGTTATTACGTTATTTCGTTATCACGTTATGACGAGGATTTACTCTGCAGCAGCCTCTTCAGTAGCGGCCTCCTCAGCGGCGGGAGCCTCTTCAGCAGCCTTGCGGGGCTTGCGGGCAGCGCGCTTGGGCTTAACCTCTTCCTCATCAGCCTCAACCTGAGCCTCAGCAGCCTTCTCGTCGGCCTTCTCAACCTTACGCTCCTCAATACCCTCGTTGATGGCGTCGCAGCAAGCGCCGAGGATAACCTCTACGCTGTCCTTAGCGTCATCGTTAGCGGGAATGACGAAGTCAATGTTCTTGGGGTCAGAGTTGGTGTCAACGATACCGAAAACGGGAATACCCAGACGGTTAGCCTCACGAACGGCAATCTGCTCCTTCATGACGTCAATGACGAAGAGGGCAGAAGGCAGACGGGTCAGGTCAGCGATAGAACCGAGGTTCTTCTCCAGCTTGGCACGCTGACGGGTAACCTGCAGCAACTCGCGCTTTGACAGGTTAGCATAGGTACCATCCTGCATCAGCTTATCGATGTTCGCCATTTTCTTAACGGCCTTGCGGATAGTCGGGAAGTTGGTCAACATACCACCCGGCCAACGCTCAATCACGTAAGGCATACCAACGCTCTGAGCTTTCTCGGCGATGATTTCCTTGGTCTGTTTTTTAGTAGCGACGAACAGGATCTTCTTGCCACTCTTGGCAATCTGCTTCAGTGCGTCTGCAGCCTCGTCGATCTTAGCTACAGTCTTGTGGAGGTCAATAATGTGGATACCGTTACGCTCGGTATAGATGTAAGGAGCCATTGCAGGGTTCCACTTACGCTTCAGGTGGCCGAAGTGGCAGCCTGCCTGCAACAGTTGGTCAAAATTTGTTCTTGCCATTGTTCTTTTTTCTTTTTACTTGTTGTTTACTTTCTTTTTTAATTCTGTTTGTTAGAATCAGCCGACTGGTAGTCTAGTATGACTAGTGTAACTAGTTCGACTAGTATGACTTGCCAGAGTCCAATCGGTTTAGATACTAAACTGTTCAGTATATTAACGCTTACTGAACTGGAAGCGACGACGAGCCTTGGGCTGACCTGGCTTCTTACGCTCAACCTCACGAGCA
>CADCBH010000026.1 GCA_902799655.1 uncultured Bacteroidales bacterium
GGGGATGTACGAGTTAACTTCCTTCTGATTAGTCAGACGAACACGGGCTACCTTACGCATAGCCGAATTAGGCTTCTTGGGGGTCGTTGTGTAGACACGTACACAGACACCACGACGCTGAGGACATGAGTCCAGCGCAGGTGACTTTGACTTGTCAACGAGCACCTTTCTGCCTTTTCTTACCAATTGTGAAATTGTAGGCATAATTGTTTGTTTTTTAATGAATTATATTTGTTACGTTTAATGTCTTGACACAATACGCCCGGTCATACCAAGCGCTTTTGGGCTGCAAAGGTACTAACTTTTTCCGATTCTACCTAATTTAAATAGCACCAAACAACTTTACGTTATACAATTTTAACATTCTTTACAATGTTTAACCTCTTCTTTTCTCTAAAACTACCCCTATTACCTCTTTATTCTCGAAAAATATTCGTACCTTTGACCCCCGATAATCAAATAAATAACGACATTATGAGCGACAACAACAAGAACCAGTTACAAATAGAGCTGCCTCAGGAGGTAGCGCAGGGAGAATACGCCAATTTCGCCATCATCACGCATTCGAGCAGTGATTTCGTCATCGACTTTGCCCGTGTATTGCCAGGCGTGCCTAAGGCTCAGGTGAAGAGCCGTGTGATTCTTGCTCCAGAGCATGCCAAGCGCCTGCTTGGTGCCCTGCAGGAGAATATCACACGTTACGAGCGTGAGTTCGGCAGCATCAAGATTCCCCAGCAGGAACCACGCACCATCGCCCCCTTCCCAACAGGCAAGGGCGAGGCATAGAGCTATTTTCATACAAAACAAAACAAGACTAATGCAACTGATTAAAGACAAGGAATATGGTGGCGAGCGACCGCTATTTGGTATTCACGATACACGTTTAGAGAACATCACCATCACAGATGGAGAGTCGGGCATCAAGCAATGTCAGAACATGGAAGCCGCCAACTGCCGCTTCTATGGCAAGTATCCCTGGTGGCACGTTGACGGTGCACTCATCGAGGACTGCTACTTTGCCGAGGGTTCGCGCTCAGCCATCTGGTACACCAATGACCTCGTGATGCGTCGCTGTCGCATCGACGGTCCGAAGTTCTTCCGCGAGATGAACAACGTAGAATTGGAGGATGTCGAGATTATGGATGCTGACGAGACTTTCTGGAAAGTCGATGGTCTGCGCCTGAAGAATGTCAAGCTGCATGGCGGCACCTATCCTTTCATGTTCTCTAAGAACATCTATGTCGATGGACTGGAGAGCGATGCCAAATACGTCTTCCAATACTGCCAGAATGTAGAGATTCACAATGCCAAGATTGTCACCAAGGACTCCTTCTGGGAGTGCGAGAACATTACCATCTACGACTCAATCCTCGATGGTGAGTACCTAGCATGGCACTCCAAGAACGTACGCCTGGTAAACTGTCAGCTGGCTGGTGAGCAGTTGCTCTGCTATGCCGACAGTCTCAAGCTCGAGAACTGCGCCTTCGACAAGGCCTGCGACCGTGTCTTCGAGTACAGTATCGTCAATGCTGACATCCGTGGACACATCGAGAATATCAAGAACCCGACGGGTGGTCATATCGTTGCCGACAGTATTGGCTCCATCACCCTCGACGAATACGTCAGAGAGCCCAACGACTGCGAGATTGAAGTAAGAGGGAAGAAGTAAGAAGTATGAAGTACAACTTTGACGAGCTGATAGAGCGTAGAGGTACGGGGTGCGTCAAGTGGGACGAGTCTCCCTTCTCCTCTGGGGATGAGCATGCTGAAGAGGTAATTCCCCTATGGGTGGCAGACATGGACTTCGCTGTGGCTCCAGCCATACAGGAAGCTGTCAAGCGCAGGGCTGAACATCCCATCTATGCCTATACGCTGGTGGGCGACGACTACTATGAAGCCATCATCCGTTGGTTTGAACGCAGACACCATTGGACTATCGCGCGCGAACATATTTTATATACTACTGGTGTAGTGCCAGCCATCAGCTGCACGCTGCAAGCACTGACCATGCCTGGCGAGAAGGTCGTTATTCTCAGTCCCGACTACAACTGCTTCTTCAGCAGCATCCGCAATAGTGGTTGCGAGGTTAGCGAGAGTGTGCTACAGTTCAACAACACCGCCAAACGCTTTGAGATAAACTGGAACGACTTCGAGGCGCGATGTGCAGACGAGAAGACCACCATCTTCCTGCTGTGCAATCCCCACAACCCCACAGGGCGCGTTTGGCATCGCGAAGAGCTGCAACGCATGAGTGACATCTGCCGTCAGCACCATGTACGTATTGTGAGTGACGAGATACACTGCGAGCTCATCATGCCTGGCCATACTTTCTGTCCGATGGCCACGGTAGATGCGGATGCCATTGTGCTCAACTCCTCATCGAAGTCGTTTAATACCGCTGGTCTGCAGATTGCCAACATCATCTGTGCTGACAGAGAGACACGGCGCCGCATCGATCGTGCCATCAACATCAACGAGGTATGCGATGTGAATCCCTTCGGACCTGTATCACTGATAGCCGCCTATAACGAGAGTGAGCAATGGCTCGACGAGCTATGCCCGTATATCTGGGACAACTACACTACGCTATGTGATTTCGCCAGACAGCATCTTTCCGCCTGGCACGTCATGCCTTTGGAGGGCACCTATCTGGCATGGGTCGATGTCAGCGCCTGTTGCGATTCCGTAGAGACCTACTGTAACGACATTCTCCAGAAAGCGAAGGTATGGCTGAACCCTGGCACCATGTATGGTACCGAGTCAGGACGCGGCTATATCCGCATCAATCTCGCCTGCCCTCGCAGTCTGCTGAAAGAAGCATTAAACAAAATAGCAACTATATGAAAAACGAAGTCAACGCATGGTCAGTGACATGGGGTGTCGTGATGGCCATGGTATTCTCGGCAGCTGCCGCCTATCTGGGTTTGAAAGTCGGACAGGTCTTTGAAGCTGCCATCCCTATCGCTATCATTGCTGTAGGTGTGTCAACAGCCGCCAAGCGCAGCAACGCATTAAAAGAGAATGTCATCATCCAGAGTATAGGCGCCTGCTCGGGAGCCGTCGTGGCTGGTGCTATCTTCACACTGCCTGCCATCTATATCCTGCAGGCCAAGTATCCCGAGATGAGCGCCGACTTCATGAAGGTGTTTATCGCTTCCCTATTGGGTGGCGTATTGGGCATATTGTTCCTCATTCCCTTCCGTCGCTATTTCGTGGAAGCGCCCCAGGAGCAGTTCCCCTTTCCTGAAGCAACTGCCACCACACAGGTACTGAAGAGCAACGACAAGAGCGGTTCACAAGCCAAACCCCTTCTGATTGCTGGTTTGGTAGGTGGTCTCTACGACTTCGTCATCGCCACCTTCGGATGGTGGAACGAGAATGTCACCTCACGCATGCTGCCTTTTGGTGACGACGTAGCCGACAAGGCCAAACTGGTACTGAAGAACAATACCAGTGCTGCCGTATTGGGACTGGGCTATATCATCGGATTCCGCTATGCTCTTATTATCACGCTCGGCTCGCTGTTCGTATGGTGGCTCGTGGTACCCGGCATGGCACTATTCTTTAGCGGTGACGTCCTCAACCAGTGGACACCGACCATCACAAAAGCAGTAGGTGACATGTCGCCTGAGGAGATTTTCACCTACTATGGCAAGAGCATTGGCATCGGAGCCATCGCTATGGCAGGCATCATCGGCATCATCCGTTCGTGGGGCGTCATTAAGAGCGCTGTAGGACTGGCCGCCAAGGCTGGCGACAGCGAGAGTGCTGCTTCGTCGGGGGCTACCGCAGACCTTCCCTTCCGCTTCATTGCCACTGCCAGTATTGCAACACTGGTCATCACCTTCTTGTTCTTCTGGTTTGGTGTGATGGACGGCAACGTACTCTTTGCCTCTGTAGCCATTATCCTGACAGCCGTCATCGCCTTCCTGTTTACTACGGTAGCAGCCAACGCCATTGCTATTGTCGGTTCAAACCCCGTATCCGGCATGACGCTGATGACACTGATTCTTGCCTCTGTCGTGATGGTTGGCGTAGGTCTGAAAGGTACCAGCGGCATGGTTGCCGCCCTGATTATGGGTGGTGTCGTCTGTACGGCATTGTCGATGGCAGGATCCTTTATTACCGACCTGAAGATTGGTCATTGGTGTGGCACACAGCCCAAGAAACAAGAGACATGGAAATTCCTCGGCACATTGGTTAGTGCTGCCACAGTAGGTGGCGTCATGATGCTGCTCAACGAGACCTACGGCTTTGCATCAGGCACTTTGGCTGCTCCACAGGCTAACGCCATGGCTGCTGTCATCGACCCGCTGATGAATGGTGTAGGAGCCCCTTGGCTGCTCTATGCCATCGGTGCCGTACTGGCTGTGCTGCTGACAGTAGCGAAAGTACCTGCCCTACCCTTTGCCTTGGGTATGTTTATCCCCATCCAGCTCAACGTACCATTAGTCATTGGCGGAGCTATCAACTGGTATGTCACCACACGTTCGAAAGATGCTGAAGTCAACCAGCAGCGTGGTGAGAAGGGCAACCTCATCGCCTCGGGATTCATAGCAGGCGGTGCCCTGATGGGTGTCGTCAGTGCCCTGTTACGTTTTGGCGGTATCCAGTTTGACTTCGAGACCTGGTGGGCCAACCCCATGTCAGAATGGTGCTCACTGGTGGCTTACATCCTGCTCATCATCTACTTTATCCGTACTATCAAGAGTGGGTCCATCAACCCCAAGTCCTGATCGTCGCATGTTGCGCGGATGATGTTCCAGAATCTCCTGACGCAACGTGGTCATATCGATATGCGTATAAATCTCGGTGGTGCCGATATTCTCGTGACCCAGCAAGGTCTGGATGACGCGAAGGTCGGCACCACCTTCCAATAAGGCAGTAGCAAAAGAGTGGCGCAACGTATGAGGCGAGATGGTCTTGGTGATACCCGCTTCTATCGCCTGGCGCTTAATCATAATCAGTATCATGGTACGCGTGAGATGAGCACCACGACGGTTGAGAAACACATAATCCTCCTCGCCGTGCTTGATGTCCATATGGCAACGATCATCAAACCACCATTCAAGCTCACGGATGGCTTTAGGCGAGATAGGCACCAATCGTTCTTTGGAACCTTTACCCAGCACACGGACATATTGTTCCGTCACATAAAGATTGGAGAGTTTGAGATTGACCAGTTCTGACACACGCAACCCACAAGAGAAAAGCACCTCGATAATGGCACGGTTGCGATGGCCCTCCCACTTGGAAAGGTCGATAGAATCCTCCAAGGCATCAACCTCGGCAGTGGTCAGCACTTCTGGCAGATGCTCACCCAGCACAGGCGACTCCAACAACTCTGAAGGGTCATCATCACGATAGCTATCAAGCTGTAGAAAACGGAAAAACGAACGCACACCACTGAGAATACGGCACTGTGAGCGCGGATGGATGCCAATATCATGCAGTCCTGCGGCAAAATGCTGCAGGTCTTCGAGTTGTACGTCGAGCAGGTGTTTGTCTTCATGCGACAGATAGTCCGTCAGCTTCTGCAGATCACGCATATAGGCATCGAGGGTATTGGCTGAATAGCCACGCTGCAGTTTCAGATAGCGCTGATAGGCGCGAACGATATTTGTGGGTGTTTTCTTGCTTGTTTCCATTTTATTTTGTACCTTTGGCGCCACAAAGATAAGCATTATTTTTGAAATATGAAAATTATCATCATCAATGGTCCTAACCTCAACCTGCTTGGTGTCCGCGAACCAGGCATCTATGGTTCATCATCTTTTGAACAGTATCTGCCTCAACTGAAGCTGCGCTATCCCGACATCGACATCGAATATTACCAGAGCAATGTCGAGGGTGAACTTATCAACAAAATGCAGGAGGTCGGATTCACGTACGACGGCATCGTGCTCAATGCAGGAGCCTACACACACACCTCGGTAGCCTTGCACGACTGCATCCGTTCGCTGAAGAGCCCCGTCATCGAGGTGCATATCTCCAATGTCCATCAGCGTGAGGAGTTCCGTCACAAGTCTCTGATCTCTGCAGCCTGCAAGGGTGTCATCTGCGGTTTCGGACTCGATAGCTATCGTCTCGCCATAGAAGCCTTGAAGTGACCCTCGACGATTACATACTACAACATAGCGACGCTGAACCCGAGTACCTCTATCGGCTTTGGCGTGCCACTAATATCCATCTGCTTCATGGCAGGATGGCATCTGGGCACCTGCAGGGACGCCTGCTGAAGATGCTGGTACAGATGATCCGACCAAAGACCATTTTGGAGGTAGGCACCTTCAGTGGTTACTCAGCTCTATGCATGGCAGAGGGTCTGGAAGAAGGCGGCATGGTCTATACCTTTGAGATCAATGATGAGCAGGAGGACTTCACACGTCCCTGGATTGAAGGGTCGCCTGTAGCAGACAAGGTGACATTTATGATTGGCGACGCTATCACCGAAGCCCCCCGACTGGGTATCACATTCGACATGGCTTTTATCGATGGCGACAAACGTACCTATCAGGAGACCTACGAGATGGTGCTCTCCATCCTGAAGCCAGGCGGATTCATTCTGGCAGACAACACACTCTGGGATGGTCATGTGATAGACGCAGCCTACGGACATGACCAGCAGACACAGGGTATCATTCGTTTCAACGACTTTATTGCTCGCGACCCGCGGGTGGAACGCGTCATCGTTCCCCTTCGTGACGGTTTGACACTGATTCGCAAGCGATAAACGACGACTTGTCAACAAAAAGTGCTGTTTTTTACACTTTTTATATGCAAAATGTTGCTTATTACAATATTATTGTGTACTTTTGCTTACCATTTGTAAGAAAAGAACATTAAATACAACATAATCATGGAAAAGATAGACAACCTAGACAAAAAGATTCTGAGCATCCTGTCGCAGAATGCCCGCATTCCCTTTAAAGACGTCGCTGCTGAGTGCAACGTGTCGCGTGCTGCCATCCACCAGCGCGTCCAGCACCTGATAGAGAATGGTGTCATCATGGGAAGCGGATTCGATGTCAACCCCAAAAGCCTGGGCTACTCCACCTGTACCTATGTAGGTATCACTTTGGAGCGCGGCTCTATGTATAAAGATGTGGTTGAATGTCTGCGACACATCCCAGAAGTCGTAGAATGTCACTTCACGACTGGTCCATACACCATGATGGTCAAACTCTTTGCTCGTGACAACGAGCAGCTGATGCACCTGCTGAACGGACGTCTGCAAGACATCCCTGGTGTGGTGGCTACCGAGACACTGATCTCGCTGGAACAAAGCATCAAGCGAGAGATCCCCGTAAACTTTGAGGACTAACATGATGGCCTCACGTTTCGACTGGCAGTCGCAGCTGGCTAAGACTGTCTATGCCTCATTCCCTGAGGCACAACGTAAACCTGTCATCGGCATCACGGGCAACTATGGCGAACTCACCTGTAAGTTGGCCGAGAGTTACTATAAATCCGTAGTACGCGCTGGTGGCACACCCGTCATCATTCCTCCCTTGAGCGATACCGACAGTATCATCAATACACTGGACCATCTCGATGGATTGATTCTCAGTGGTGGAGCCGACTACGATCCTCACTATGCTGGAGAGGAACCGTGGCCCAAGTTAGGAGGCATCAACGAGGAGCGCGACCTACCAGAACTGTTCATCACCCAGCTGGCCTACAACCGCCAGTTGCCTATCCTTGGCATTTGTCGTGGCATCCAAACCTTGGCAATGACGCTGGGCGGCCACGTGCGTCAGGACATCAGTGATATCTGGCAGCACAACCACTCGCAGGAGGAGGAGCGCAGCGTAGCCACCCATAGCGTCACTGTGGAAAAGAACTCTCTCCTCTCTCGCATTTACAGCGGAAGTCAATTCTTCACTCTTCACTCTTCACTTTTCACTCTAAACGTCAACTCTTTCCACCATCAGGCTGTTGACGAGACGGGACCGCGATTCCGCGTGATAGCCCGTTCGGATGATGGTATCATTGAGGCCATGGAGAGTACGGAGTACAAAAGTATATTGGGCGTACAGTGGCATCCGGAGTGCTTAGAGAACGGACTACCCATCTTTGAGTGGCTCGTTGGTGAAGCACGCCAGTACCGACAGACATGCGACGTACATAGCCGTATCCTCTCGTTAGATACCCACTGCGACACCCCGATGTTCTTCCCCCAGAACGTAGACTTTGGCCAGCGCGACCAACGCATCCTTGTCGACCTTCACAAGATGACGGAAGGTCATCAGGACGCCACCATCATGGTGGCCTACCTGCCCCAGCCTACTGACCAGCCCACAGCTTTTGCAGATAGCATCTTCGACAAGATAGAAGACATTGTGGCCAAACATAGCTCGCACCTCGCCATTGCCCACACACCCGATGAGCTATGGGCCAACAAGCGACAGGGTAAGAAGAGTATCATGCTGGGTATCGAGAACGGCCACGCCCTCGATGGCAAGATAGAGAACCTACGCCACTTCAAAGAGCGTGGTATCGTGTATATGACGCTATGCCATAATGGTGACAACGACATCTGCGACTCCGCTCGTGGCGAGCACACCCACAATGGCGTGAGCGCTTTCGGACGGGAGGTTATCCACGAGATGAACCGTCTGGGCATCATGGTCGACCTGAGCCATGCAGCTGAGAAGAGCTTCTACGATGCGCTGGAGTTGAGTGCCACACCTATTGTATGCAGCCATAGTAGTTGTCGAGCACTCTGCGACCATCCGCGCAACCTTACTGATGACCAGATGCGTGCCCTTGCCCAGAGGGGTGGTGTTATGCAGGTGACCCTGTATCACGGCTTCCTTGTAAAGGATGGTGAGGCCACCATCGAGGATGCCATGCGCCACCTTGACCATGCCATCAGCATCATGGGCATCGACCACGTGGGACTGGGTACAGACTTCGATGGTGATGGTGGCATTCGCGGCATGGCCAACTCGTCAGAACTGTTGAACTACACCCGCGAATTGCTGAAGCGCCACTATTCCGAGGAAGACATCCAGAAACTGTGGGGTGGCAACTTCCTACGGGTTATGAACGAGGTACAAAACATTTCGAAAGCATGAAACATCTGATATATTCCCTCTGCCTGATAGCGTTATGCTATAGTTGCGGTACTACGAAGAAGAGCTCCAGCGAGGAGCATCAGGCTGTTGCCATCCGCTTCAATGCCGACTCCGCCTATCTCTTCTGCGAACAACAGTGCCAATACGGACCACGCACCATGAACAGTGATGCTCACGAGCAGTGCGGCCAGTGGATTGCTGGTAAATTCAAGCAATATGGTTGTGAGGTGGAACTGCAGCAAGCCGACCTTAAGGGCTATGACGGTACTGTGCTTAAAAGTACCAATATCATTGCGAAAACTCAGACACGAAATAGCAGCCAACAGTCTTCCCGCATCCTCATCTGCGCCCATTGGGACAGTCGTCCATGGGCAGACAACGACCCCGACTCTGCCAATTGGCATAAGCCCGTGATGGCTGCCAACGATGGTGCCTCGGGAGTTGGCGTCATGCTGGAACTGGCACGGCTCATCCAACAGAACGACTCACTGCCTGTTCCCGTCGACTTCGTCTGCTTCGATGCAGAAGACTGGGGCGTTCCCCAATGGAGCAACGCCTACGACAACAACTCATGGGCTCTTGGTGCCCAGTATTGGGCTGAAAATATAAGGGGGAAAGGAACCAACTACCAATTTGGCATTCTGCTCGATATGGTAGGCGGACAGGGTGCGAAGTTCTATCGTGAGGACAACTCCATGCACTATGCCCGCAGCATTGTGGAGCGTGTATGGCAGGCTGCTGGTGCCGCAGGTTTTGGCAGCTTCTTTGTATCAAAGAGCGGTGGAGGCATTGTCGATGATCATGTACCCGTCAACCAACAGGCAGGCATTCCCTGCATCGACATCATCAACCACTATCCCGACTGTCAGCAAAGCAACTTCGGCCCCACATGGCATACTGTCAATGACGACATGCAGCATCTCGACAAAAACACGTTGGAAGCTGTTGGACAAACCCTTGTCCAACTACTCTTTCAGCATTAAACACTACAATTGTCCTGCCTCTACCATCAGCACCACACGCTCGGTAAGGCGGTCGACACCTTCTGGATCATACTCTTTTCTCAGTGACGCGCCAAAGGCCCAGGCAAAGGCCTGGTAGAATCCTGCACGCACAGGACCGAGAAAAGCTTGGATGAGCTCATAGCTTGACGAGTGACTCTCGCGGTAGATGAGTTTGATGAGCAGTTTACCCTGCGAGTAGGTCAGCTTCTTCATACGTGGCTTATACTCCTGCATGATGCTTTTCTCCACACGTTTCATGTGTTCATCGCGGGCTTGCTTGGTAGGCAGCGTCTCCAGATACTCTGCCGTTTCCATCATAATCATATTGGCTTCCTTGGCGATGGGCAGCACCGTCTTCACATTCTTCACCAGACGCATATAGGCGCCCTGCTGCTTCTTGCTACTAAACGTGACGGGGGGAAAGACATAGACGTTATTCATCTCCATATACTGGATGCTGTCTCCGTCCTCAAGCACCTTACCCACCTTGACGGTAGGCACGAAGGTAGGACTGTCCATGTCCACCTCCTGCCGCTTTTTGTCCTGTGCCAATGCGCACAGGCTTACCATAAGGGCTACGAATAGCAATAACCGTCTTTTCACCTTACTCGTACACGCTGCCTGCGGTAGGATAGAGGTACCAGTCGGTGGCCTGTGAACTGTCTTCAGCCCATTCAGCAAATGAGTGACCAGGTGTTTCATAAGCACCTTCGAGCGTACCGTTCTTGCGTGCTCCAATGACCTTCCACTCAATTGGATACTTGAAGTCGCCAGGCACCACGATAGCCCATGGCATATTGCTACCATAAGCCTCAGCATAGCCAGCAGGCTTGGTAGGTGTCACGACCTGAGCGGTCTTGAAGCCGTTCTGAACGGTATGTACTTCCCAGAAGCCACCACCATAAGGCTGTACGATGAAGACATCGTATAGGTTCTGAGCAAGCATCGTATTGGCCTTGTCAGCATCCTTGAAGACAAAGGTATAAGTAGCGACAACAGGATCGACATTCGCGCTATTGTGCTCTCCCTCCTTGCGATCGACCGTATTGTAGAACAGGCGCTGCACACCGCCTGTTGAGGCCTTGACAGGATTCAGCGCCCAGTGAGCATCCTTGAAGAGCACGACAACCATGCTGCTGCTATTGTTGAGATCTTCATTCTCAGGAAGGAATGTCTTATCAGTGTCGATATTATTATAGGTACCCAGACCCTGATTATCTGGAGAGGGGAAGCCAGTGACGACTTCATAGCTCTCCAAGTCGTCCTTCTGCACACCCATAAGGCGCATGGCAGCAGCAATGGTCTTGGTAGCACCCACAGCATCGAGGCTCACCTGGACTGTCAGCGTCCTATCATTGACAGAGGGCGTCACAGTGAGCACCACATCGTTGAAATCATAGTCACCAACATCGGGGAAGTTATCTTCGAAGCAGTAGCGATAGCTCAATGGTGTCGACGGATGCTCGCCTTCATCAGGCTTACCCACATAGGCAGCACCACAACCCTCATCGGAAAGTGTCACCTTGGCACCATTATAACCAGCCAATATCGCACCCTCGGCACTTCTCAGGTCGTAGTAGGGCTGTACACCCACCTCTCCAGCGGCCTGCTGCTCGGGAGTCTTATCAGAATAGCCAAAAGCAAAGTGGTCATCGGTAGCCACATAGAGATGTCCACCATAAGTGACCTCAAAGCCCTGATTGGCCTTGGGAGCAACAATCTTCTTGGCATGCAGCACGGCATAGTCACCCGTCTCAGGACCATAGAAGCCGTAGTTGGCCTTGGTGGCATCCATCGTTGCAGTCTCAGTGACCTCAAAGATGGAGCCCTCACCCATATAGATGTAGAACGGACCACCCTGGAAGTTCATCGTCACCGTCTGGTACCAGTCTGCACGATAGTAGGAGGCCGTAAAGGCGCCACCATTGAAGTTCTTGGTCACCACACTTGAACCACCATCCATCTTAAAATTGCCATCACCAGCATTATCGCCGAGGTTGATGTCAAAGTCCTCATCGACTATCAGACGACAGTTGTTGATGACATCATCACTACCTGCGAGATAAAGGAAGTACTTGGTACGATACTGTCCATTGTTCACCCAGGCGTTGCGATTGCTGTTGATGAGCGTATTGTTGCTGATGGTCACATTGTTATTGTTCTGGAACTTACCGCTACCTGCTGTATTCAGGTCGGTAGCCGTGATGGTACCGTTGTTCACGATGACTGAGAGCTCGTTCTCCACGGAGATCGTAGTGGCAATGGTCACTGTACCGCCATTGACCAGCAAACTGTTGCTGTTGGTCGACAGTTTGTTAGCGACGATGGTACCATGGTTATAGATATGCAGGCCGTTGTTCAGCTTCAGTTCACTGCCCTCAGCAAGAATCTTGGCATTCTTCGCAATATAGATATTACTGCCCGTCTGCAGGTTGCCAGCAGCATTGGCATTCAATTTTAGCGTAGCACCTTCAACGAGATAGATCTCAGTATTACCAGCTACATAGAAGTTTGCATTCGTAAAGTCGCAGTAGCCCTTGATATACAGAGTGCCACCAGAAGTCTTGGAACCATCCCAATTTCCCCAAATGTTAACATCCGAAGTGCGATTCTCAATATAGCTAGTGCCTGAAGCATAGCCACCAGTATATGGGCTGACACCAGCAGGCACATCAGCCAAGAACTTGCTGGCATCTGCATCACTTGGGAAATCATACGAAGGCTGGATAGTACGGCGCTTCGCCTTCTTTGACTGCGTATTATTGACTGCTACCTTCAGCCTGCCATTCTCAATGAGAGCAGGGAATACAGACATGTAGTTCTGCGAGTCGAAGAGCGTGACATAGGCATAGGCCTTGGCCATTGGATAGCTGATCTTCATATCGAGGCTGCTACCATCAGTCACCTTACCTTCACCCAGCAACTTCAAGGTTCCCTTGCTGGCGATGGGGTCTCCGTCGTAAATCATAACCTTATACTGGTCGCCCGTTCCCGTATTCACGGAAACAGTTGCCTCAGCGGCACCCATCGTGGCCCACTGATGGTCAGGATCAACATTCTCGACGACGAAGGCTTTCTTCACCATCTCGTCGTAGGTCTTCTGGTCAAAAACGACATCATCCTTACAGCCCGTTATAGCCAACGATAGCAAGGACACACACAAAACTAAATGCTTTTTCATGCGCATACTTCTTTATTAATAGAATTCTAATTTGGTTGCAAAGTTAAGCAAAAAAACGCTAACTATGTTATTTTTATAGAAGAAAATTACATTTTTAACAGAAAAAATACCTAACTTTGCACCCAGAAATTAATAGTTATTAAAACAACTCGATGAAAAAGTATTTAGTGAAAGGTGGATTTTTAATGGCTCTGGTGGCTTCTGTCATGAGCTGTTCACACGATGCTTGGAATCAGCCAAACGATGCTGCGAAGCAGACCGTTTCTGATTTCCAGACCAATTTCAAGAATGTAGTATTGGGCGGTAAGAATGTTGATGCCAATCAGACATTCAACACGGCTGTCACTACCCGCATCACGCTGACCAGCGCTAAGAGCGGTACGCTGAAGGTTTATGCTGAGGATCCTGCACAGGGTTCTACCATTGCAGCCTTGTACACCACCAGCATCAATAGTGGTGAGACGAAGACGTTTACCGTTGCCAAGCCTCAGGCTGCTAAAGTCCTGTATGCCACCATCCTCGATGCCGACAGCTATATCGTCGACAACCTGGCTTTTGATGCCAGCGAGACTGAAATCACTACAGCATTCTATACGACGCCGGCCTCTGCCCGCAAGCTGATGGCCCGTCGCGCCATCCAGCCTATCTTCCAGTTCCCTGGCGATGCTGACGAGAGCAAGTTCCCCAGCACGGCACCAGCTGGTGTCGCCCTGTACAATGGTGGCTATGCCTCTGGTGTCAGCCACTTGACACCCTCATGGCAGGGCGAGGTCAACATCTGGGGAGGATGGGACGGCCAGAAGACTTCTGGCGGCACGCTGTATATCTCAGGTTATAACGACTTCCTGAATCGCAAGTTCTATGTCGCTCCCAATACCGACATCTATCTGCTCGATGGCGCCGTTCTGCTCTTGGGCGACAACTACGGTAATGCTGGCAACCTGCAGGAGAAATGTAATATCTACGTGGCTCCTTCAGCCAAGATTGCCACACCATATGGTGTCGAATTAGTGCTGAACAAAGGGTTGCGCCTCTATAACCATGGCACCATCGACGTTCACAAGTTGAGCGTCAACAACAATAGTGTGCTCTACAACACCAACGAGGTACAGGTACGTGGCGAGCTCTCGACAGAGAATGAGAACTCCGTTATCGTCAACGACGGCACCATCACGGCAACACGTCTGCATACTGCTGGCAGCAGCCACGTGCTCAACAACAGCAACATGACCATCTCGGGCAATACCGATATCGACAGCAACAATAACACATGGGTGAACAACGGGCACTATACCACGGGTAATTTCTTCTATACCGCTGGTAGCAACGATGTCATCAACAACTGCCACTTGACAGTCAACGAGCTCTTCAAGATCAATCTGGGCGATACCGATAAGAATGGCTTCAAGATGGACAGCAACTGTGGTGTCGTTACCAAGAACCTCGAGATGGCAGGTCCCAGCTTCATCTACATGGGTGCCCAGTCGGTATTCGAGGTGACTGCTACTGCCACGATGAATATCACCAAGGATACCTATGGCATTTATGGTCCCACAACAGGGCAGAAGGCCGTCTTCCATGCCAAGAAGATTGTCAGCGGAGCCGATGCCAACCAAGGCTTCGTAGCCAACTATTTCGGCCAGCTCCTCGTGGCCTATGATGAGAGCCACCTCCCACAGGGATTCTCCGATAAGAGTGCTGAGCAGCAAGCTAATGGCGAGGTGGGTGCACAGCCCTACTACCACATTGGTGACAATGCTGCTGTCGAGCAGACCAAGAACGTGAAGTACAACATCGCTTCATCCAATTGTAACCCTGGTTTCAATGGTGGTGGCGAGATCAAGGTGGAACCCAAGCAGTATGTCTATTTCGCCTTCGAAGACCTTGGCACCAGCGATGACTTCGACTTCAACGATGTCGTAGTCCGTGTGGGTGTGCCTGACGAGCACAACGAATCGACAGTAGAGCTCTGCGCCATTGGTGGTACGCTGAAGCAGAAGGTCTTCTGCGATGACGACCAGATTGGTGAGGAGGTTCACAACTACGGTGAGTTTGGCGACAACACCAGGAAGGTGGTTGAGGTACCCATCACCACCCTCGGAAAGGTCACCGTACCTGCAGGTACGTCGGTAGCCGACCTCAACATCAATATCGAGGTAACCTTGAGAAATGGTCAGGTGGTCAGAATCGGTGGTCCCAAGCCTGGCGATATCCCCTTCCGCGTTACCGTATTGGGCGACAAGCACGGCAAGTGGTTCTGGCCTAAAGAGCGCTGGAACATCAGCGACGCCTATCCGTTGTTTGGCGAATGGGGTGCCGACATGAACAGCAATCCTGAGTGGTACACCGAACCTGTGAACAACAGAGTCATCAAGTGGTAACCAATACGCTCCATCTTCAATATGGTACTGAATTATATCTGGGTAGCTTTCTTCCTCGTTGCATTCGTCATTGCAGCGGTAAAGCTGTTGTTCTGGGGCGACTTCGATGTCTTTCCCGCTATGATGGACTCAACGTTTGCCTCGTCAAAGACCGCCTTTGAGATCTCCTTGGGCCTGACGGGTGTCTTGTCGCTATGGCTGGGTGTGATGAAAGTGGGTGAAAAAGGCGGTGTAGTCAATGTGTTGGCACGCCTGTTGTCGCCTGTCTTCACCAAGCTTTTTCCTGACATTCCCAAAGGTCACCCTGTAACAGGCAGCATCTTTATGAATATCGCTGCCAATATGCTGGGTCTCGACAATGCCGCTACTCCACTCGGCCTCAAGGCGATGGAGCAGATGCAGGAGCTCAATCCGAAGAAGGATACTGCATCGAATCCGATGATTATGTTCCTGGTACTCAACACCAGCGGACTGACACTGATTCCAGTAAGCATCATGGTCTATCGTGCACAGTTGGGTGCCGCCCAGCCTACCGATATCTTCATCCCCATCCTGCTGGCCACCTTCTTTTCCACTTTGTCAGGTATCATCGTTACCTCTATCTACCAGCGTATTAACCTCATCAACCGCACCATGCTGTTCACGCTGGGCGGTGCCTGTCTGTTGGTAGCCTCCATCATCTGGGGCTTTTCTCAGATGTCGCCAGAGACCATGAATCGTGTGAGCACCACAGCAGCCAACATCCTGCTGATGCTCATTATCACCGGTTTCATCGTGGCAGGTGTAAGGAAGAAAGTCAATGTTTATGATGCCTTCATCGAAGGAGCAAAGGATGGCTTCCAGACTGCCGTCCGTATCATCCCCTACCTGGTGGCAATTCTCGTTGGAATCGGCGTTTTTCGCGCCAGTGGAGCGATGGATATGCTTATCGGAGGTCTGCGGGCTGCTGTTGGTGCAACAGGTTTCGACAGCCAGTGGGTCGATGCCATGCCTACCGCTCTGATGAAGCCCCTGTCGGGCAGTGGTGCCCGTGGCATGATGGTCGATGCGATGACTACCTATGGTGCCGACTCCTTCGTAGGTCGGCTGTCATCCGTATTCCAGGGTTCTACGGATACCACGTTTTATATCCTTGCCGTCTATTTCGGTTCGGTAGGTGTCTCTCGCACCCGCCATGCTGTCACTTGCGGACTGCTGGCCGACTTGGCAGGCATCATCGCAGCCATCGCCATCTGCTACTTGTTCTTTGCGTAAGCAAAGTGCATATTATTTCATTTTCCAACAGTTTCTTCGTGAAAGCTGCGAAAATATTCATTTTTTTTGGAGGAATGAGAAAGTTTAAGTAACTTTGCGCCCCAAATATATAAATAGGTAAGAATAGGTAAAATATGTCCAACAACAATTCTTTTGTAGGATCCAAGATCAAAGGAATCAGGGAATCCAAGAACCTCTCCATCGAGGAAATAGCAGAAAGCAGTGGTCTTTCAACAGAGCAGATCAGTACCATTGAGAATGGTCAGACACTTCCCTCACTGGGACCGTTAATCAAGATTGCACGTGCCTTGGGCGTACGCTTGGGCACCTTCATGGACGACAACGACGCCCTGGGACCTGTTGTGTGCCGTGCCGAGGATAGAGAGCGCGATCGCAGCATCAGTTTCTCCAATGGTGCCACTGACGCCCGCAAACACATGGAGTATCACCCGCTGGCTCAGCAGAAGGCAGGTCGCCACATGGAGCCGTTCATCATCGACATCAACCCCGAGGAGTCACCAGAGTTCCAGCTCTCTGCCCACGAAGGCGAGGAGTTCATCTATGTCATGCAGGGCGAAGTTGAGATTGTCTATGGCAAGGAGACCTACACGCTGAAGGAGGGCGACAGTATCTTCTACGATTCTATCGTCAAGCACCACGTACATGGTGCACCAGGCAAGAGCGCCAAGATTCTCGCAGTAGTTTATATTCCATTTTAAGAGGCCCAATGAGTAAATTAGATATGGCGGGCAGACCATTGCCCGATAGAACCTATCCTGCTGAGACGGGATCAGAAGGATACCATCTGTGGGAACGCACATTAGGAGAATGGCTGGAATATTGGGCTGAGACCACGCCCGACAAGGAGTATATTGTCTATTCCGACCGCAACCTGCGCTTCACATGGAGCAAGTTCAACGAACGTGTGGACAATCTCGCCAAGGGACTTATCTCCATTGGTGTGAAGAAAGGCTCCAACGTAGGCATCTGGGCTACCAACGTACCCGACTGGCTGACCTTCCTCTATGCCACCGCAAAGATTGGTGCCGTATTGGTCACCGTGAATACCAACTACAAGCAGAACGAGCTGGAGTATCTCTGCGAGGACTCTGACATGCAGACGCTGTGTATCACAGACGGCACATGGGACTGTAACTATGTCGATATGACCTATACCATGCTGCCTGAGCTGAAGAACTGCGAACGCGGTCACCTCAACAGCAAGCGCTTCCCCCATCTGAAGAATGTGGTATATATCGGTATGGAGAAGTATCGCGGTATGTATAATACTGCCGAACTGCTCCTGCTCGGACAGAATATCGAGGACGAGACGCTCAACGCGATGAAGAAGGACGTCTCCTGCTACGATGTCTGCAACATGCAGTACACCAGCGGCACCACGGGATTCCCCAAGGGTGTCATGCTGACCCACTATGGTATTGCCAATGACGGCTACTTCACTGGCGAGAACATGGGCTTCACACAGGATGACAAACTCTGCGTCTGTGTACCGCTGTTTCACTGCTTTGGCGTCGTGCTGGCCACGATGAACTGTCTGACCCACGGCTGTACAGAGGTGATGGTCGAGAAGTTCGATCCCCTCGTCGTGCTAGCCTCTATCCACAAGGAGCGTTGCACCGCAGTCTATGGCGTGCCCACTATGTTCATTGCCGAGCTCAACCACCCGATGTTCGACATGTTCGACCTCTCCTGCCTGCGCACAGGTATCATGGCTGGCAGCCTCTGCCCCATCGAGCTGATGAAGCAGGTATCAGAGAAGATGTATATGACCATCACCAGCGTCTATGGCCTCACAGAGTCGTCACCTGGTATGACGCAGACCTGCCTCAACGACACCTTCGAGCAGCGCTGCACCACAGTAGGTCGCGACTTCCCGTTTGTCGACGTCAAGGTGCTCGATCCAGAGACGGGCGAGGAATGTCCCGTTGGGGTACAGGGCGAGATGTGCTGCAAGGGCTTCAACGTGATGAAGGGCTACTACAAGAATCCACAGGCCACTGCCGAGGTCATCGACAAGAACGGCTATCTGCATTCTGGCGACCTGGGTGTGAAGGACGAAGAGGGCTTCTACAAGATTACCGGACGTATCAAGGATATGATTATCCGTGGTGGTGAGAACATCTATCCACGCGAGATCGAGGAGTTCCTCTACCACATGCCTGGCATCCGCGATGTGCAGGTGGCTGCCGTACCCTCCAAGAAATACGGAGAGGCCGTTGGCGCCTTCATCATCCTGGAAGAGGGTGTCACCATGACTCCCGAGGATGTCCAGCTCTTCTGTCGTGGCAAGATAGCCCGCTACAAGATACCCAAGTACGTCTTCTTCATCGACCAGTTCCCACTGACGGGCTCTGGCAAAATCCAGAAGTTCAAGCTCAAGGAAATGAGTCTCGAACTCTGCAAAAAACAGGGAATCGAAGTCGTTTAAGGCTATTTCTGTAGGAAAAAGAGCAAAAAAAATCGATTTTGTGAAAAAAAAGTCTGCTAAAAAAGGATAAAATTAAAAAATTATTCTTATCTTTGCGGCATCAAACAACATCAACTTCTAAAAACAATTACAGACATGAAGAAAATTATGATGATCGCAGTGATGGCAGTATGCTGCCTGACTGCAAGTGCACAGAAGATGCGCCACAGCGCAGGTGACATTACCATTCAGCCAATGATCGGTTTCTCAACAGGTTATTGGAGAGCAAGTGATGACGATTCCAGTAGCTCAGGTAATGATGCTCGCGTAGGTCTTTCTATTGGTGCTGAGGGAGAGTACTACACCTCTACCGAGTGGTTATCTATCTCTGCTGGTTTGAAGTACGAGCAGCTGGGATGGGCAAATAAAAATATTCCTGATACAAAGATTGATTACATCAACATCCCTGTTTTGGCTAATTTCTATGTCGCTAAGGGCTTTGCTCTGAAAGTTGGTTTACAGCCCGGCTTCATGGTAAGCGCAAAGCAGGACGGTAAAGACATTAAGAGCGATTTTAACACATTTAATCTTGCTATCCCCTTGGGTCTCTCTTATGAATTCAAGAACGGTATCACTCTCGACCTCCGTGGTTTTGCCTCTCTGACCAAACTCAACAAGGAAGGTAGCGGCAAATTGTATAATGATGGCGGTTCTCTGACAATCGGCTACAAGTTCGAGCTGAAGTAAATTCATCGCAACGATATTATAAAATGAGGGTGAGTCAAAATAGACACACCCTCATTTTATAATTTAGACTAAGTCTTTTAGCTTTTTTGCCCCTCTTCGTGCATCCAGGCGGTGACGCTCTTGTGCATGCGCTGCTTGAAAGCGGTGCTGAAGGTGCTGGAGCGCAACGGTGAGACCATCGCCATGACGGGCAGCCACATTAGCTATGCTCCGAACAAGGTACTTGGTACACCTAACGAGCCTACCGCCATCAACTTCACAGCACTTGACGAGATGCCGCGCGACGGCAAGTGGTACACCATGGGTGGTGTGCTGATTGGCAAGAAGCCGACACAGAGTGGCGTGTATATCTACAACGGCAAGGCTGTCGTGGTGAAGTAATTCGTAATTCATAATTCGTAATTCGTAATTCGTAATTCGTAATTCGTAATTCATAAGATGACTATGAAAAAAAGTATATTAGCAATTGCAGCCCTCGCCTTGATGGCTTGGGGCTGCTCCTCGGACGATCTTTCCGGTCCTGCAGGAATTCCAGAAGGTACCGACGCACGTCCCACTTGGCAAGTACCTAACTTCGACCTCTATGAGCAGACGATGAGCGTAGAGGTGCTGTTGCAAGACACGCTGGCAAAGTATGCCTCGGAACAGGATATCATCGCTGCCACCATCAATAATGAGGTGCGTGGCGTTGCTACTGCCCAGCTGGTTGACGATCAGTGGCAATTCTCGTTGATAGTAGGCAGTAACGAAAGCGGTGTCAACGTAGGCCTGTCATACTACTGCGATAAGCTGCACCGCATCTTCACCACCAGCTGGACGACCTTTGACGCCAATACGGCGCCTATGGGAACAGATGGTATCTACAAACCGCAATTTATAAAAAAATAAAACGATATGAATATGAGGAAAAATGTATGGATGTGGGCTGTAGCCATGATATGCGGCCTCATGCTGACGACAGCAATCTGCTCGACATCAAGCTCGTAGCACTGGGTGGTGCCCGCAGACTGTGGTTGGGCTTCGAGAACACGAAAGCCAAAGACTACAACGACTATATCCACGTCTTCGAGGATGAGCTGCACGCCGTGTTGGGTGTGCCCGTCGGCACACTGGTCAACACGGGTCGTACCTCTGCAGAACCTGTCACCATCACCGTCGCCAAGCCCTCGGGCTTCGACTTCCAGAAGTGCTCATTCGTTTTGGGCGCTATGTTCAAGGACGACCAGCGGGGAGTCTATGAAAACGACTACTATGTCATCCACATTGCCCAGAAAGGTCAGGACCCACACGGTATCGTCATCCCCGGCAAGTGGCAGTGGCCCAAGGAGCAGGTTTGCATCAAGGATGCCTATCCTGAATTCGTTACATGGGCGAACGACCGCACAAAAGCACAGGATTGGTATAAGCATCCTGTTGCTGAAAAGGTGATCACTCTCAAGTGACTGCCGTCCTTTTTTTACTATTTACTTATATAAAGCCCCTTTCAGGTGTACAAAACAGTTTAACAGGTGGACAAAATCGTTCTGTCTAACTATTGAACTGTTTTGTACACCTTATTTATTAAATTATGCCTATTCTTATTTAATAAATAGACTACTTTTGCACCCGAATACGCTAAACTATCGAGAAAACAAACTTTATTCAAATAATAATTTATAATTTCAAAACAATCTATGAAACAACTTTTACTTAAAGCACTCCTCGTCCTTTTAGGAGGAGTATTCATGAGTACAGCTGCTTGGGCAGATGGCGAAATCGCATTCACTGCAGGAAACACGATTGGAAGTTCTACGGAACCTGGCGGATTGTATTATGCAAAATCGGAAATATTTGAGATTCCTGCAAACAAGACACTCACTTTAAAATTTAAAACTTATTCAGCGACTGACGCTCAATTAACAGCGGCATCAATCAATAAGTGGGAAGGACACATGTCACATGTGATTAACCTTTGGGATGGTGTTGCTGCTGATGGAAACATATTCTGGCGTGCTGATGGCTATGCATGGCAAACAACAAATCCTGAAAAGAACTCTAATCAGGAAGGCTGGCCACTGTTTCTTGGAGCCAACACTCGCTGGGGCACTGATGGTGCAGAATTCAGAGAAGATATTACAGGCTCAGATGTTGTCATGACTATCGCCCGAGTAGGCGGGGAATTACGAATGACACAAGATTTTTCTGCTACGTCTGGTAAATACCGCAGATATTTTGTGGCTAATTATGGCAATGCGAATAATAGTATTTGGGCTCAATTAACAGTAGAACGTGCCTATGTAACTGTTTCTGAAAACTATTCAATTACAGACACAGAGGTTCCTGCAATAAACGGTAAGCAGATTGGAAGTGATAATAATACTACTGCTTTTTGGACGTCATGGACAGACTATTTTACCATAGCCCCTGAGAAAAAATTTACACTTCGTTATAAGCTCTATACTAACAGAATTAATAACTATAATGGTGGTATTCCTTATGTTACAACGGACGCTGACCGTGGAGCTACAGATTATACTGAATATTTTGGCCTTCGTCCGGATAACTGGGTAAATATTGCTGCCCAAAATGCAACCACATGCAATTTCGATGTAATCGGTTGGAATTGGGCAACCTTTAGAGAGAAGCTAGATGGCTCTACAGTTACACTCACCGTTACACGTGAGGGTGCTAACGTTAAAATTCGCGAAGAATTTGCACCGGCTGATGGAAGTACAACCTTATATGAAGAATATAATCAAGATTGTGGAGATGGAACACAGAATATCCGTGTTTTCCTAGCAGTAGAAGGTGCTCACATCGACCTGCTTTCAACAAACACAGAGAGCTATCGGACGATTAACGCTTATGGTTGGGCAACATATTCATTCGATAAGGCCCTTGATTTCTCTACGCCCATCGATGGACTGACAGTCTATGCAGTGACTAATCATACTGAAAGTGCTCTCACGCTGGCTCCTATTACAACTGCTGTACCTGCCAATACAGGACTTTTGTTGAAGGGTACTGCTGGCACATGCTATACCATCCCCGTTACCGATTCAGGCACTACTCCAGCAGGCAATCTGCTGAAGGCTGGCACTGGCGCATCAGTAGCTCCAGAGAGCGGTAAGACCAAGTATGCCCTGAGTGTTAATGCCGGTGTTGCCTGCTTCAAGAAGATCACTGCTGACCGTGAGATCCCTGTTGGCAAGGCATACCTCGAATTCAACGAGACCATTTCTGCACGCGAATTCTTTGCACTCGATGAAAGCGAAGTTACAGGCATTTCATCAATTGAAAATGGAAAAATGACAATTGACAATGCGTGGTACTCACTCGATGGTCGCAAATATAATGGCAAGCCTTCGGTCAAGGGCGTGTACGTGAATAATGGTCGTAAAGTTGTACTTAAATAAATATAACAATGGGCGCTTCGCTTAAAATTTTTCAAAAATCTAATCAATAATCTACAGAAAGATTCATCTCTTATTACCGAGATTTTACTGAAGATTTTGTTTGATTTTGAGCATAGCGACCCACAAAGATATAAAAAATTATGAAAAAAGAATATATCAATCCCGCAATGGATATTGTCCAGATCAACGCCACCCAGCAGTTGCTGGCAGGCTCTGTCACCCTGGCTGGTGAATCATTGGAATCTACCGACCCCATCCTCTCTCGTGAGTTAGACGTCACAGAGAGTTTCGACCTCGGCGACTCTGATGTCACCGACTTCGACAACTTTTAAGTAAACACTCTCATCTGAGCCCACTCTCATCAGTGGGTTCAGATACTAACTATCTAATATAAAACAATCTATGAAACAAATTTTACGGAAAACACTCTTCTTCCTATTAGGAAGCCTTTTCTGTGGAACTTCGTGGGGACAAGTTACGGTGCCCACACCCGTTTATTTCAATAATTTTTCTTCTAACACAGGACTTGAACAGGAGGGTAGTGGTGAATTCATTGATGATAGTGACCCACGATTCGGTAAAATATACCATAATAACCCTATTAAGAACAAAACCGCTCGCACCAATTATTTGAAACTCCCTGCTGATGTGTTAACACATTCAGGGACAACGAAAGAGATAACTATTGGTTTCTGGGTGAATATGAAAGATGCTTCTGGCGAGAACTTCTTCCATTGCCCTGTATTCAGTGCTTATGCGACAAGCACGCCTGGTGGAAATAATAGTTCTCCGATGTTTAGATGCAGTGCCAAAGGCGTTATGCAGCTAAATGATGGAGCTGGCCATTGGTCAGACTTTACAAAAGAAGAAAATGATGACGAAGCAAAGAAGACAAATGGGAATACAGAGTCTACTGTATATCTTGACGATGCTAAATGGCATTACTATACTGTGACATTGAAGGACACAAAAGGTGCTATTTATGTTGATGGTAATATAGTTAATTCATGGACTTTGAGCGCTGATGTTATTTCTGGTTTTTTAGGCACTGCAGCCAGCAATGGCTTTCCTGTAGTTTGTTTAGGCGGAAATCAGTCTTGGGATTGGAACGATTGGGACGCATCCTTTGGCTATGACGATTTCGCTGTCTATGATAAAGCACTTTCTGCCGAGCAGATTGCAAAGATTATCTCCGGCAAGTTGATTCAAGGAACATCGATTGGTAAACTGAATTACAGTTCAGGTTATTTGGGAGAGATGTCTACAAAGATGACACTTAAACCTGGTACAAGTTTTAACTATAAGTTCATAAACTATTATGGAGGTGCAAACTGGAAAAATTGGCATTTAGTCGTTTTTGCTCCTAATGGAGATAAAAAGATTGTTCTTCGCACAGACTGGTGGGACGATCAGAATGGTACAACTGATCCAGAACACCAACGCGGATTCTCAACTGACCCTGGCCTTAATTATTGGGACAATGTCCCGAGTAAGATGGATGGTGCTGAGGTAGATATGACCATCACGTTTACTTCAGATAAAAAGTTTACCATGCAAAGCAGAACCACTAAAGGTGAAACAAGCTGGTCGTATGATTATACAAGTGACTATGATAGTACGCCTATTAATCTGTCTGAATTAAACAGTATTGATGTTGCTCTATCTGTGAATGGAAATTATTTAGATCTCCTCTCCAGTGGTTTTTCTGTTCAGATGGGAACCAATGGCTATGCCACATATGCTAGTCCATATCCCTTAGACTTAACAACGCTTCCAAGTGGACTGACAGCATATAAGGCTACAATTGATGGATCTATTGTGCGATTTACTGCAATTAGCCAAAAAGTTGCACCGAATAACGGATTCTTACTAAAGGGTACACCTTCTCAAGCATATACTATTCCTGTTACAAATTCAGGTAGTATAATAGCTGATAACGCTTTCATGGTAAATGCTTCTGGTAATACTTTTGATGGTCCTGGATATACCCACTATGGAATGATCAAAGATAGCAACCCATTGAAATTTGGAGTATTCGATCCTGACGAGGTAGCAATTCCAGGTAATAAAGCATATTTGCGCGTATCAACAAGTACTGCTAGAGAATTAATTGCCGTTTTCGATGATGACGAAATAACTGGCATTGGCGATGTCAGAAACAATATCACTGATAATAAAGGAGACTTCTATAACCTTAATGGTCAGAAAGTACTCAACCCCACCAAGGGCTTGTACATTGTGAATGGTAAAAAAGTAATCATTAAGTAAAGGATGGAGGACGCGACAATGAAAAAAGCATATAACAAACCACATATGGATGTCATTACAATTGCCACTGTCAATCTATTAATGGTATCTGGAACACTTAGTAATAGTCCTAGTGACAACATCACATCACCAGATAACTTCGGATCACGAGAGTACAATGGACTGTTCTGGACTATAGACGAGGATTAATAGTATATATTTTCAAACCCAAAATGGTTAGTTAGTTCAACATACTTTGATTGTTATTTGGGTTAACACGCCGTCCGTACCTCTCAACAAGGTCACGGGCGGTTTTATTTGCTTCACCCCCTCCTTTCAGGGAGGGGGCAGGGGGTAGGCTTCCTTTCAGGGAGGGGGCTAGGGGGTAGGCTCCTTAAAACGGCCCATGCCCCATGCACGATGTCGTCGTCAGTGCAGTGGCTGCTGCCGTGATGGCTGCTACGATGACCTTCAGCAGCACATCCCAAAATCTTGAATTCTTCATAGTTCTTCCGTTTTTGTTTTAGTGAGTTAATAATGTTTTTCAAGGTACCCCCTCCTTTTAGGGAGGGGGCAGGGGGTAGGCTAATCGCCCTCGTTGTAGTCACCACCTGTGGTGCCACCACCACCACCGGTATTGGTACCCTCCCCCTCGGGGGAGCTTGGAGAGGGGTTACCGTTGGTGCGGAAGTCCTCCAGCGTGATAGCCGTCTGGATGCTCTTCACCTTACCGTTCACCGTACGCTTTACCGTCTCGATGATGTTCTGTGACTCAGGAGCCACGCTTCTGCGCAGGAAGTTCTTCGAGGTCAGGTTGTCCAGTGCCGAACTGTCCGGAGTGAATCGCATGTGCACACCCTCGATGATGCTTGTCGGGTTGAAGTTCGAGTCCTTCATCTGTGCCTCAGTGGCACCACCCTTCACGTTGTCGATGCTGGGGTAGAAGATGCCCAGTCCGTCGAGCTTCACGCCCACACCCTGAGCCACCAGTTCGGGGATACACTCCGAGAGCTTGATGAGCACGGCCATGATGGCGTCGCGTCCCACCATACAGTTGTGGTCCTTCAGGTGCTGAGCCAGACCTCGGGTTGAGAGTGTCTTCTGGCGATCTACCTCTGCGTAGTACTTGCCTGCCGATGACAGGCTACCCTTGTTCTTTCGATAGTTAATCGACATTGAAATCTTGTTTACTGCCATAATTGTTTAGTTAAGTTTAATTTAG
>CADCBH010000027.1 GCA_902799655.1 uncultured Bacteroidales bacterium
GTGAAAGTTAACGGGCGCAATTTTGCGCTGGTTGAATACAAGGATGCAAAAGGTGAACTTCGCCCCTGCTACCAACTGACCAAGACCGAGTGCCTCTACCGCCAACTACTGCAATTATCTTCAACTTTTTAACACATGAATGGCTGTGCAAGATGTTTTATCCCTCAGTCAGTTCAAGAGCCATGAGGTTCATTTGCTGGCAGTCGGAGGCTGTAAGCGGCAGGCGTTCGTTGGAGTGCTCCCAGGCGGAGAGTATCAGCAGGCGCCCATCGGCACAGGCATCGAACTGCTCACCCTTGGGCTTGGACAACGGGGTGAAGCCGTTGCGGGCTACAACAATGATGGGAAGATGCTGGTTGAATGCCTGGCGCATGACTTCTTTTTCACCTGGGGATATGGCTGGGGATATGAGCACTGCACCATTGTGTGCGGCATTGATGTACCGGGCTGCTTCGGCTTGTAGCTGCTGACCTGTTATGCGTCGTGATATGCGGACGGCCATACGGCATGGGACGGAGAGCAGCGCACGGTTGCCGATGCCGTTGTAGGTATGTGAGCCATGCTTCAATTCGAAGAAGGGTTTTAATAGTTCTGGGTGCTCGCGCTTCATGAGCAACCGTCGGGGGTTGTCGCGCAGATAGTGTTTCCAGCGTTGGTACTCGTCATTGTCGCGTAGTACCAGGTCGTTGAAGCCTGGCTCAAAGAGTAGTCCGTGCTTGGGGTGGCTTCCTTTCATGGTCCGTTGCGACTCAGTCGCAGCAGACAGTGGAGCGATTAGTTGACGGTAATACCGCCCGCAGCCGGTCTTAAAGCCCCTGATGATACCGCTTAGCCCGCAGCTAAGAGGCTCGCTGATGAAGAGGATGCCATGCAGGTGGTCGGGCATCATCTGAAGCTCGAATATTTTGACTTCAGGATGGTAGCTTGGTATGTTCCACCATTCATCTCTGACAGCGCTGCCCAGAGGGGTCAATTCTATACGGGGGTCGTTGCTGGTGCCATAGACACGACCAAACAAGTTCTTGCGCCCTTCAACGGTAAGAGTCACCATATAGATACCACGCCTGGTGTAGTCGTGTCCCACAAAGCGCCGTTTCATAGATGGTATCTTTTCGCCGGCAAAGGCTTTCCGTTTCTCGTAAGTCTCCTTATCCATGCCCACAAAATTACAAAATTCCTCCGACTTTCATGCACTCTATTGCCTACTACTGCAATAATCTTCAACTTTTTAACACATGAATGTCTGTGCGAGATGTTTTATCCTCCATGATGATGTGTTTGACACCAACAGAGAGCCGCAAGGGAAATCCCCTGCGGCTCTCAACCTTTTTACCTAATAATAAACCTACTAGTCAGAAGCCTTCTTCGTATTCGTAGCTGCGAGACAGGTCAGTCATTGAACCTGCATCGTATGTCTCACTGCTGACGCTGAGTGTGCTGCCAGCTAACAGTTGGTGCTGAGCTGCAATATTGTACACCTCAGTTTTTGGGCGAATATATGTCTTTTTCATATTTGTATCCTCCTAATTATTTAATGATAACTTTACGTCCATTCACGATATACAGACCACGAGTGGGCTGAGCAACCTTACGGCCCTGCAGGTCAAAGAACTGGTTGTTGGTTATTGTTTCACGGTTATTGTTCGTGATACCAGTTGTCTCATCGTCGTCGAAAACGAGGGCAATGCGAGCACCAGAGGTTGGTGTAATGTCTGTAGCGATTTCCAAAAAAGCCTTGTGAGCACCAAGGAGATGGTATGGCTTTCCTCCTTCTGAATAGGTTGTGGACAACAAATGGAACCCAATCTCGCTGCCTTTTTTTGCTAAAATATAGCGATATTTAGTCTTAATCTGTGTTTCTCTTGATCCTCCTTCGTCATAGTCACCATATACGGAGCGATATACTTTAACGTCATTATCATCGCTTGTCCATATCAGATTGTTGAAAGCATCAAGCCATGTAGGTTCAGAATCAGCTACAGGAATCGAGTAATTGCCAGCAGTACCCTTTACGACATAACCAACCCAGTTGCGAGTTGTTTCCACGGGAGTTAGCGTTATTGAGCCTGTTGTTGTAGCTGATACGTAATAGGGAGTTGCTCCACTGATGCCCGAAAAATCGAGGTTTTTGCTACTGCTATAAGTGCAGATGCCGTCTTCGCCAATTTCTAGGGGCACTGCATCGAAGCGTCCTGTGCCTTTTAATAATTCAACTTTTGTAATGGTGATGTTTTTACCATATACAATAGCCCCCTTATGCTGAATACCTTCAAGAATTGTGGCATTGGGGATTGCAAAGACAAAAACACCAGAGTTGCCGCTCGTTACACTTTTCTGAGAAGTGCTGTTATAGGCTTGCCATCCATCAGGGTTTGCTATACGTACTTCGCCATCACCTGTCGCTGCATAGGTGACAGCAACGAAATCATTCATGAGAGCAGTCGAAAAATCACCTTTATTACTCCATGCCAGATCTACTACATTCTCATAATTCCCTGTGCTAACACCTGTCCCATCAGAATAAAGAGTTTCACTGTCAGTGGTAGTCAGTAGTTCAACCTTTGTGATAGTAATGTAGTGTCCTTGAATGACTAGTCCATTTTCCTTCAGGGCTGTGACGTCAGCAGCAGTCAGACGATGGCAGGCGTTCTCCGCACTTAGGGTAAGATTACCATCAACAAAGTTTGGTAGAACATTCCAACTATTCTCATATTGCTTCAAGGAATACTGCCAATATGTTGCGTCTGTAGTGTTGTAATTAGAAATTGTTACTTTGATGATATTGCCTGCTACAGCACTGCTAAAACTTGCTTTGTCTACGACAGCATATTGGCCTTCTGATCCGCCCCAGTTCCCTGTGGTGGCAGTTCCTGTCCATAGTACTTCAGCTTTCACTCCCACACTTAGGAGCAATGCCATAATAAAGAGTAATGTTTTCTTCATAATGTTGTTGTTTTTAGTTAAATTATACGATAATGTTTATTTCGGTGTTTTGACGACCATGACTTTGTTGAGGATGAAGCCACGGCCTGAGATGACGAGACCCTTGGTCTTGACCTTGTCGAGGGTCTGCTCGTCTAAGGGTAGTACGACGGTACGGCCATTGAGGGGACGCCACTGGGTCTCCTTGGCACCGCTGATGTCGGGCCATGAGCCGCGCTGCTCGCGGAAGCCGAGAACGGGACCCTCGACATCGGGCATGAGACGGTAGCTGACGACAAGGGTGTAGTCGGTGGTGAGCTCCTGGAAGGGGGCGGCAGTGAGGCGCAGATTCTGACTGTAGTCTGCAGGGAATGCCTTCTCGCCACGGAATAGCTCGCCAGGGTGCAGGGCATATTCGCGAGGAGCATGCTGGGCTGTCGATTCATCGGGGTCGAGCTCGCTGGCATACCGTATGACGGTGATGCGGTTGAGCGTGAAGTCCTTGCCGCCCAGATGGGTGACGACACCATCGGCACCAGCCAGCTGTAGCTTGACGAGTTGCATCTGGTCGCTGATGGTCCATAGGAACTTGTCGCCCGACAAACGGGTGCCGTTGACATCGCTGCGCAAGGCCTCCCACTTGGTGTCGGCCAGCTTGAAGGCGGCATCGGCACCCACCTCGCTGAAGTGGAAACAGAGGGCGTCGCCCATGCGGATGCCCTGGAAGACGGAGCGCTGCAGGTCGAGGTTGCGGCTCCAGTTGCTGGCAGCGGTAAACGAGCCCTTCCATACCTCCGTCTCAGTCATGTCGGTGGCTGGCATCAGGGTGACGCGGACTATCTGGTAGTCGTGGCCGCCAATGCAGAGACCGTACTGCTTCAGACCAGCCAGCATGTCGCCGGTGAGGGTGACGCGTACAGGGGCTTTGACGCTGAAGTAGGCATACTGTGGAGCTATGGGCTGCCAGTCCTTGGGGCTCTGGAAGGCTGCCTGCGCTGTACCACGGGCAGGAATGGTATAGAGGGTCATGATGTCGCCCTCAACGGCCTTCTGGAACTGCTCGGGTTGTATCACGATATTGTCTTTCCAACCCTTACCGATGGTCTTGGGACCAATGAGGATGGTCTTCTCGATGGCTGCGGCACTGAGCACGCAGACCGTCAACAGTAATAGAGTAGTCAGTCGTTTCATATTGCTTCTATTTCAGTTTCTCCTTGATCATCTCACGTGTCACGACATAGGGTAGGGCAAAGGCATCGCGCCACCACTGCTCGCCAGCAAACTGGTGCTCCGTCTCCTCGCCTTGGTTGTAAGAGGCGTCGTACCACGGCATAAACCAGCTGAAGCGGGCGCCCTGTTCCCAGATTTTCTGCAATGGTGCCATGTTGACCTCGTCGCCATTGCCACACTCGGCGAGGGTTATCATCTTGTTGGGATACTGCTGGGAGAGCTGGCGGAACTCCTTCATCAGCGGATATTGCAGGGCGTAGTAGCTGTCGCGTGCCACGATGTCAACGACATCATCGCCAGGATACCAGTCGTGGTCTTGCGTCTGTGAGGTCCATACCCAGATGAGATTGTTGAGTCCCTGCTGGTTGACAAAGTAGTCGTAGGTGAAGCGCCACAGCTTCTTGTAAGCCTCAGAACCTTTGGCTCCCCACCAGAACCATGCACCGCCACCATCATACTCATAGGTGTTGCCGGCAGCCTCGTGATAGGGACGCCAGATGACTGGAATCTTTGCCTTCTGCAACTTCTTCAGATAGCCCGCTACCTGACTCATCTGCTTCATGGCCAGCTTGTTCTCGGCAGTACCAGGCGTCACTACCTTGGTGGCGTCGAACGATGTCTGACCAGGCTCGCTACCCGGTGAACAGGTCTTGTCGCTGCCATTGTTGGCAGGCACCTGCCAGTGCCACATGATGCTGACCAGTCCGCCTTGCTTCCACCAGTCGCGTACCACGGAGTCGTCGGAATAGTCCATCCAGCCGTTGGGGTTGACATCCTTGGAGGCGTGAATCTGCATGAAGTCGAACATGGTGAGTGCCGGCCAGCGACCAGTCCACTTATAGACGTTCTCGGCTTCGCGGATGTTCCAGTCGATGTTGCAGCATGCACCGGATATCACGTGCGTACCATAATACTCCTTGAGCACATCGAATACGCGCTGTGTCTCGCGGGTGGCATTCTTATTGCACAGCTGGAACTTCGACTTGTCCATCGGCTCAGACTGTTGGGCACGTGTGGTCTGCACGCCTCCGGTCAGAAGTGCCAGCAATAGAAAAAGAAGTGACTTTTGCATAATTGTTTTTAGTTATTTGTACTTACTTGTCTCGATTTTGTCGGCAAATATAGTGATAAAATATGTAAACGTTGCATATTTTGTTGCCTATTTATGATACTTTGTTGTTGAGGTTCCATAAAAGCACAGGAATGAGCAAAATAGTATCATGGTTTCTTGATTATTTGTCTTAATTTTGCAGTTGAATCTAAAACACGTTAACAAGAAAGAGTTATCAAGTAAGGTATGAAGAAACCAATGCTACTCATGATGTCAGTTGTGCTGACAGCGTTGACAACAAGCGCACGAACCGTCTGGACAGGTACGCAGGAATTAGACTGGAACGTCAGCCCTGGTAAATACCTGCAGCTGGATGCCGCTGCTGTCGGAACCATCAATGCAGGCGACTGCCTGGTATTTTCCTATGAAGTCACTGCGCCTGATACCAGTTGGCCCCAGTTCCAAGTATGCAACAGCTCTTGGAGCAAGCTGGAGGGCGTCAGTCTCAAGAACGGCATGACGTCGTCAAAGGTCTATGCTACGCCAACGATGGCTCAATCCCTGTCAGCAGGCATGGTCATCTCAGGCTATGGTGTCACGCTCAGCAAAATAGAGCTGGTAGAAGGCGACGGCGGTGATTACAGCCATGCCGTATGGATTGGTGCAACAGTCATTGGCAACTGGACAGGCTATCAGCAGGTGGATGCCAGTGCCTTTGCCAGTGCACAGACCGGTCAGAAACTGCGCATCAAGTTCAAGGACCTTGGTGCCGGTGCCTATCTGTCGCTGCGCAATCCTGTTGAAGGCTGGCCCGATCTGTCGGGAGCTACAGGCACCAATATCTCGGGCGGCTATCATCAGTACGACATCACCTCAGCCATGCTGACAGAACTGAAGAGCAATGGTATGGTGGTCAGTGGCGTGAACTTTACCTGTACCGCTGTCGAACTGTGGAATGCAGACGAGCTGAAACCGCTGACGCTTCAGGTGCCTGTCACCAACAACTGGGTGTTTACTGAATCCGTTCCAAGTTTTACCATTCAGGTGACGAATCCTTATGGCGAGGCTGTAACAGCCAAGGCGGTGGTGGAAATCACTACTGACAAGATGGCGCCAGTCACCAAAGCAATAAACACTCAGGAAATAGCAGCAGGCAGCAGCGCTAACATGGCTGTGGCACTCAACGAGATGCCTGCTCCAGGTATCTACCACGCCACCATTACTGTCAATGACGACCTGGCACGTGGATTCTTCTTTGCTGTCAAACCCGAGCAGATCGTTTCTGCTGCTGACAAGCAGAGCGACTTCGACAGCTATTGGGCGGCAGCCAAACAGCAACTGGCTCAGGTGCCCATCAATGCCACGCTGACGGAGATTCCGTCCAAGTCGGGTGCCAAGCGCAAGGTGTATCTCGTAGAGATGCAGTCGATAGCCGATGGGCTGAGCGGCAATCCTGTGACCATTCGCGGCTACTATGCAGAGCCACAGGATGGCAAGAAACATCCGGTGCTCATCCACTATCAGGGCTATGACTCAGAATACCGTCCGGGTGGTGACAGTGCTACGCCCTGGTGCATCAATGCCAACTATGATACGGATGAGAGTGCCAACTATGCGGAGTTCATCCTGTCGAATCGTGGACAAAGCGTCAATAACCGTCCTGCCAGCGGTCGTGACGACGGCATCAACCGCGACTTCGAGAATATCTATGGCGACTGGTTTGCCTATCAGTTTGGCAACAAGGACAGCTATTACTACCGTGGTGCCTATATGGACTGCCTGCGTGCCATCGACTTCATGGCCAGTCGTGAGACCAGTGATATGCAGAACCTCTTTGCCGAGGGACAGAGCCAGGGTGGGGCATTCACCGTCGCTGCTGCTGCACTGAGCGACCGTCCGTTCAACGCCATTGCTCCTGCCATCACCTTCATGGGCGATTTCCCCGATTACTTCGAGATAGTCAGCTGGCCAGGATATGTCGCCTTCAACAACAAGGGTTCGATGACTGATGCCGAGATGTATGCCTTCATGTCGTACTATGACACGAAGAATCTGGCCACCAGCATCACCAGTCCCTACATCACCTCTATCGGACTGCAGGACAATGTGTGTCCGCCCCATACCAACATCGCCCCGTATAATAATGTGCAGACTCCTGCATCTGACAAGCAGATAGTCTATAATCCCGAGTTGCAGCACGCCACCAACAGCAAATGGAACGATACCTACATGACGTTCTTCAAGAAGTATATGAAGGATACAACAGGCATCCGCTCAGTAGGTAGCAATTCAGTGGTAACAGACAACTGCTATTATGACCTCTATGGCCGTAAGGTAGTGAACCCGCAGAGAGGTATCTACCTGGTGAACGGACGAAAGAATATTATCCGTTAGGATGTAATTGTTAGTTAGTTATTTTGAAGAAAGTAAATGGAGACCGTGAGGCCTCCATTTATGATTTTCTGTCGTCTGATGATTTATTCGTAGTAGGCTTTCTGCATGGCCTCTACCAGTTCGGGAATGGTCCACTGCGGCACGTTGCGGTCGTTGCCGTCGATGAGTGTCATCCAATAGAAGATGGGAATGTCGAGGGCCTTGCCCTGACGGATGACATCGGCAATATGCTTGCCGGCTTCCTGCTTCTTGGCCTTGATGGCGTTGATATCGACATCGTTCTCACCGATAATGCCACACTCGCCAACGATGACGGGGATGCCCTTGCTGACAAACTTGTCGTTCAGACGGGTGAACATCGTCGTGATGGCCTGACTCTGCGAGGTGCCCCAGGTTCCTGCCGTTGCCAGCCAGTTATAGGGGTCGTAAGAGTGAATCTCGGCAATGAGGTGGCCGCTGACATTGTCGGTGGGTACGACAAAGGGTGCCAGACCTTCCCAATAGGCTGCCGAATAGGTGGTGACGATGAGGTTACGCGTCTCGTTGTTGCCTCCTGTGGCACGTACGGTGTTGACAAAGCTCTGGGCAAACTGGTTGATAGCGGTATAGCTGCTGGCAGCCTTGGCGTTGGTCCATGTGTTGCTCTTGTCGAGCATCTCGTTGTAGCCTTCGAAGAGCAGGCGCTGGTCGTAGTCGCGGAAGCGGGTGGCTATCTGCTGCCATATCTTGACGAAGCGGGCATTCATCTGGTCGAACTTGTCGATGTCTGCCTTCAGCCAGTGCTCACTCTCAGGACCGCTGCCTGTGTCGTGGTGTACGTTGATGATGCAGTACATGCCGTTGTTGATGACATAATCGACAATCTCTTGTACGCGCTGCATCCAGTCTTCGTCGATATTGTTGTCGCTATCCAGGTGCTGCCACCAGGTGACGGGTACACGGATGGCGTTGAAGCCTTCTCGCTTGAAGAATGCCATCAGTTCGGGCTTGGTGACGGGCTGTCCCCAGCAAGTCTCGTATTTCTGTGCTGCCTTGTTGTTGCCGATGCTGGTGCTGAAGGCATCGAGCGTGTTGCCGAGGTTCCATGCCAGACGCATGTTCTTGACGGCATTGGCGGCACTCTCCTCGACATAGGTGACATCGAGGCGTACCTGGTCGCGGGTAATGACAAAGGGCTGGCTGAGGGCGTTGCTCCACCATGTGTTAGAGGGCATCGTGGCAGCGCCATACCAGGGCATGAACCACGACCAGCGGGCTCCGGCATTCCAGCAGTCTGCTATCTCGGCATAGCTGCCGCTACTACCATTGCCACACTCGGCGAGGGTAATCATCTTATGGGGATAGCGGGCGGTGAGTTCACGATACTCCTGCTCGTTCTGCGCAGCCGAAGAACCATAGAGGTCGCGGCCAATGATATCGACAAGGGCATCGCCAGGATACCAGTCGCTGTCGTTGGCATACGAGGCGCTGTCGCCATTATAGTTCTGAGAGGTCCAAACGTATATGAGGTTGTGGACACCTTTCTCGCGCAGACGATCGTAGAGGGCCGTCCACAGCTGTTTGTAGGTGTCGGCACCATCGGCTCCCCACCAGAACCATGCCTTGCCCGGATAGCTCGTGGCTTTGGCATTGCCGGCAGCCTCGTGGAAAGGACGCCAGATGGCGGCGATGCCTGCTTCTTGCAACTTGAGCATGACGCTCGCCACCTTGTCAATCTGTGAATAGAACCACTCGTTCTCCCAAGTGCCGCTGACCAGGGCGTTGGAAGCCTTGAAGGTGGTCTCGCTGGGCGTACAGGTGACATCAGTGGAGCCTTGGGATTTAGGAACGTTGAAGTGCCACATGAGTGAGACAATGCCACCGGCCTGGCTCCACGTGTTGACGGGTGTGATGTCTTCGTAGTTAATCCAGCTGTCAGGTGCAGAGTAGCAGATGTGGATAAAGTCGTAGCCGTTGATGGCGGGATACTTGCCTGTAGCCTGATAGATCTTGTCAGCTTCCTTGTTGTTCCAGTTGACTTCAGCAGTGACTGCCGACAAGGTCTTCACGCCATAATTAAGCCACAGGTACTTGTAGAGCTGCTTGGCACCATCGGTGGCGGCATTGTCGGCCAGCGTGACATTGCTGACATCGCTGGGGTGGTAGATGTCGAAAGTGATGCTCGAGATATTGTCTATCGAGGCTCCTATCTTACTCGTCTGCCCAATCTTGTGGATATACTGCTTGTTGTCTTGATAGGTGATGCGGTCGTATTCTGTGAGGGCATAGTCGGTAGTGCTGCCGTCAGTACGCTTGACGGTAAACTTGTCGTTGGCAGACTGGGCGCTGGCAGTCAGCGAGACCAGGACGGCCAATAGGGGAATGAATAGTCGCTTCATGGCTTCATGAATTTGAGGGTGTTACCATTGATGTTGATGATATAAAGGCCTGGAGCCAAGCCGTCGAGGTTGACCTCACCTTGGGATGCAGGCATGTTGACAGCCTTGCCGTCGAGCGTGTAGATACGTACACTGTCACTATTGACATGGATGTCGCTGACAGAGATGTTTCGGATGCCTGTCGAGGTGGCAAAGGTGAACTGCTTGACGCGCCAGAGCTCATAGGTGAGCGTGTTGCTGCCGGCTTCCACCGTCATGATGCCATCGGCCATCGAGATGGCAGGGTTGTCAGCCATCGCAAACTCGGCTTTGCTACCGTCGTTGAAGGTGATGAACAACGACTTGCCCTGAGCCTGTGTCACCAGCGTAGCGCAGACGACTGCCATGAGAAGTAATAATCGTTTCATAATTATGTCGTGTTATAATTTGCTGACAGCAAAAATACGGTTTATTTTGCAAATAGCCAAACAATGAGAGAAAAAAGAGGCGCACACTGTGGTGCGCCTCTTGATAGAAATAGGAATTTACTCTATAGTAATCTTTGTAAAGATGAAGCTTTCACCCTGTACAATACAGCAATAGCCCCAATCTATATCGTTAACAAGATGGTTAGCTATACTCTCATTGAGTGTCATGGGAATAACGATGTCATTACCATCAGCGGTGTACAAGCTTGAAGATCCCGCATTGACGTTGTTTCTACTTCCTTCGTCACCATTCCAACCTGGAACATCCATCTTTCCCCAATGGCCGTCAAATAGCTGGAATTGCCACCAGTCAGCTGTCTTCTTTCCATAGAAACGTACTACTTGGCCGGCTTTTGCTCCAGCCTTTTTGAATATATCGTTAGGCTTGACTTCAAAATTAATACTCCATGCTCCCAGATCCTGCTCACCTTCCCATAGTGTAACCTCAGCAGGAACGATGCTGAATGCCGGACCATCGAACTTGTTGCCGTCGTAGTCTTCCAATACAAACTTGTAGTCGCCTGCGGGAGCCTCAGGAACCTTGAAGGTAATCTCGGTGTTGCTCTTCGATGAGTAGCGCGTCACCTTATAAGTGCCGATATACAGGTTGGCAAGGTTGTTGAAGTTCTTGCCTTTGACTGTTATTACATCACCGGCAACAGCCTTGGCTGGAGCCTCAGAGATAGCGGGATCACTGGCGGGCTTGATAGTCAGTATGCCTGAGATAGCTACTTCTGTTTCGTTCTTGAGTGCCAGCTTGAAGCCAGAACCTGAAGCGGCAGAGGGTACTGTTACCTGGATGCCGTCAGCCTCCTGGGCAGCGAAGTCCTTAGCCTCGACCTTCTGTTCAGCTTCACCTGGGAAGATGATGGCTGCCACGAGGTCAAGATTGGTACCGTAGATGACCGTTTCTTCACCAGCTGTGATGCTGGCGGGATCGGCGCTGGTAACAGTCGGCTTCACCAGTGTGTAAGCGACGGTGACCTCCTTGCCATTCTCCATCGTCAGGGTGAGGTTGCCATCCTGAGCCTTCTCGGGAACCTTGGCAATAATCACCTTGTCAGCGGCTACGTCAAGGTTGCCGTCGTAAGCACCGGCATTGGCAAACGATACGCTCTTCACAAGGTCCAAATCGGTACCGGTGACAGTCATGGCGAGACCATTCTTAACGGTGCCTGCGACTGCCAATCCTGAAGGAGCAACAGTGGTCAGTGTACCAGCTGCAATCTTCTGGCCAGAGTAGGTGACGAGTGTGATGTCGCCATCCTTGGCAGCAGCGGGAATAGCAAACGAGAGTGATGTGCCGTCAGCAGCGCGAGTGATGTCCTCCTCAGCAATGGTGACACCTCCAGCCAGCTGAACGGTCTGAATCTGGTCGAGAGCAATACCCGTGATAGTCATGGTACTTCCTGCCTTCTGGTTGGCAGCAACAGGTGTGGGCACCTCAGGCAACTTGATGGTAATCTCATCGTTGGCTTCCAGTTCGGTGGGCAACTCGGCCAGGTTGGTGAGGATAATCTTACCGCTGGCAGCCTCCTTTGGAATCTTGACAGACAACTTGTAGCGTGTATGCTCTATCAGGTCGGTAACAGTATAGCCACCATTGAAGATAACACCCCACATCAGGTTCAAGTAGTCACCTTCGATAGTCAGCACGCTGCCTACCTCACCATTGAGGTTGCCCTCAGTGCCGATATAGACCTTGCTGATGGAGATGTCCTCGCGGAAGGTGAGCTTCGAGGATGATACCAGTTCAAGACCAGTGCCGGTCTTCAGCGTTACCTGTCCCTCAGTACCGCCCTCAGCAGGAACGGTGATTGAAATCTTGCTGTGTGTGCCGCTCTCAAGGACGGTGATATCGGTGACGGGCGATGTCTGGCCAGGAAGGATAATCTCCTTGACCTGGTCGAGGTTGCTGCCATAGAAGAACAGCGTACCGCCACGTAATACGGGACTTGGTCCGAATGCTCCAAGAGCCACACCATCGCTATACTGGTTAGTGCTCAAATCATCGTTGGAGCAGGCTGTCAGCGATAGCCCGGCAAGGGCTACCACCAACAGAGTGAATATATAATGAATCTTTTTCATAACTTAGTCCTTTTATTAGTTTGATTACTCAGTAGGCGCAATACGAATATTGTCAACGTCCATTTGCAACTCACTGGCTTCGCCTGCCGGACCACCCATGAAGTAGAAGGTCAGACCTCCCAGGAAGTCGGCCGTAAACTCTGTTGCGCACAAACTGCCGTCATGTGTCTTGTTAAATGTGGAGAGAGGAATGGAAACAGTACGCCACTGACCATCGGTATCGTATGCACCGCTGGAAGCATAGGGCGACCACAGTGAACGAGGATGTGTTGCATCCCAACAATAACTGTTGGTACCTGTCGTCGAAGCTTTGGTCAGCATAACCTGCAAGGCTGATGACGTCCAGTTCTGGTCAGCAGGTATGCGATACTCAAACTTGATGGCTAACTGTGAGAGTTCGTACTTGGAAATGAGTTCTGAACAACCACTCATGTCACTGATGGCTGGGTCTGTGTCATTAGGCCAGAAGTTAAAACACCAGTCATCTTCACCAAGGCCCCATCCATCAGCAGTTGTAGTACCATGGAAACGAATGAATGCCCCATCAACGCCAGTACCGTCATCGACCTTCAGACCGGCACCTGTACGCCATCCATTGGCTTGTGCCATACCATACGTGCCGTCCCAGTCAAGAATCATGCCACGATGGTCGCGGTAGTAGAACTTCGATTCGCTCTTACCATACTTGGTGGCTACTGTAATTTTGCCAGACTCAGTGACGCCCTCAGGGATGACAAACGTGACCGATGCCTTCTGGATACTCTTGATATCGGTAACAGCAATACCTCCCGGCATCGTGATAGTCAGCGGGTCGCTATCGTAGCTGAGGAAATAGTCACCATAGATGGTGGCCTCCTCGCCAGCCACAGCCCACTCATTACTCATGCTGTTGACTGTTGCCGAGGGAATAAGTACCTCAAAGTCGTAGGTAACGACCTCACCAGACTTAGTCTTCATATAAATCTTGTCTGTGGGGTTGTCAGGCAACTCATTAGGAACATCACACAAGAGGGTGTTGTCAGTGATGAAACTGGTGTTCAACACAACTTTTTGGTCATTGAAGTACAACTCCACAATGCTGCGCAGATTATCACCCACCAGACAGACGGTATTACCCATGTAGGCACCTGTCAGCAATGAGTCTTTCTGTGATAAATATGGAGAACGCACATAGTAGACGGTAGGGATGCCGTCGGCTACCTCGTATTTGTCAGGCTGGTCTTTACACGATATCACGGTAAAGCTGGAAACGGCCAGTATTGCGACCAACAGCCAATTGAAATATCTTCTTGTTTTCATAATCATTCGGTACTTTTGATTAATAGCTATAAGTAGAACGTACATCTACGTGTACAGGATCCTGAAGCAACATCGGATTGTATTCTGCATCCTCAGTAGGCATAGGCAGTGTAAACATCTTATCGTTTACATTGATTGTAAAGTCTGTTGTGATATAGTCCTTCATCTTACTCTTGGGAGTAATGGTTCCAGTCCAGCTGGCACCCTTTGTCTCCCAGTAGTTCTTGTAAAGTTCGGGTAACGACTCATTGGGCTTGTTATAGTAGCCTCGCATTTGGTTAGCGATAATCTCCTTGGCCCATGCTATATTATAGTATGAAAGACGAACAATATCATACCAATAGTCACCCTCGAAGGCCAGTTCCAGACGACGCTCTTTCAGAACATCCTCCAATGTGATGCTGGCAGGCTTCGAATAGCTTGGAACAGAACGGTGGCGTACCTGATAGAATGCATCAATGGCATCGGCATCAGATGTTGACGAGGTTTTGTCTTTGCCCTGAATCATGGCTTCTGCATATACCAAGTACACGTCTGCTAAGCGCAGCACATGGGTTGACATGCTAGAACGTTGTTGCGAAGGTGTTTGTCCAAACATCGTCTCGTGATCCTTGATGTTACCATACTGGTGCTTGGCAATGTTGGCACCACTCATGGATTGCAATCCCTGCTTCTTGATGCCAGCATAGTTGTCGTCGCAATAATAGTTGTCATCATACAGGAACTGTAAGTAGTCGAAACCATTGCCGCGACCATTGATCTCGTTGTTGTAAGTCTTGTCACGCCAGAAATAGCTGTAAACATCGCCAGCCATCATAAAGGATGCTTGACGTCGAGCGTCTATGTTGATGCGCTGGCTGGGATTGGTAAAGGGGTCAACATCGAAGGCTGCGAGCAAGTCGGCACTTGGGGAAACCCAGCCGCCCCATGAATATGAGCCGGTGAAACCGTCCATAATCAGCTCAGAACCGAGTGGATTGGCACAGGTGTAGATGTCAGGGTTACAATTCCAGCGCCATCCAATAAGACTTTCAGCACAGCAGTTGTTGGTACCGATGAAGATGTCGGCATAGTTGGGCATCAATGCCTTACCACTATTCTTTATCACATCTTTGGCCAATTCTGCAGCCTTTGCTAAATCTTCAGCATTGCGTTCGCCGTCACCGCCAGCGTTGACACCGCTCTTTGTCAGATAAACTTTAGCCAACAAACCTTTTGCACCCCACTTGTCGATACGTCCTGTTCCATTTTGTTCAGGAAGCAGCTCAATGGCTTTCTCCAGTGTCATGACAATATACTCATAGATATCTGATTTCATGACCAGCGGTTTGTCATTATATGTGTTTGATGCAACATCTGCCGTATTATCGTGGACAATGGGGACATTGCCAAACATACGTACCAGATAAAAATATGCCATAGCCTTCCATGCCAGACACTCACCCATGGCAGCATTGCGAGCAGCTTCAGAGCATGTAGCGTCTTTCAGATACATATAAATGGTGTTGGCGTGTGCATTGGCAGCCCAAAGGCTCTGTGATGATGACTTGATGTCCTCGTCACTACCATTGACGGTGAATGTCATATAAGGACTACCTCCAGAATAAACGTTGCCAGAAAGAACGTCGCCGACTTTGTAATAACCTCTGCTGACGAAGTCGTTCCAAACGGAACTATAGAGTGACAGGACGCCATTCTGAACTTCCATGTCATTGTGGTAATAGTTGGACATCGAAGGGTTGTCCTCATCGGGGCGGTCAAGGAAATCCTTACAGGAGGTCGTCGTGACACCCAGTGTAAGGGCTAATACCGCATATTTGAAATATTTAGTGTTCATAATCATGATCTTATAATGTTATTAGAATGCAAGATTGAGACCAAAAGAATAGGTTGTCGGTGAGGGATAGCGGCCATTGTCGCATCCGTAGACATTCACATTCTGAGTGCTTGCACCTACTTCGGGATCATATCCTGAGTATTTGGTGAAGGTGTAGAGGTTCTGTATGTTGGCATATACACGAAGATTCTCCAGTTTGAAACGCTTGATAAGTTTCTTGGGGAAGGTATATCCCAGCGAGATGTTCTTGATACGCACATAGCTACCGTCTTCAATATAGCGGTCGCTCATGATGTCATTGTCGTTAGGATCACCGATGACGGCACGAGGAGTACTAGTATCAGCGTTTTCTACCTTGACATTGGCTACATCATCATACCAGTTGTAAACCACTAGTCCTCCTATGGTGGATACACCTGCAGAGTAGTCTTTGGTTGGATCAATGGGGACTAAACGGGCACGGTTGTTGACATCTGTCAACTGATTACTCCATGCACTCTTCATGCTTGATAATGAGATGGCGTTGTAGTTGAGTACTTTGTTACCTATTGAACCATTGATGAAGATGTTCAGGTCGAAATTCTTATAGGTGAAAGTATTGTTAAAACCAAAGGTCATCTTGGGGAATGGTGAGCCCAGATTGGTGCGGTCGTTCTCGTCGATAACGCCATCGCCATTCTGATCCTTAAACTTGATATCACCTATGAATACAGTGCTGGTTCGAACATACTTGCCATCAGAAGGCGTACTCCATGTGGGTTTTGGTGAGTTCTGCAAATCATCCCAGTCCTTGTAGACGCCCTCAGTCTCATAACCATAGAAATTGAAGAGGCTTTCTCCTACAGAAGACTTGCTGACAATATCTCCCCACTGACCATATCCCCAAATGGCTGCCTGGGCAGTTCCATCGAGTGCTACGAGCTTGTTCTTGTTCCATGATGCCTGTATCTCTGACTCCCAAGTGAAATCCTTGTTCTGGATAGGACGTCCCTTGATAGTCAACTCAAAACCAGTATTACGGATGTGACCATAGTTACCCCATGGGGCGTCAATCTTTGAGTTCCAGTTACCTTGTGTACCCATGTAGGTAGGTGTCTGCAACTCCATCAGCATGTCCTTTGACTCCTTATTATACCAGTCAAGAGTGATGCTGATACGGTCGTTCAGGAAACCAAGGTCTAAACCGATGTTGGTCTGCTCCTGTTTCTCCCAGTGAATGTCGAGGTTAGGTATGTTACGAGGACGTAAACCTGTTAAGGCCGATCCCATGTATGCCGTTACGTTGTGAGTGGCTGCACCCCACTTGAAACCACCGATCGAAGAGTTACCAGTCTGACCCCATCCGATACGCAGCTTACCATTAGAGAGCCATCCTTCAGTGAATTTCTGAATGAACTTTTCGTTTGAGAAGCGCCAACCTACTGCAAATGAGTGGAATCCTGCCCAGCGCTTGTTGGGACCGAAGTTCGAGCTACCATCGTAACGATAGGTATATGTGGCATTGTAGCGATTGTCGTAGTTATAGGTGAGTCGAGTGAAGAACGATGCCATTGATGAGCTGTCGTATTGGTCACTAAACTCTTTAGAGGTGGCTGTTCCAAGATAAGGATTGTGGATGTCGTCACTGGTCAGGTCCTTACCTTGTATCCACAGATTGTCCCACTTGCTTTCCCAGCATTCTTGACCGAGCATAGCGGTGTAGTAGTGCTGACCAAAGTTACCACTGTAGGTCAGGTAGTTCTTCAGCATCCAGAATGAGCTGTTGTTCTTTGACCAACGCGAGCGGTTGCCTTGTGCTGTGGTAGGTAACTGAATGATAGGCTCGTAGTTCTCACCACGATTATAACTCAGGTCATAACCTAACTCAGTATGCCATACCAAATTCTTAATAGGTGTAACCTCTGCAAAGATGTTACCACTAAGTTTCTGTCTCTTCAAGGTGATTTCATTAGCCATAGCAACGGCAATAGGATTCTTCATAGTATAGTTCTCGCGCACGACGCTTGCGTACGAACCATCTATATTATAAATAGGCATGTCAGGAAGAGACATCAGCGAGTAGTATATGATACCCTCGGTACCGTCTGCCAACTTCAAGTCGTCCTTAGTGTTGGCATAAGTAACACTCAGACCCAGTTTCAGCCAAGGCTTCAGTTGTGCATCCAGATTGGTACGCAAGGTGAAACGCTTGAAATTGGAGCCGATGATGGTTCCTTCCTGATTCATGAAGTTACCACTGACATAGTACTGGATGTTGTCTGTACCGCCTTGTGCTGCAACCTGATGGCTGTGCTGGAATGCTGTCTGGAAAACGGCGTCTTGCCAGTTTGTACCCTTACCAAGCAGAGAGATGTCAGAGTGGTAGGCATCTTCCTGTGGATAACCGGTTTTGACAAAATCGTTATAAAAATCTGCAAATTCGCGTAAGTTCATCAAGTCAAGACGCTTGGTCTGACGACTCCAGGCCATCTGGCCCTCATAAGTAAACTTGGCCTCACCAGCTTTACCGCGCTTGGTAGTGATAAGGACGACACCGTTAGCACCCTGGGCACCATAGATGGCGGTAGCAGAGGCATCTTTCAGAATCTCCATGCTGACAATGTCGGCAGGGTTGATAGTAGAAAGAGGAGAGATGGTTGATACAGAACCGTTACCCAGTCCGTCAACACCAAAGTCGTTTGCCGAGTGTCCGCTGCTTTGGAAGATGACACCATCGATGACATACAAAGGCTCAGCGCCTGCATTGATGGTAGCCTGACCACGAACACGGATAGACATGGAAGAACCAGGCGCACCAGAAGTGGCCATAGAGGTTACACCTGCTGCTCGGCCAGCGAAAGCTTGGTCAAGGTTTGTGATAACTGATCCCTTAAGTGCATCCTCGCCTAATGATACAGATGCACCTGAAATGTCGCTCTTCTTCATGGTACCATAACCAACGACAACGACCTCGTCAAGAACTTTCTTGTCCTCCTCAAGGGTGATGTCATAGTGGGCTTGTGCGCCAATCTTAACCTCTTTGGTGATGTATCCGATGTAGGAAATCACCAGAGTCTGGCCCTGACTGGCATTGAGCGAGAAGTTACCATCGAAATCGGTGGCGACACCATTCGACGTTCCCTTAATCACTACACTGGCACCGATAACGGGACCCATGGCATCCGATACGGTACCAGTAACTTTTTTCGCCTGTTGTACGGTTGGTAAGGGCGATGTGCCTTCACCAGCATACAGTTGAGACGAATACCCTGACAAGACGATCGTACATAGTCCTGCCAGTAGCGTGCTCTTACTGATAATGAGATTCATACGTAGTTTTTATTTAGTTTAATAGTAAAGATGTATTATCAAGTTTTGTAGTTTTCGAGTGCAAAGATAGAGTAATAATTTGAAAGTCTCAGAGTTTTTTTTGTCTTTTTTTTGTACTTTTTTGCGAAGTATCGAATATAAGCAAAAAAGTATCATATTGTTTTCAGAAATATATGTTATCTTTGCATCGTGGAACTAAGAACCAAGTATAGATATGAGAAAAACCAGACTGTTCATTCTGATGCTGACACTCCTTGGAGTCGTAGCTGCTTCTGCTCAGATTAAAGGTACCAATATCCAGGTGATGGTGACTCCCGATCATCAGGACTGGAACTATGAGGTAGGGCAGACAGCTGTGTTCAAGGTTAGCGTGTTGCGCTCTTCTACCTTACTTAATAATGTAACTGTTGATTACGAGGCAGGCCCGGAGATGTATCCAGAGGTCAAGAAAAATACTGTCGTATTAAAGGATGGCACAATGACCTGGAAAGGCAAGATGACCAAGCCAGGCTTTTATCGTCTGAAGGTGACGGCCCATGTCAATGGTAAAGACTATGATGGTGCATGTACGGCAGCATTCTCACCTGAGAAGCTACAGCCCACAACGATAGAACCCAAGGATTTTGATGCTTTCTGGGGAAAGACGCTTGAGGAGGCCCGCTGGACATCGTTGATGCCCCAACGCGAGCTGTTGGCTGATCGCAGCAACGAGGATGTCAATGTCTATCAGGTTTCGTTTCAGAATATCCGCTGGGGCTCGCGTACATATGGTATCCTGTCAGTTCCTGCCAAGCCAGGCAAGTATCCTGCTCTGTTGAGAGTACCTGGTGCTGGTGTCCGTCCCTATTCTGGTGATACTTATACTGCTCCTACACAGGCAATCATATTAGAGATAGGTATACATGGTGTGGATGTCACCCAGCCACAGACCTTCTATGATAACCTGATGAATGGTGCCTTGAACTGCTATTGGAACTTTGGCATGGATAATCGCGACGACAGCTACTACAAGCGGGTAGTCGTAGGATGTGTCCGTGCGGTCGATTATATTGCCACCCTGCCTGAATGGGATGGCAAGACGCTGGGCGTGACGGGAGCCAGTCAGGGAGGTTTCCTCTCGTATGCTACAGCAGCGCTCGACTCTCGCATCACCTTTGTAGCTGCTGTACATCCTGCACTCTGCGACCATACTGCCTCGCTAAAAGGTATCGCCTGCGGGTGGCCACATTATTTCTATTGGAACAAAGGAAAGAATATGGAGAAGCAGATAGAGACGTCGCGCTACTATGATGGGGTGAATTTTGTGCGTCGTATCAAGTGTCCTACATGGGTGTCGTTTGGCTATAATGACGACGTGGTGCCTCCCACCACAGCCTATGCCACCTATAATACGCTCACCTGTCCTAAAGTGCTGAGCATCTATCAGCAGACAGCCCACTTCTGGTATCAGGAACAATGGGATGAATGGCAAGCATGGATGAAAAAGGAATTAGGAGTTACGAATAAATAGTTTCAAAAGGATGAAGTACTATATATATATAATAGGTGTAGCCATGATGATGGCTGCCTGTGGCCAGAAGGCTGTCGTAGAGAAGAGTCAGAGTGAACAATTGGCTGAGCGCCTGAAGACCCTGCAAGGCAAAGGCTATATGATGGGGCACCAGGACGACCCGATGTATGGTGTGACGTGGATGGGGACCTATCGGGGTGATAGTGCCGAGCTGAACAGAAGTGACGTGCAGGCTACCGTTGGCGACTATCCTGCCGTGATGGGCTTTGACCTGGGCGGTATCGAGATGGGCGACAGCAAGAATCTGGACAGCGTACCCTTCACCCGTATCCACGATGAACTGATTGCTCATCATGAGCGTGGTGGTATCGTGACACTCAGCTGGCATCCACGCAATCCCCTGACAACGGGCGACAGAGGCGGACGATTCCCTAAAGGGTCAGCATGGGATGTAAGCGACTCGACAGTCGTCAAGAATATATTGCCTGGAGGTTCACAGTATGAGCTTTTCCAAGTATGGATGCAGCGTGTGGCTGACTTCATCGCTGAACTGAAAGACAAGGATGGAAAGCCCGTTCCCGTTATCTTCCGTCCCTGGCATGAGAACAATGGCTCATGGTTCTGGTGGGGACAGAAGCTCTGCTCTGACGAGGAGTTCCGTAGCCTCTGGAATATGCTGCAGGACTATATGAATGAGCGTGGCCTTGATAACCTGCTTTGGAGCTATTCGCCCAATCTGGATGGTCAGTGGACGGAGGAGCGCTTCCTGGCCCGCTATCCAGGTAATGATCGCGTCACGCTGATTGGTGAGGATGCTTACCAGTGGGGTACGGAAGAGGACTTCGTCAAGCAACTTACTGCCGACCTTGACTTCCTGAGTGCCTTTGCCAAGAACAACGATAAGTTGTACGCCATGACAGAGTGCGGCTACAAGAATATACCAGATTCAACATGGTTTACGAGGGTGCTGAAACCTGTCATGGATCGCTACAAACTGAGCTATTTCCTTTTGTGGCGCAACTACAAGGAAGAGTATTTCGGCCCGTCACCCGAGTTGCCCTGTGCTGCTGACTTCAAAAAGCTGTATGAGGCAGAGAACACGCTATTCCTAAAAGATATCATTTCGAAATAAATACTTTAATGTTATGAGCAATTTTCAAGAAAGACTAAAAGCGCTGCGTGCACACCACGAGGAGTTGCTGACACGCAAGAATCAACCAGTAGAATGGGGCAATGGCATCTACGACAAGTGGCAGTACCCAATTTTAACCGCTGAACATACGCCATTGGAATGGCGCTATGACTTCTGTGAGCAGGACAATCCCTATCTGATGCAGCGCATCATGATGAATGCCACACTGAACTCTGGTGCCCTGAAATGGCAGGGAAAGTATGTGCTGGTAGTACGTGTGGAGGGTGCCGACCGCAAGTCGTTCTTTGCTGTGGCAGAGAGTCCTAACGGCGTTGACAATTTCCGTTTCTGGGAAGAACCCATTACCATGCCCGATACAGACGACCCTGCTACCAATATCTACGATATGCGCATCACACAGCATGAGGATGGCTGGATCTATGGCGTATTCTGTGCTGAGCGCCACGACCCTTCACAGCCAGGCAATCTGAGTGCGGCAACAGCTACAGCAGCCATCGCCCGTACCAAGGACCTGAAGACCTGGGAACGTCTGCCCGATTTGAAAACCAAGTCGCAACAGCGTAATGTAGTGCTGCATCCGGAGTTTGTGGACGGCAAATATGCCTTCTATACACGTCCGCAGGATGGGTTTATTGACACTGGTTCTGGTGGTGGCATTGGCTGGGCACTTGTCGACGATATTACGAATGCCGAGATTAAGGAGGAGAAAATCATCTATGAGCGCAAGTATCATACTATCACAGAGGTGAAGAACGGTGAGGGACCACACCCCATCAAGACCCCCCAGGGATGGCTGCATCTGGCTCATGGCGTGCGAGGCACAGCAGATGGCCTGCGCTACGTACTGTATATGTATATGACCGCCCTTGACGACCCCACAAAGGTGATTGCCCGTCCAGGAGGATTCTTCCTTGTGCCTACAGGCGACGAGTATCTGGGTGATGTGATGAATGTGGCCTTTGCCAACGGATGGATTGCTGACGAGGATGGCAAGGTGTTCATCTACTACGCCTCTGCTGACACTCGTATGCATGTGGCAACCTCAACCATCGACAAGCTTGTTGACTATTGCATGAATACACCTGAGGACGGCTACTATACGGCAGCCTCGGTAGAGACCATCAAGAAACTGATTGCAAAAAACAAACATAATGGATAATATGACGATGAGGCAGGAAATGCAGGATGTGTTGAGAAACAATATCCTGCTTTTCTGGCTCGAAAAAATGCAAGACCATGAGCATGGAGGCTTCTATGGTCGTATGGACGGACAGGGCGTGATACATCCTGAGGCAGAGAAAGGTGCCATACTGAATGCCCGCATACTATGGTCGTTCTCTGCTGCCTATCGGGTACTTGGAAATGCTGAGTATCTGGAAGCCGCTACGCGTGCCAAGGAATACATCATCAACCATTTTATAGATAAAGAGTATGGGGGCGTGTACTGGAGCGTCGATTATCAGGGACGCCCCCTTGATACCAAGAAACAGTTCTATGCCATTGGCTTTGCCATCTATGGCCTGTCGGAATATGCACGAGCCACAGGTGACAGAGAGGCGCTGGAATATGCACTCGACCTGTATGACTCGATTGAGACGCATGCCTTCGACCATGAGCACAACGGCTATATAGAGGCGTGTACAAGAGAGTGGGGAGAAATTGCTGATATGCGTCTGTCGGAATTGGATGCCAACTATCCCAAATCGCAGAATACCCATCTGCATATCATTGAACCCTATACTAACCTGTTGCGCTGCCTGAGAGAACTGCAGGCTCGTCAGTCGTGCGACTATGTACCAGCCATTGGCTCCGTATTGCCTGTGGATATCAGTGTCCCTACGGAAACCATTCTGAGTGTCGAGGCTTCACTGCGTAATCTCATCGACATCTTCACAGATAAGATTCTGAATCCTGAGACATACCACCTCGACCTCTTCTTCGAGATGGACTGGACACGAGGTGCAGGCCATCTGGAGAGCTACGGACACGATATTGAGTGCTCGTGGCTGATGCACGAGGCTGCTTTGGTATTAGGCGACGGACAGGTGCTGGCGAAGGTGGAACCCATCGTCCGCAAGGTCGCCCAGGCTTCTGCCAAGGGACTGCGCCCTGATGGTTCCATGATTCATGAGGCCAACCTCGATACAGGACATGTGGACGACGACCTCCACTGGTGGGTGCAGGCAGAGAATGTGGTGGGATGGTTCAATATCTACCAGTACTTCCATGATGAAGATGCGTTGGTTAAGGCCCAGCGCTGCTGGGACTATATCAAGACGGAGCTCATTGACTACGAACATGGCGAGTGGTATTGGAGCCGTCATGCTGACGGAACGCTTAACCTCACCGATGATCATGCGGGCTTTTGGAAATGTCCCTATCACAACAGCCGCATGTGTCTGGAGATTTTAGAGAGAACGGAAGCATTTTAGCTTCCGTTTCTTTGTCGTGTTGATAAATAAAGAGATAAACGTTTGGTATTTCGATTGTTTTTTTGTACTTTTGCGGAAAATAAAAACCTTAAGGAATTATGAGAAAAACAATCGTATTATTGGTATCGCTGTTTTGTGCACTGACTCAGCTGCAGGCACAAGAGAAGTTTAATGATCGTCCTAAACTGGTCGTGGGAATCGTTGTCGACCAGATGCGTTGGGATTATCTCTCCCGCTATTATGACAAATTCGGAGAGGATGGTTTCCGCAGACTCATCACACAGGGGTATAGTTTCGACAATTGCCTAATTAACTATCTACCTACAGTGACCGCTATTGGTCATACCAGTGTCTATACTGGTACTACTCCTGCCTTTCATGGCATCTGCGGAAATAACTTCTATATTGATGGCCGCAGTACTTATTGCACGTCAGACCAATCAGTAAATCCCGTAGGTTCTGACAATCGCAAAGCAGGTTGTATGTCGCCTGTCAACCTGTTGAGTACCACCATAGGTGATCAACTGCGTCTGCATACAGACTTTAAATCAAAGGTGATAGGTGTCAGCTATAAAGATCGTGCGTCAATTCTCCCTGCTGGCCACTCTGCAACTGCTGCATACTGGCTGGATACCCAAAACCGCCAGTTTATCACCTCTACCTATTATATGAAGGAACTGCCTCAGTGGGTTAAGGATTATAATAAGCAGTTGGCTAAGAACGAGGAGTTCAAGCGGGTAGGGAAAGATGTCGGACTGTATCCGTTGACAGGCCATATTACTACGGATATGGCTATCGCAGCCTTGAAGGGTGAGAAACTCGGAGAGGGTGGTGAGACTGATATGCTTTGTGTTAGCTATTCTCAGACAGACGTCATTGGTCATAAGTGGGGTACGCGTGGTGAACACACTGATGAGGCTTATTTGGAGTTGGATAAAGACCTGGCTCGTTTGTTTGCTGCCCTTGATGAACAAGTAGGACGTGGCAACTATCTTGCTTTCTTAACTGCCGATCATGCTGCTGCGCACAACTATAAGTTCATGCAAGACCATAAACTGGCTGGTGGACAGTGGCTCTCCGAAAATGTCAAGGTGGAATTAGAGAAATATGTCTATCAACAGTTAGGTAATAGTAAGCCCGTTTTGTTGGGCATTGCAGACTATCGTTTCTTCCTCGACCATCAGGGCATTGCCCAGCAAGGTCTGCAGCTCCAGCGCGTGAAGGAGGTTGTTATGGATTTCCTACGTCAGTATCCTAACATCCATTTTGTCGTTGATTTTGAGAAGGCTGCTACTGCTCCTGTTCCAGCATTCTTGCGCGAACGCATTCTCTGTGGCTACAATTTCCACCGCTCTGGTGATATTATTGTCTGTGTAGAGCCTGGATATTATGAATATGCAAGCTGGTCATCGCCGGTGGGTACTACCCATGGAGAGTGGAATCCATACGATGCACATATCCCATTGCTTTTCTATGGATGGAAGATTCCGCATGGTGCTTCTTCTAAGGAAGTTCACATCACGGACATCGCTCCAACGGTCTGCTCGTTGATACATATTCAACAACCTAACGCTTGTATTGGAGAAAGTTTGCAATTTTAGGTATTTTGCTAAAAAGAATTCTACAATAATGTGCTGATATATTGAGATTTATTTCATACCTTTGCAGCCGAGAAATTCTAAAAGAATAGAAACTAAATCAAGACTGCAAAAATGAACATCGGTAAGCACATCGAAGAGATTCTCAGAAAACAAGGCAGGTCAGCCGCATGGCTGGCTACACAGATACCTTGTGAACGCACGAACGTATACAACATCTTCAAGAGAAAGAGTCTGGACGTTCGTCTTTTGATGAGGATAAGTGTTATCTTGGAATATGACTTCTTCAAAGAACTATCTGAAGAAGCATTTCCGAAAGCAAAATAAATAAGGCCGCTACCTTTGAAGTAGCGGCTTTTATTTTTTTTATGCTTTTTATTCAAATTCTTTATTCTTCATTCTTCATTCTTCTTTTTTATTCGTACCTTTGCAGTCGAAATAGAATATATATAATATTATTATACATTTTATGAACTTTACTTTGTTAATTACCGTCTTGCTGACGGCTATTACATTGGTGGTGGCGGCTTATGTCGTAGCCAAGCTGATAGGACCTCGTTCCTACGCGAAGGTGAAAGGTGAGCCGTATGAGAGTGGTAAAACGGTGTTTCTGTATCCATGGGCAGTGGTAGTGAAGGAGTTTGGCGCAGCAGCCCTGTTGAGCATTGGCTTCTTCCTGGTAGTTCTGGTATTAGGCTTGGCGTATGCCTGGCGGAAAGGAGACCTGGAATGGAAGTAAGGAAACCGCACATCAAGAGTATTCCCTATGAGGAGTGGAACGACAATGCCTCATTGGAGAAGATTGTTGACGAGCTCCATGAGGGTGGCGTCAATGTGGTGACGGGAACACTGGACCAGCTGATTAACTGGGGACGTTCCAACTCACTTTGGTCTCTGACCTTTGCCACCAGTTGCTGTGGTATCGAGTTTATGGCCTGCGGTTGTGCACGTTACGACTTTGCACGCTTCGGTTTCGAGGTGACGCGTAACTCTCCCCGTCAGGCAGACCTGATTATGTGTGCAGGCACCATTACCCACAAGATGGCTCCCGCGTTGAAGCGTCTCTATGACGAGATGGCTGAGCCTAAGTATGTGATTGCTGTCGGTGGTTGCGCCATCAGCGGTGGTCCGTTCAAGTCGAGCTACCATGTAGTGAAAGGTATTGAGGAAATCGTACCTGTCGATGTGTTTATCCCAGGTTGTCCTCCGCGTCCAGAGGCTATCATGTATGGCATGATGCAGCTGCAGCGTAAGGTGAAGATTGAGAAATTCTTCGGTGGTGCCAACCACAAGCAGACTGCTGAGGAGAAGGCACTTGGCGTATCCAACGAGGAGTTGACATTCCGTTCTAAGCATGGCGACCATCGTCGTGAGCCAATGGTCATCACGGATGTCCCCCAGGAATTTGTTGAAGAGATGAAAGCTGCGACAGAATCGCAGCCCACAGTAAAAGAGGAGGGCAAGGCATGAAATTAGAATTCTTATCATTCGATTTTGACAAGTTCGCCTCTGAGATGCAGAACTTGAAGGACAAGAAGGGCTTTGACTATCTTGTAACCATCGTCGGCGAGGACTTCGGTGAAGAAGGTTTGGGTTGTGTTTATATCCTTGAGAATACCAAGACCCACGAGCGTTGTTCGGTGAAGATGATTGCCAAGAGCCAGGTTTGTGGTGATGGCATGTCATCGAATGGTAGCTGTGATTTGGAAGGCCAGATGGTGGCTTACATCCCTACCGTTTCTAACATTTGGAAGGTTGCCGACCTGCTGGAGCGTGAGGTATATGACTTCTATGGCATCGTGTTCCTGGGTCATCCCGATATGCGCCGTCTGTTCCTGCGCTCAGACTTCAAAGGCTATCCCTTCCGTAAGGACTGGCAGTTTGACGATAAGTACACCCTTGAGGATGATGTGGAGCCCGACTACGGTCTGGAGTATTTCCTCGACAAGGACGGCTGTCTGCAGAGCAAGCAGAACAAGCTGTTCGGCGCTGATGATTACGTCATCAACATTGGTCCTCAGCACCCTGCTACCCATGGTGTGCTTCGCCTGCAGACTGTGCTCGACGGTGAGACCGTGAAGCGCATTTATCCTCATCTGGGATATATCCATCGTGCTATCGAGAAGATGTGGGAAGGCATGACCTATCCTCAGACACTGGCTCTGACAGACCGTCTGAACTATCTGGGTGCTATGCAGCATCGTCATGCGCTGGTAGGTGTCATCGAGGAAGCATTGGAGGTTGAGCTGACAGACCGCATCAAGTACATCCGTACCATTATGGACGAGTTACAGCGTCTTGATTCTCACCTGCTTTATACCTCTTGTGTGGCTCAGGACCTTGGTGCCCTGACAGGTATGCTCTATGGCATGCGTGATCGTGAGCATGTGCTGAACTGTATGGAGGAGACCACTGGTGGTCGTCTGATTCAGAACTACTACCGCATTGGTGGCTTGCAGGCTGATATCGATCCTAACTTTGTCAAGAACTGTAAGGCCCTTGTGAAGTATCTGCGTCCAACCATTCAGGAGTATATGGACATCTTCGGTGACAACATCATCACCCACAACCGCTTGGAGAATTGTGGTCCGATGAGCCTTGAGGATTGTATCAACTATGCTGTGACGGGTCCTGCCGGACGTGCTTCTGGCTGGAAGAACGATGTGCGCAAGAACCACCCGTATGACATGTATGACAAGGTGGAGTGGGAGCAGTGCACACTGAATGGCTGCGACTCTATGGACCGCTATCTGGTTCATATCAATGAGATGTACCAGAGTCTGAACATCATCGAGCAGCTGATAGACAACATCCCCGAGGGTGACTTCTACGTGAAGCAGAAGCCTATCATCAAGTGCCCTGAGGGACAGTGGTACTACTCTGTCGAGGGTGTTGCCGGTGAGTTTGGTGTTTACCTCGATTCTCGTGGCGACAAGAGTCCTTACCGCATGAAGATGCGTCCGATGGGCCTCTCGCTGGTAGGTGCCTTCGACCCGATGCTGCGTGGTCAGAAGATTGCCGACCTCATCGCAACGTGTGCCGCTATTGACGTTGTAATTCCTGATATTGACAGATAATGGGAAATTAAGAGTTAAGAATTAAGAATTAAGATAAAATGTTTGATTTCTCAATTATAACACAATGGTTCGACCAACTGCTGCAGGTGACACTGGGTTGTCCTGAATGGTTGGCGATATTGATTGAGTGCGTGCTGGTTGGCGTAGGCATCCTCGTAGGATATGCGCTGATAGCTATCGTACTGATTTTCATGGAGCGTAAGGTGTGTGCCTACTTCCAGTGCCGCCTGGGCCCGATGCGCGTAGGCTACTGGGGTCTGCTGCAGGTGTTTGCCGATGTGCTGAAGATGCTCATCAAGGAGATCTTCATCGTTGACCGTGCTGACAAGCTGCTCTATCTTGTTGCTCCGCTTCTGGTGATTATCGGTTCTGTAGGTGCCTTCTCGTTCCTGCCTTGGAATAATGGCGCTACGGTGCTCGACTTCAACGTAGGTGTATTCCTGCTCACCGCTATCTCTTCGATCGGCGTGGTGGGTATCTTCCTCGCTGGTTGGGGTTCTAACAATAAGTACTCTGTGGTTTCTGCCATGCGTGGTGCTGTGCAGATGATTTCTTACGAGATGTCGCTCTGCCTCTGTCTGATTACTGCCGTCATCCTGACTGGTACGATGCAGATGAGTGGTATCGTCGAGGCACAGACCGGTCCTTGGAAGTGGCTCATTTTCCAGGGTCATATTCCTGCCATCATCGCCTTCTTTGTCTTCCTTATTGCAGGAAACGCTGAGGCTAACCGTGGCCCGTTCGATATGGCTGAGGCTGAGAGTGAGCTGACAGCAGGTCATCATACTGAGTATTCAGGTATGGGCTTCGGCTTCTTCTACCTCGCTGAGTTCCTGAACCTGTTTATCATCGCAGGTATTGCCGCTACGGTATTCCTTGGCGGTTGGGCACCTGTGAACATCGGTATTGCCGCTTTCGACCAGGTGATGAACTACATCCCGGGTATCGTATGGTTTATGGGCAAGGCCTTCTTCCTGGTATGGATTCTGATGTGGATTAAGTGGACGTTCCCTCGTCTGCGTATCGACCAGATTCTGAAGCTGGAGTGGAAGTACCTGATGCCTTTGGCTCTTATCAACTTGGTGATAATGACTGTCGTTGTGGCCTTGGGCCTATATATTAAATAAGGTGTAGAAATGGAAGATAATAAAACATATTTCGGAGAAATCGGGCACGGCTTGAAGACGTTGGCTGTGGGTATGAAGACCTCTTGGAAGGAATATTTCAAGGACTTCTTCACCAACAAGTCAACGGAGCAGTATCCCGAGAACCGCAAGACTACACTCCATGTGGCCAAGCGCCATCGTGGTCGCCTTGTATTCAAGCGCAACGAGGATGGTAGCTACAAGTGTACTGCTTGCACATTGTGCGAAAAGTCCTGCCCCAACGGAACCATCAAGATAGTAAGCCACATGGCTGAGGATCCTGAGACAGGCAAGAAGAAGAAGGTGCTCGACGACTATCAGTACGACCTTGGCGACTGCATGTTCTGCCAGCTCTGTACCAACGCCTGCAACTTCGATGCTATCGAGTTTACAAATGATTTCGAGAACGCCGTGTTCGACCGTTCTAAGCTGGTGCTCCACCTTGACAAGGAAGTTTATCAGGGCGGTTCTCTGCCAAACCTCATCGAGGGCGGTGCCGAGTGGGAAGTCGGTAAGTTTAACACTAAAACGAAGTAACGCAATATGGCAAATACAATCATGTTTATCATTCTCGCGGTGCTCATCATCGGTTCAGCGCTGATGTGTGTCACCACAACGAGAATCATGCGCGCTGCAACATTCATGTTGTTTGTGCTCTTTGGTGTGGCAGGCATCTATTTCCTGCTCGACTACACCTTCCTGGGAGCGGCCCAGATTTCAGTATATGCCGGTGGCGTTACGATGATTTATGTCTTCGCCATTCAGCTGGTGAGCAAGCGTACCCTTCAGGGCTTGGAGGAGCGTGTGAAGTCCAGCAAGATGATTGGTGGCGCTCTGGCTGCCCTTCTGGGCTTGGTCGTCGTAGGTCTCATTCTGCTGAAGACTGGTTTCTATACGCTGGCTCCTGCTAATGTTGAGGTGCCTATGAAGGAGATCGGTACTGCTCTGGTAGGCAGTGGCAAGTATCAGTATGTGCTGGCCTTCGAGTTTATCTCGCTGTTCCTGCTGGCATGTATTATTGGTGGTTTGGTAGTAGCAAGAAAGGAGGACAAGCAATGATTCCCATAGAATGTTATTTCGCGCTTAGCGCCCTGTTGTTCTTCATCGGTGTCTATGGTTTCGTGACACGTCGCAACCTCATCGCCATGCTCATCTCTGTCGAGCTGGTGCTCAACGCCGTTGACATCAATTTCGCAGCTATCAACCGTCTGCTTTATCCCAATGGTATGGAGGGTATGTTCATGACCTTGTTCGTCATTGGTGTGGCAGCTGCTGAGTCGGCTGTGGCTATTGCTATTATCATCAATGTCTACCGCAACTTCCGTAGCGATAGCGTTGACAGTATCAAGAACATGAAATGGTAAATGGTTATGTGATCCTTCTGCTGCCTGCGCTGTCCTTCGTGATTCTTGCGCTTGCTGGCATGAAGATGTCGCATAAGACAGCTGGTCTTATCGGCACCACATCATTGGGACTGGTTACCGCGCTCTCTTACCTGACGGCATTCACCTATTTCGGTGCCGACCGTCTGGCTGATGGCACATACGCTACCATCGTTCCCTATAACTTCACCTGGCTGCCTCTGGGCAATCTGCACTTTGACATGGGTATCCTGCTGGATCCTATCTCGGTCATGATGCTCATTGTCATTTCGACAGTCTCGCTGATGGTACATATCTATTCGTTCGGCTACATGCACGGTGAGAAAGGCTTCCAGCGTTACTACGCTTTCCTGAGCCTGTTCACCATGTCAATGCTCGGACTGGTTGTTGCCACCAACATCTTCCAGATGTACACCTTCTGGGAACTCGTGGGTGTCAGCTCTTACCTCTTGATTGGATTCTACTATCCGCTGAAGCCAGCTATTGCCGCTTCCAAGAAGGCATTTATCGTGACGCGCTTTGCCGATATGTTCTTCCTCATCGGTATTCTGATGTTCGGTTACTATACCGATTCGTTCAGCTTCTCGTTTGCTGGCAACATCGTGATGGGCGAGGGTACTACTCCGTTCATCGCTGGCAATGCTGCCAAGGCCGTTGCTGCCGCAGGCTTTATTCTGCCTACCGCCCTGGTGCTGATGTTCATCGGTGGTGCCGGTAAGAGTGCGATGTTCCCGTTGCATATTTGGCTGCCCGATGCCATGGAGGGTCCTACGCCTGTTTCTGCACTTATCCACGCAGCCACGATGGTGGTAGCCGGTGTGTTCCAGATAGCCCGTATGTTCCCCTTGTGGATTGAGTATGCCCAGCCTCAGATGAGCATCGTGGTATGGGTGGGCGTGTTCACCGCTTTCTATGCCGCTGCCGTGGCCTGTGCCCAGAGCGATATCAAGCGTGTGCTGGCCTTCTCGACCATCTCTCAGATTGCCTTCATGATGGTGGCACTGGGCGTCTCGCTGCCAGGCCACCACGGTGTGCTCGACAACCATGCACAGCTGGGTTTCATGGCTGGTATGTTCCACCTGTTCACCCACGCTATGTTCAAGGCTTGCCTGTTCCTCGGTGCCGGCTGTATCATCCATGCCGTCCACTCCAACGAGATGGCTATGATGGGTGGTCTGCGCAAGTATATGCCGATAACGAACATCACCTTCCTGATTTCGTGCTTCGCCATCGCAGGTATCCCCTTCTTCTCGGGCTTCAGCTCGAAGGATGAGATTATCACCGCCTGCTTTGCCTACAGTCCTGTGGTAGGTTGGATTATGACAGGTATTGCTGCCATGACTGCCTTCTACATGTTCCGTCTGTACTATGGTATCTTCTGGGGTACAGAGAACAAGGAAGCTCATGAGCATCATACACCGCATGAGGCTCCTGCTACGATGACCATTCCTCTCATTGTGCTTTGCGTCATTACGATGGGTGTAGGTATCTACTCAACTATTGCAGGCTTTGCAGAGTGGGGTGGTTCGTTCGGTCAGTTTGTCAATGCCGAAGGTACCAACTATACCATTCACTTCGATACGCAGATTGCTGCCACCTCGACGATTATTGCCATTCTGAGCATTTGTCTGGCCACTTATATATATAAAGGTGAGAGCCAGCCTATCGCCGACCGCCTGTACAAAGCGTTCCCCAAGCTGCACCGCGCAGCCTACAAGCGCTTCTATCAGGACGAGATATGGCAGTATGTCACTCATCGCATCATCTTCCGCTGCATCTCTACGCCTATTGCCTGGTTCGACCGCCACATCGTTGACGGCACGTTCAACTTCCTGGCTTGGGGTGCGAACGAGGCTGGTGAGTCGATTCGTCCTTGGCAGAGTGGTGATGTCCGTCAGTATGCCGTTTGGTTTTTGACGGGTACGGTAGCTTTAACGTTAATTTTATTGGGTGTATGGGGCCTATGAGCCTAATGGGCCTAATGAGCCCTATAAGAAAATAAAGAATTATGAGTATATTATCATTATTCGTAGTAATTCCCGCACTGATGCTTGTTGGCCTTTGGCTGGCCAAGAGCCTGAATCAGGTGCGTGGTGTGATGGTGGCTGGCGCCTCTTGTCTGCTGGCGCTGTCTGTTTGGCTGACCATCTATTTTGTTCAGCAGCGTGCTGCCGGTAATAGCGACGTGATGCTGTTGACGGCTTCTACACCTTGGTTCAAGCCGCTTAATATAGCCTATAGTGTTGGTGTGGATGGTATCTCTGTGGTGATGCTGCTTCTGTCGAGCATCATCGTCTTCACGGGTACCTTTGCCTCTTGGCAGCTGAAGCCTTTGACCAAGGAGTATTTCCTTTGGTTCACCCTGCTTTCTACGGGTGTCTATGGTTTCTTTATCTGCACCGATATGTTCACGATGTTTATGTTCTACGAGGTGGCTCTGATTCCCATGTACCTTCTGATTGGTGTGTGGGGCTCGGGCAACAAGGAGTATGCTGCCATGAAGCTGACGCTGATGCTGATGGGAGGTTCGGCCCTGCTGATTCTCGGTCTGCTGGGCATCTACTACTTCAGCGGTGCCACCACGATGAATGTGAACGAGATTGCTGCTATGCACAACATTCCGGTTGATGTTCAGAAGGTGTTCTTCCCCTTCATCTTCATCGGTTTCGGTGTGCTGGGCGCTCTGTTCCCCTTCCACACATGGTCACCCGACGGTCATGCCTCTGCCCCCACTGCAGTGTCGATGCTGCATGCCGGTGTGCTGATGAAGCTGGGAGGCTATGGCTGCTTCCGTGTGGCTATGTATCTGCTGCCCGATGCTGCCAATGAGCTGGCGTGGATATTCCTGATCCTGACCACCATCTCGGTAGTCTATGGTGCCTTCTCGGCCTGTGTGCAGACCGACCTGAAGTATATCAATGCCTACTCGTCGGTGTCGCACTGCGGTCTGGTGCTCTTCGCCCTGCTGATGATGACCAAGACGTCTTGCACCGGTGCTATCCTGCAGATGCTCTCTCACGGTCTGATGACGGCGCTCTTCTTCGCCCTCATCGGTATGATATACGGTCGTACCCACACCCGTGACATCCGCTACCTGGACGGTCTGATGAAGATTATGCCGTTCCTGGCTGTGGGCTATGTCGTAGCCGGTTTGGCCAACCTGGGTCTGCCGGGCTTCTCGGGCTTTATTGCTGAGATGACCATCTTCGTGGGTTCGTTCGAGAATGCCGACACGTTCCACCGTGTGGCAACCATCATTGCTTGTACGTCGATTGTGGTGACCGCCGTGTATATTCTGCGCGTTGTGGGTAAGATACTGTATGGCGAGGTGAAGAACCCGCACTTCCTGGAGCTGACCGATGCCACTTGGGACGAGCGCGTTGCCGTGATCTGCCTGATAGCCTGTGTGGCCGGTCTGGGTCTGTTCCCCTTGTGGGCCAGCAATGCCATCAGCGATGCCGTTGGCCCTATCCTCGAAAACATTATTAAATAAAGGAGATAAAGATTATGGGATATAGTCAATTTTTAAATATGGTGCCCGAGTTTTATCTCGTTTGCATTCTGTTAGTAGTGGAGGAGTGACCATCGGACTGATGCTCGTGCTGCCTGTCCGCATTGCTTTGCTGTCGGAACCTACTGAGGCTTTCGGTGGCATGTATGTTGCCACGCAGGCTGCCAATGTCATGAAGGTGATTCTGAGCATTGGTGCGGTGATCGTGCTGATTATGGCCGAGCCGTGGCTGAAGAATGAGGCTCAGAAGCATCGCGGCGAGTTCTATCTGCTGATGCTCTCTACGCTGCTTGGTATGTTCATCATGGTCAGCAGCGGCTCGTTCCTGCTGTTCTTCCTCGGTCTGGAGACTGCTTCGGTGCCTATGGCCTGTCTGGTGGCTATGGACAAGTGGAAGAAGAAGAGTGCCGAGGCTGCTGCCAAGTATATCCTGGTGGCTACGTTCTCGAGCGGTATCATGCTCTATGGCATGTCGTTTGTGTATGCCGCCACGGGTACGCTCTACTTCAATGATGTTGCCGAGGTCATGATGGGCAACTACCCGCTGTACGAGGGTGCCACGCCGCTCACCATCATGGGTCTGGTATTTGTGTTCAGCGGTCTGGGCTTCAAGCTGTCGCTGGTGCCCTTCCACTTCTGGACGGCTGATACCTACGAGGGCGCTCCTACACCCGTCACGGGTTATCTGAGTGTCTGCTCGAAGGGTGCCGCTGCCTTTGCCACGATGGTCATTCTGATGAAGGCCTTCGCTCCGCTGTACGAGTATTGGGACTATCTGCTGTATATCGTCATCGTGCTGAGCATCACTATTGCCAACCTGTTTGCCATCCGCCAGTCGGAGCTGAAGCGCTTCATGGCGTTCAGCTCTATCTCGCAGGCCGGCTATATCATGCTGGCAGTGATTGGTGCTTCGCAGACGGGTATGGCGTCGCTGATGTACTACGTGCTGGTGTATGTGGTGGCCAATATGGCTGTGTTCACGGTGATTTCGGCTGTTGAGCAGAGTAATGGGGCTAATGGGGCTAATGGGGCCAATGGGCTTGGGGCTAATGGGGAACTCACCTCTATGAGGGCCTACGACGGTCTGTATCAGACCAACCCCCGTCTGGCTTTCCTGATGACGCTGGCGCTGTTCTCGCTGGCCGGTATCCCGCCGTTTGCCGGTATGTTCTCTAAGTTCTTCGTGTTCATGGCCGCTGCCGAGCAGGGTTCGTTCTGGGCTTACTTTGTGGTGTTCATCGCCCTGGTCAACACGGTGGTGTCGTTGTACTACTATCTGCTCATCGTCAAGGCGATGTACATCAAGCCGAGCGATTCGCCGCTGCCTACGTTCCGCACTGACGGCATGACGCGTCTGGCTCTGGTGCTCTGCACCGCGGGCATCGTGCTCTTCGGCGTCTGCTCGTGCATCTACGACTGGCTCTTCGCAGTCTCTGCGCTGTAAGGGGCTGTCCGATATCGATATATCCGCCGAGATTCCGCTTGGAGTCGCGGCGGATTTTTTGTTCGACTTGTTAACATACTTTAAGGGGGGGTGACACTCGTTAACAAATTTCTTTGTACCTTTGCATGCAAGTTGTGTTGAAGACAATAAGTCGAAGAAACTATATTTACTTTTAATTAAAATGATAAACAACATGAAGAAAAAAGAGTATCAGAGTCCGACGATAGATATCGTCGAGCTGAAGCAACAGCAGCACTTGCTGGCTGGTTCGGTCACAGCTGAGTTTGTAGACTATCAAGATGGTGACTTCTCATGGGCCCGAGAGGATGATTTCCAGGATTTCGACCTGGATGAGTAATTGTAAGTATTAACCCTTTAAAACAGATGAAGACAATGAAGAAATATATCTTTATGGCTGTGGCAGGCATGCTTGCACTCAGCAGTTGCTCGAACGACGACAACGACGTACAGAACGCTAACGCTCCCCGACAGATGACCTTCACCGCTGGCTTTGGTGACGAGGCTCAGACCCGCGCCGCGTTGGATGGCTCCACCAAGAAGGTCAGCTTCGAGACTGGCGATGACATCAGCATCCTCAGCGCCAATAATACCAACACGAGGTTCGCCACCACGGAGGACGGCGCATCGGTCACGTTCACAGGTACGGCTACGGCCGACTCGAAGTTCTATGCCGTCTATCCCTACACCGACGGCCTGACTCTCGACCCCAGCACCGGCATCATCTCAGGCGTGGAAATTCCCACCGTTCAGTTTGAAGCTGCCGGGTCAACCTGTGGTTGGGACCCAAGAGCCCCCATCGCCTATGCCACTACCACAGGCACGAGCCTTCAGTTCCACAATGCTTGCGCCCTGCTTAAAATAACTCAGGTTATTGAAGTATCATGTCATGAAGCATTGACAGGAACATTCTCCCTCAATACTGAGAGCGGGGCACTATCAGGTTCAGATGGTACCGCTCCTTTTGCGGCGGTAATGCAAGTGCCTTGGAAAAAAACGATATATATTGCCATCGCACCGGGTGAAAAGACTGGTTTCGGGGTTAATTGGACGGGGACGGATCATAGTTTTGCATCAAAAGTGAAACATTTACCCGTCACCTTCGAGAAAGGCAAGATTTACGACTTAGGTAATACGAGTACATGGGATGCGCATTAAGCGAGTCATAGTTACTATGTATAACGGAGGGACTCTTTTGTTATATGTTCCCCAAAGATGAGTATAGAGAAACGGAAGTCCGCGCGGCTTCCGTTTTTTTGATGGGCGTGGCTCCCTTTTTCTATGAATAAAAACAGTAAGACGATGAAAGAGAAAAAGAACGGCGGGCAGCCTGCTGGGCGGCGGCTGCGCGAGAAGGTGGACGGCCCTATCATCGAGAAATGGTATGCACGGATGCCTACGGCTGAGCTGGCTCGACGGATGGGGCTGACGGTGAAGCAGATTGAGAACTATGTATATAGGCACAACACTGAACCGTGGGCGCGGAAGCTGGCGTCGGTGCGGTCGGCGATGAACAGCGAGAAGTAACACTTTTTTTCTTCAGCGATATTTTTGTTTATTTGCAGCGTGAGTCGGGAGAGTGACCACGCTCGGTTGGCGTATCGACCACGCTCGATTGGCGTATCGACCACGCTCGACTGCTGAATCGACCACGCTCAATCGCTGAATCGACCACGCTCGGTCGTTCAACCGACCACGGTCAACCGTTATATTATTGTTTAACTTAAAAAACTTTTAACTATGGCACAATTGAAATTGCGTATCAAGAAGATTAGCAGCAAGAAGCCTGTGACCAAGGAACCGGGCTTCGCTACTCGTGTACTGACCAACGGCACGGCAGCCTTTGACGACATCGTGAAGGAGGCTGGCCGCAACACGACGATGCACAAGGCTGAGCTGCGCATGGCCTTCGAGCTGTGCATGGACTCGGTGACGGAGATGCTGAAGCAGGGCTACATCGTGGACCTGGGGCCTATCGGCAAGATTTATCCGAGCTGTTCGAGCGGCTGGTACGAGCATGAGGAGGACATGAAGCTGGCCGACGTGAAGCCGCAGCTGTACTACCGTGCCGGCGACGAGGTGGAGGCTGCCATCAAGAGCGCCAAGGTGGTATGGGCCAAGGCTGGCGACGAGGAAGAGGACGATGAGGGCGGCACTACGCCGACACCCGGCGGTGGCGGTACGACGCCTGGCGGCGGCACCGAGTACAACGAAGGCGATTAAGAAAAAAAAAATCTGTGCTATACATCGGGTAGCACAGATTTTTTTTTTGTTTTAGCAGGGCAGCGTCATGACGAAGCGGGCACCGGGGGCGTAGCTGGTGTCGAGGGTGATGTCGCCACCCATGTGGCGAACGAGCGAGCGGGCGATGGAGAGGCCGAGGCCTGTGCCGTCGGTATATTCGTTGAGCTGTACGAACTCGGTGAAGATGTTCTCGGCCTGCTCGGGGGGAACGCCGATGCCCGTGTCCTCGACGACGAACTGCAGCTGCTGGCCGTGGCGGCTGATGCAGAGCGCCACGTGCTGCCGCTCGGGGCGCTCCTGCTGGGCGGTGAAGGCCAGCGGATGGGTGAACTTGATGGCATTGTCGAGGAGCATGGCGAGGGCCTTGGCGGCCTTCTTCTGGTTGGTGAGGAAGGTGAGCGACTCGAGTCCCGGCTGCTGCTGGAGCTCGAAGCCCAGATGACGGGCCTGGCGGATGCCGCTCCATACAATGGCCAGGTCGGCGATGTCGGCGGGCTTGACGGTGTCGCTGATCTTGATATTCTTGTTGCTATAGACCTCGCTCAGGTCGAGCATCTTATCCACCAGACGGGTGATGCGCTCGCTGTTGTCCACAATCTTCTGACTGATAGACTGCAGGTCGTCGCTGCTGATCTCGATGTTGGGCGATGCCAGCACCTGCGTGAATCCGGAGATCACGTTGAGCGGTGTGCGCACCTCGTGGGATATCTGCTGGATGAACTTGGTCTTCATGCGCGACGACTCCTCGGCACGCTCGTTGGCCAGCTTCAGCTTGCGGAAGGCCCTGTTGCGCTGGATGGTGTAGGTGAGGAAGAAGACGATGAGGATGATCATCACGACGACGATGTAGAACAGTCGCTGCTGCGACAGCTTGGCGCGCTGCTCGGCAATCTGGCGCTCCTTGCCCTCGGTATCATAGACCGTAGAGATCAGGTCGGCATCAATCTTCTTCTGATGCACCAGGGCACTGTCGTAGGCCATGGCAATCTGCGTGGCCACTTGCAGGGCCGAGTCGCGACGACCGGCCATCAAGTTGACGTGGAACTTGGGAATCATGAAGCGACCGATGTTCTCGAGGTCGGGCTCGTAGCCGCTCTCGCTCATGAAGGCATCGAGCATCTCCATCTTGCGGGCAGCCTCGTCATAGCGACGGGTGGCCATCAGATAGCGGCAGCTGTTGATGATGTTGCCCGGCTGCTTGGCCGACTGGGTAGAGAGATAGTCGGCGTAGGCCTTCTCAGCCTCGGCCGTTCGCCCCTGGGCATGAGCCAGCATGGCGCGGCAGTAGCTGATCTCGGCCTTCATCTCGTCGAGATAGATGGAGTCGGGGCGCGGATGGGCCACGGCCAGGGCATACAGCGAGTCCTCCCGGGCAATCCACGGCGCCGCCTTGTCGATCTGCCGGCAGCGCATATAGACGGTAGCTATGGCATTGATGGTCTTCTGACACTCGCGCAGGTCGAGCGGGTCGGCATGCTTGGCCAGTCGGGCCTTGATGCTCTGCAGCGACTTCTGGAAACTCTTCGCGGCCTCGGCATCCTGACCCAGACAGAGCTGGCTCTCGCCGATAATCTGTGCGATGTCGTGGTGACTCACAAACGATTCGTGACCGGCAGCCCTGAGCTTGTGGTCGGCATTGTAGGCCTCGCGCAGGGCACGGTCGTAGCGACGCATATCGCAGAGCAGTCGCACATAATCCTTGTAAGAATAGATGTAGCACTCGAGGTCGGCCTCCGACTGCAACTTGCTGACATCCATCTTGGCCAGTTCGTAATACAACTGGAGCGATTGGCGGTATTGTCCCATCAGGTTGTAGGCGATGGAGCTATAGAAGATGCTCCTCACCTTCGGCAGCTTACCGGCCTTTTCCATACTGTCACAGACAACGAGCAGCCGCTCGAAGTCGCGCTCGTCGCCAATGTCCGATACAATCGTGTCGGCGCTGTTGTAGCCCTTATCGTTCGACGACGATGGCTGAAGGCGTGAGCAACTCATCACGGCCGTCAGCAGCAATCCCAAGAATAGATACAGAGTCTTGATGGTCATGGTCTTTCCAATTCTTCTTTTAAATATCGGGGAGTATAGCCTTTCTCCGAGCGGGCCACCTCTTCTGGCGTGCCCGTAGAGAGGATGGTGCCACCGCCACGGCCTCCCTCCGGACCCATGTCGATGATCCAGTCGGCCTGACGGATGACGTCGAGGTTGTGCTCGATGACGACGATGGTGTTGCCGCGGTCCACCAAGCGGCGCAGCACCTCCATGAGGATGCGGATATCCTCGAAGTGCAGACCGGTGGTGGGCTCGTCGAGGATGTAGAAGGTCTTGCCCGTATCCTTCTTCGACAGTTCGGCAGCCAGCTTGATGCGCTGGCTCTCGCCGCCGGAGAGGGTCGTCGAGGGCTGTCCGAGCTTGATATAGCCAAGACCCACATCCTGGATGGTCTTGATCTTGCGCAGGATGTCGGGCACGTTCTCGAAGAACTCGCAGGCCTGATTGATGGTCATGTCGAGCACGTCGGCAATCGACTTGCCCTTGAACCTCACCTCCAGCGTCTCACGGTTGTAGCGCTTGCCGTGACACTCCTCGCAAGGCACCTGGATGTTCGGCAGGAAGTTCATCTCGATCGTCTTATAGCCATTGCCGCCACACGTCTCGCAGCGTCCGCCCTTCACATTGAACGAGAAACGACCGGGCTTATAGCCACGAATCTGCGCCTCGGGCAGGTTGACAAACAGCGAGCGGATGTCGCTGAAGACACCCGTATAGGTGGCAGGATTGGAGCGGGGCGTGCGACCGATAGGCGACTGGTCCACATTCACCACCTTGTCTATATATTCCAGACCCTCGATGCTGTCGTAGGGCAGCGGCGCCTGCAGCGAACGGTAGAAATGCTTGGAGAGGATGGGGTAGAGCGTCTCGTTGATGAGCGTCGACTTGCCCGAACCGCTGACGCCCGTCACGACGATGAGCCTACCCAAAGGAAACTCTGCCGTGATGTTCTTCAGGTTATTCCCTCGGCAGCCACGCAGAACCAGACTGTGGCCCGTGGCGATCGTTTTCTTTGCTGCGACTGTGTCGCAGCGTACGGTCCCATTCAGATAGCGGGCCGTCAGCGTATCCGTCTTCAGCAGGTCGGCAGGTGTACCTTGGAAGACCACCTCGCCGCCCTTGCGACCGGCCCGCGGCCCAATATCGACTACGTAGTCGGCATTGAGCATCATGTCGCGGTCGTGCTCCACCACAATCACCGTGTTGCCCAGGTCGCGCAACTCCTTGAGTGAACGAATCAATCGGTCGTTGTCGCGCTGGTGCAGACCGATGCTGGGCTCGTCGAGGATGTAGAGCACGTTGACCAGTTGCGAGCCTATCTGTGTGGCCAGTCGGATGCGCTGACTCTCACCACCCGAAAGCGATGCCGACGAGCGGTTCAGCGCCAGATAGTCCAGTCCCACCTCCAGGAGGAAGTCGAGTCGTGTGCGTATCTCTTTCAGAATCTCGGCAGCAATCTGCTGTTGCTGATGGTCGAGGTGCCCCTCGGCTTCGTCAAGCCACTGGCGCAGTTCAGAAAGGTCCATGGCTGTCAGCTCAGAGATGTTCTTGTCCCAGATACGATAGCTCAGGGCTTCTTTGTTAAGACGCTGTCCGTGGCATACGGGACATTCACATTCTGCCAAGAACTGCTCGGCCCATTTCGATCCACTGGCTGTGTCGTCATTCTCCATCACCGAGCGCAGGTATTTGACGACACCGTCGTAGTCGACAAAGTAGTCACTGCTGGTATGTACCAGTTCCTTGTCAATGCGTACGGAATCCAACGTGCCGTATAGAATCTCGTTGAGGGCATCCTCAGGAATCTCCTCGACGGGCGTCTTCAGAGTACACTCGTAGTTATGGAGAATAGCATCAATCTGCCAGAAAATCATCTGGCTCTTATATTTACCCAGAGGCACAACGGCACCATCGTGGATAGACAGCTTGCGGTTAGGAATGACCTTGGTGAGATCGATCTCGTTGATATAGCCCAGACCTTTACAGCGCGGACAGGCACCTTGAGGTGAGTTGAACGAGAAGGTATTGGGAGCCGGGTCGCTATACGAGATACCCGTAGTAGGGCACATCAGTCGGCGCGAGAAGTGCTTGATGGCACTAGTCTCGTAATCCATAATCATAATGAGACCCTCGCCCTGCTTCATCGCTATCTGTACGCTCTTCTTCAGGCGGTCTCCTGCCTTCTCCGTGTTCTTGAGGCTGTCTCCGGCCTTTTCTGTAGGTTCCGGTTTTGCCGGAACCGCCAACCGGTCAATCACCACTTCGATGTCGTGGCTCTTATAGCGGTCAACCTTCATGGCGGGCACGAGTTCCTTGACTTCCCCGTCAATACGCACATGCAGATAGCCCTTGCGGCGCATGCTTTCGAAGAGTTCACGGTAGTGACCCTTTCGCCCTCTTACCAGAGGCGCCAATATGAGAATCTTGCGACCACTATAGTCGTTTTGTATCATCTCAATGACTTTCTCCTCGGTGTATTTCACCATGGCCTCGCCCGTCTCATAGCTATAAGCACGACCTGCTCGGGCAAAGAGCAGTCGCATGTAGTCATAAATCTCGGTCGTGGTGCCTACCGTTGAACGGGGATTCTTGTTGGTGGTCTTCTGCTCGATGCTGATGACCGGCGACAGACCGGTAATCTTATCGACATCAGGACGCTCCATGCCGCCCAGAAAGTTGCGGGCGTAGGCTGAGAAGGTCTCGATATACCGACGTTGGCCCTCTGCAAAGATGGTGTCGAAGGCCAGCGATGATTTACCCGAGCCACTGAGCCCGGTGATGACGGTCAGCGAGTGGCGTGGTATCTCTACATCAATATTCTTCAAATTGTGGACACGTGCCCCCCAGACCTGAATCTTGTCATCTTTGCTCATGGATTGCCGCCCTCCAAAACGTTGAAATTGCGCAACAGATTGACGTCACGGCGGATGTTATATTCGATGCCGTCGGCACCGCGAGCTTTCACATAGACATAGTAGACACCGTCTTTTACCGGACTTCCGTTATAGGTGCCGTTCCAACCTGCCTTCTCGTTGGTGTAGTCTGTCCAGTCATACAGTTTCTGGCCATGACGGTTGAAGATGTATGCATGGAATTCTACAATGTTCTTGTAGTTGCTCTTGGCCTGGAAATAGTCGTTGATGCCGTCACCGTTGGGCGAGAAGGCATTGGGCATCTCCAAGTGGCTCTCAGCGACCGTGATGGTCAGCGATGCACTTTCAACGACTTCATTTTCGAACATCACCTGAAGGAGAATCTCCGTCTTGCCCGCCACGGTGAGGTCGAACTCGGTATCTTGCTCATAGCGGGTGATGTTGATGCCTGCCTGCGTGTTCTTGATGTGCCACTCTACAGTAGCTTCGGGGTCAAGACCGGAAGGGTTGGAGGTCAGACGGATATGCAGCGGAACCTCAGCAGTAAAGTTCTCGTCCTCTACAACCTCGTGGCCGTCCTTGTCGATATACGTCACCTTTAATTCGATGGTGGCATTGGCCGTCGATGCGAGCAGCCAAAGGGCAAATAACGTTAATATTTTCCTTATTTTCATTTCGATATGCGAATATTTGTGCAAAATTAGCGAAAAAAGTAGAACTTCCGCATCTTTTTTTGTAATTTTGTAGCGCAAAACGAAAAAATAGGCGAATATGAAACGATTATTAAGATATTTCCTCTTACTGACGCTTGCTTGTTTCGTTGCTGAAACAGCTACCGCACAGGTGCAAAACTACAAGGAATTGCACAAGGTGAAGCGCAAGGAGACTATTTTCGGCATTGCCCGTGAGAACGGACTGACCATTGAAGAACTCATCAAGGCTAATCCCGAGATGAACGAGCCTGGCTACGAGCTGCACAAGGGAGACTATATCAAGATACCTTTCCCCTCTAATCATGCTGCCGAAGCTGCCAGTAAGACGCAACAGCCCCAGATGCCGACAAAGCCCGTTGTGACGGAGCGCGACATGCGCAATCGGGAAATCCGTGTAGGTGTCATGTTGCCTCTGCATAATGAAAACGGAGATGGTCGTCGCATGGCAGAATACTATCGTGGCGTGCTGATGGCGTGCGACAGCCTCAGAGTAGGGGGCATCTCGACCGATATCCGTGCCTGGAACGTGACCGAGCAGACTGACATCCAGAAGATACTGAAGGACCCCAAGGCTGCCGAGTGCGACCTCATCATCGGTCCGCTCTATTCGAAGCAGGTGAAGGCTTTGGGCACCTTTGCCCAAGCCAACGACATCCGTGTGCTGATTCCCTTCTCGATTAATTCTGACGAGGTGATTAACAATGGTAATCTCTTCCAGGTGTTCCAGAACGGCAACCAGACCAATCAGGCTTATGTATTCCGTTTCTATCAGCGTTTTAAAGACTATCACGTCGTCATCATCGATTGTAACGACTCGACGAGTACGAAGGGTAGCTTTACGACGGTGCTGCGCCGCAAGCTTGATCAGGAAAGTGCATCCTATTCACTGACGAACTTGAAGTCAAACGAGGCCAAGTTCAAACAAAGTTTCTCTACGACAAAGCATAATGTGGTTGTGCTTAACACCAGCCGTTCGGCAGAGTTGAATGTTGCCTTTGCCAAGCTTAACGGATTGCTGATGACAGTACCATCGCTGAAGATATCCATGTTTGGCTATCCTGAATGGCTGATGTATATCAACAAGCATCTTGATAACTTCTATAAGTTCGACACCTATATTCCGTCAACCTACTATATGAGTCCATTGTCACCCCGTGTCGAGCATTTCAAGAAAAAGTACCGCTGGAATTTCCACCAGGATATGCAGCCTTACCACCAGCGCTATGCCGTGACGGGCTTTGATCAGGCTTACTTCATGATCAAGGGGTTGCACATGTATGGTACCAAGTTTACAGGTGCTTCGGGTATGGTGGGCTATACACCCTTGCAGACACCGCTTCATTTCGAACGTATCGGTAATGGTGGCTTGCAGAACCGGGCCATCCTGTTCGTACATTATACCACAGACAACCGCATTGAAACTATCAACTTCTAACAGCATGCGACGCATACTCTTCTTGTTATTGTTGATGCCATCAGTGTTGATGGCGCAGGTGGGCGAATATCGCAACGACCTGGCAGTCGGTGGTAGTGTAGGTTACGTCATGAGCAATGTTGGTTTTGTGCCCGATGTGCCTCAGGGATTCTTGAAGGGAATGACGGCAGGACTGTCTGTGCGTTATACCTGTGAGAAGTATTTCATGAGCGTTTGTTCTATCGTGGCTGAGGTTAACATTACACAGACGGGATGGAAAGAAGACATCCTCGATGTCGACAACGAACCTGTTTACTATATTGACGACCCCAATAAGACGTCTCCACTTAGCTACGAGCGGAAAGTCACATACCTACAGATTCCATTCCTAGCTCGCCTTGGATGGGGAAGAGAACGTAAGGGCTTGCAGGGATTCTTCCAAGCTGGTCCCCAAATAGGATTCTATCTTGATGAATCAACTAAGTCGAATGTCGTGATTGGAAAGAAGACTGCTAATACTCGCGCTTCACAGGTCGTTGCACAAGATTCTATGGCTATTCAGAATAAATTTGACTATGGTATTGCGGTAGGTGCTGGCATTGAATTCTCCCTGCCTAAGATGGGACACCTCATGCTTGAAGGCCGCTACTACTATGGCTTGGGCAACATCTTCAAAAACTCGAAGAGCGACTACTTCGGCAAGTCCAACTACGGACAGATTGTCATCAAGGCCACCTATCTTTTCGACATTGTCAGAACACGAAATTCTAAAATAAAATAAGTTATGTTTGAGAATCAACCGAAAGGTCTTTTTGCGTTGGCATTAGCCAACACGGGCGAGCGCTTTGGTTACTATACCATGCTGGCTGTCTTCGCCCTGTTTCTGAGAGCTAACTACGGATTGTCGCCTGCTATGGCTGGTACTATCTATAGTGCGTTCCTGATGTTAGTGTATTTCTTCCCGCTTATCGGTGGTATGATGGCTGATAGGTTTGGTTTTGGCAAGATGGTGACAACGGGTATCATCATCATGTTTGCCGGATACCTGTTGCTGTCAGTGCCCTTGGGTGGCGACAGTGTCGCATTGGTAGTGATGCTGGCAGCCTTGTTGCTGATCGGTTTTGGTACCGGTCTGTTCAAGGGCAATCTGCAAGTGATGGTGGGCGACCTCTATAATGATCCGCAGTATAAGGACAAGCGCGATGCTGGTTTCTCTATCTTCTATATGGCTATCAACATCGGTGCCCTCTTTGCTCCTACTGCTGCCATTAAGATTAAAGAGTATGCAGAGACATCATTGGGCTACTCGTCGAATGATGCCTACCACTTCTCGTTTGCTGTGGCATGCGCCTCGCTGATTCTGTCTATTGCCATCTATTACCTCTTCCGCAGCACGTTCCGTCATACGGAAGGTGGCACGAAGAAGGATGCCAAGGCTGCTGATGCCGCTCCTGTCGAGGAGTTGTCAAAGGAGGAGACCAAGCAGCGCATCGTGGCACTCTGCCTCGTGTTTGCCGTGGTTATCTTCTTCTGGATGGCCTTCCACCAGAACGGACTGTCGCTGACCTACTTTGCTGACGAGTTCACCGCTCAGTCGGCTGAGGGCTTGCAGGCCATGTGCTTCAACGTATGGAACCTCGTAGCCGTCATCTTCATCGTCTATGCCCTGTTCTCACTGTTCCAGTCGAAGACGTCAAAGGCAAAAGGTATCTCTGCTGTTGTCATCATTGCCGCATTGGCTTTCCTCTGCCTGTCTTATGATGTGGAAGGCAACGTTACGGTATCTGCACCAATCTTCCAGCAGTTCAATCCATTCTATGTGGTAGCCCTGACACCTGTGTCGATGGCTATCTTCGGCTCGTTGGCTGCCAAGGGTAAGGAACCCTCTGCTCCGCGTAAGATTGCCTATGGTATGATTGTGGCGGCTATAGCCTATGCACTCATGGCCTTTGCTTCATTTGGCCTGCCAATGCCTCAGACTGAGATGGGACCCGACGGCAATCCTGTTGCTGTTCATGTGGCCGACGTAACGCCCAACCTGCTGATCAGCGTCTATCTGATTCTTACCTTTGGTGAACTGTTGCTGTCGCCTATGGGCATCTCCTTTGTTTCGAAGGTTGCACCTCCTAAATATAAAGGTATGATGATGGGTGGCTGGTTTGTGGCAACTGCCATTGGTAACCAGCTCGTTGTCGTTGGTGGTCTGCTCTGGGGCGCTGTTCCTCTTTGGCTGTGCTGGAGCGTATTCTTAGGCGTCTGCCTCGTTGCTGCCATCTTCATGTTCGCTATGATGAAGCGTTTGGAGAAGGTATGCTAAGTTTTATCCCATTCCTCGTACTGATAGTACTCGTCACGTGTTGTATTGCCGTTTTTGGCAATGCAACGCTTGACGGTGCATCACAAGTGTCACTCCTCGTGGCTTCGGCTGTGAGTGTGCTGATAGGTCATTTCTCAAAACGACTGGAATGGGAGAAATTGGAAAAGGAAATCTCTGACAAGATTGCCAGTTGTACGCCAGCTATCATTATCCTGCTGCTGATTGGTGCCATTGGTGGCACATGGATGGTGGCAGGTATTGTGCCCACCATGATTTATTATGGTATGCAGATTATACAGCCGGAGGTATTCCTAGTTAGCAGCAGCGTACTTTGTGCATTGGTTAGTCTGATGATTGGCTCGTCGTGGACGACTGTTGCAACCATCGGTTTGGCATTGATGGGTATTGGTAAGGCCCATGGCTTTGACGATGGGTGGATTGCTGGTTCTATCATTACTGGCGCCTATTTCGGTGATAAACTTTCACCACTCTCAGACACCACCGTGTTAGCATCGAGCGTGTCGGGAACGCCATTGTTTACGCATATCCGTTATATGCTATTTACCACCGTACCGACGTTTTGCATCTCGCTGACCATCTTCTTAATTGCCGGTTTCACGATGAACGTCTCTGGACAAGGCAATGTTGCTGAGTTTATGGATGGTCTGCAGAATACCTTTGTCATCTCGCCTTGGCTTCTCATAGTTCCTGTATTAACAGGCGTAATGATAGCACGCAGATGGCCGTCGATGGTGGTATTGTTTATGGCCATCTTGCTGGCTGTCGTTGTTGGACTCGTCGTACAGTCAGAACTGGTGCTTCGCATAGCCGGTAATGACGGACAGGGACTGTTGACATCATATAAAGGAATGATGCGCGTGTGCTATGGCAGTACAGATATAGAGACTGGTAACAGTGTACTGAACGAGTTGGTGCATACCAGTGGTATGTCAGGCATGATGCCTACCATTTGGCTGATTATCTGTGCCCAGACCTTTGGTGGCGCTTTGACGGCTACAGGTCAACTACAGGACTTGATGCGCCTGTTGTTACGTTTTGTTCGTGGCACAGCCTCGTTGGTGGCATCAACGGTAGGTACGGCATTGTTCTGTAACATAGCCACTGCTGATCAGTATCTGTCTATTATGCTTTCTAGCTCTGTATTCAAGGACACTTATCGAGAGCGCGGTTACGAACCACAACTGTTGAGCCGTTCTTGTGAGGATGGTGCTACGGTTACCTCCGTCCTTGTGCCTTGGAATACTTGTGGATTGACGCAAAGCACAGTACTTGGCGTTGCTACGCTGACTTATCTGCCATACTGTTTCTTTAACTATCTGTCGCCTTTGATGAGTATCTTTATTGCGTCAATAGGCTGGAAAATCAAAAGAAAATGTTCTTAAGTCTGTTATTAACGGGCTTCTTAACGCTTGTTGAGTTGAACTGCGAGAATATGTTTGACTGCAAGCATGACTCATTGAAAGATGATACTGAGTGGATGCCTGAAGGAAAACGGAAGTGGACACCTGCCCGCTATTGGGGCAAGCTCAACCATATCGGACAGGAGATTCTTTCGTGTCAAGAATATGGCGTACCAGACTTGGTGGCATTGGTTGAAGTGGAAAACGACAGCGTGCTCTTCGATTTGACACGTCGTTCACTTTTACGAGGGGCAGGCTATGAGTACTTGATGACTGAGTCGCCTGATGTTCGTGGCATTGACGTCGCATTACTCTATCAACCTTTCTCTTTTCGTCCAGTCTGTTATGACTTTCTATCTATTTCTCCGCTAAAGGATATGCGTCCTACGCGTGATATCCTTTATGTTCAAGGAGAAACCGTCAATAGAGATACGTTACACGTCTTTGTGGTGCATGCGCCTAGCCGTTATGGGGGAGAGAAGAAAACACGCCCCTATCGTCAGTTGGTTATTGACCGCCTCTTGGCTGCAGTCCGCCAGTTACCGCCTGCAGCTAAGGTCGTCATCTGTGGTGATTTCAACGATGGTGTGGAGAACAAACCATTACAACATCTTATTGCTTGTGGTTTGCATCCTGTCACCGCATCGCTTCAAGGCAAGCATGGTGCCAAGGGTACCTATCGCTATCAGGGCGAGTGGGAACATATTGATCATATCTTCGTCAGTCACTCCCTCAACAACCTTCTTGATGAGGCCGTTCTCCATGATGCTCCCTTCCTACTTGAGGAAGACAAAAAATACGGAGGAGTAAAACCCCTCCGTACCTATAATGGTTATCGCTACCAACGTGGATTCAGCGATCATCTGCCGCTGATAGTTCGTTTTCGTCTGCCTCAATAGGCGGGCATCGTACTGTTGTCCATAGGCTTAATTGCCATACACTCCATTTCGATGAGCCAGCCTGAGCGACATACTGCAGCATGTACGATGATGCGTGGCGTGTTGGGGAAACGCTCTTCGTAGAGACGATTAACAACGTCGTAGTCTGCAATGTCTCTTAGATAGACAATCATCACACCAACCTCATCGTAGCTGCAGTCGGCCTCTTTCAATAGCGCCTCCACATTGTCCCACATACGATGGGCCTGTTTCACGATATCCTTGGGGTGCTCTATCTGTCCTTTGTTATTGATACTGGCAGTACCTGAAATGATGACATGGCGGCGGTCCTGATAGTCGACATAGGTGCCTCGCTCGAAACTCACGCCATAGTCACTGGTGCGGTTCAGATGAGTAGGCGCATATAGATAGTGTATCTGCTCCTTTTTGATGCCAGCAATGGCATAGTTATCCATTTGTGTCATCACGGCAGCTTCCAGTCCTCTTCCTCCTATTCCTGTTGAGGCGATATAGTGAGTGTCCTCAGTGAGTCCTTGTGTGAAGAATATCTTGTTTCGGGCAGCAACGACACCGCCATAGTTCACATCGACGTCATTGACGAAGAGCCAAGTGCGGATACAGTTGTCTGCCAGCGTACAGCCTTCCTGAGCCAATTGCATTACATACTCATTGAAGAGCAGACGCGTCTGATACTCCGAATTCTGTGCCGTGTTATGGGCACTACCGTTCCACAAGTGGCGGAGGTTGCCGTGACAGACCTCGTACAAGCCACTAGGCAATTGCCTGGTGATGACATGGGTCTGCATATACACCCACAGTCCAATCTTAGAGCCATCAAGTGGCGCCTGTCCGATGATACTCTTGGCACAGTCGCTGGTATCAGCCAACAGCACTTCGTCAGCCTGATTAGCAACATCGCTCAGGAAGTATCGCTTGAAGACGGCAACAGCCTCTTTCAGTTCCTCTCGCTTCAGTGCCTCATAGCAGTCGAGCACAGCATCCAGTTGTTGCTGAAAGGTGCGTCCTCCTGCCTGGGCATGTATCATCACGTGATATTCTCTGACGTCACCAGTGCTGGTAAACGAGAATATCTCAGCAGTAGCATATTCTTTTCTTATCGTCTTTGTCATAGGTTTACTCCTTGATATTCGGTTCTTCCAGTCCGATACCCTTCTTCTTGTCAACGGCTTTCAGTATGAAACCAAGGATGAGGGCAGCGACACCTAGACCGGCCAGCATTACCAGGGGGGCAGTATAGTCAAACTGTGTAGGATCGGTGACATCTGGATTGGTGGCGTCAAGTACCTTACCGATGAGCAACGGGAACAGCCACAGACCTATGTTCTGAATCCAGAAGATGAGTGCGTAGGCCGAACCGATAACCTTGGCATCAACCAACTTAGGTACAGATGGCCACAGTGAGGCTGGTACCAGCGAGAAACTGGAACCAAGCACGAGGATGGTGACATATGCGATCACGATACCTCCTACTGCTGAACCTTTGAACATGGGCAGGATGAAGGCAAAGGTCAGATGACAGCCGATAAGCAGCAGCGAGCCGAGAATCAGCATCGAGGCAGCTTTACCCTTGTGATCGACATACGAGCCGAGAATGGGGGTGATGAGAACAGCCAACAGGGGGAATACTGCAAAGATGGACTCTGCAGACTGACGCATAAAGCCCATATAACAATAGGTGATGAGGGCCACGATAGAAATGCCCAACATACCATATTGGCGACTCTTCTGCTTCTGGAAATTCGAAGCAAATCCAAAGCCAGCTACCAACAGCATGATAATATACTGTGCGATGGTCACACTCGAAGATGCCCAGAATGAATCAGCTGCAGGCTCAGTCAGCGTCAGGTTACACTGTAACATGTTGACAGCATATTTCTGGAAGGGGAATATAGCCGAGTAATACAGTACACAGAGCAGGGCTACCAGCCAGAAGCCGCTATCAGAGAGAATCTTTCCGATATCCGATACCTTGAAGGGATCATCCTTCTCTTCTGCCTCACCAGTTTGTGCGTCGAGTTTCTGATCCATGAAGAAATAGACGATGGTCATGATGAGGGCGATGCAAATCAGCACGACACCAAAGGCTACCGAGCGGCTGACGCTGACCTCACCACCCAACTTGGCGAAGAACGGTGAGAAGATCATACAGGTGGCCACACCCAGACGGGCCAGTGCCATTTCAGAACCCATAGCCAATGCCATCTCGCGGCCTTTAAACCATTTCACGATACCTCGTGATACAGTGATGCCTGCCATCTCACAGCCACAACCGAAAATCATGAAACCGCAGGCTGCAAACTTAGCTGATGCTGCCATACCCTCATAGAAGGGGCTGACACCCAGTTCGTCGAAGACGGGGATATAGTTGAGGTTGTTGTTGAACCATGTCTCCAGTCCACTGCCAATAAAGGCTTCACTAACAGCATACCATTTGATGATGGCTCCTACGAGCATCACACTGGCAGAGAGTATAGCAGTGAAGCGCACACCCATCTTATCAAGGATGATACCTGCAAAGATGAGAAAGAATACGAATACGTTGAGGAATACCTCAGAGCCCTGCATGGTGCCGAAGGCGGTAGAGTCCCAGCCGCGTGTCTCCTGCATCAAGTCCTTGATGGGCGAAAGGATATCCATGAAAATATAGCTGCAGAACATGGCCATCGCCAGCAGCAGCAAGGCCAGCCAGCGTATGGCGGCCGAGTCTCTCAAAGTTTTCTGAATTGCTTGAGTCATAATTTATAGTGTTATTTCTATGTTTCGAATCATTTTTTCAGCCAGCGGTCGAGGAAGTCGAAGAATGTGCGCTGCCAGAGCACACCGTTCTGGGGCTTCAGTACCCAGTGGTTCTCATCAGGGAAGATCAGCAGCTCAGCAGGAATCCCCTTCATACGGGCGGCATTGAAGGCCGACATGCCTTGTGTGGCATTGATGCGGTAGTCCTTCTCGCCATGGATGCAGAGAATAGGGGTGTCCCACTTCTCCACCATCTTGTGCGGAGAATCGTGGTAGGTCTGTTTGGCGCGAGGCATCTGCGGACGGTGCCAGTAGGCCTCGTCGTATTCCCAGTTCGAGAACCAGTTCTCCTCGGTCTCCGTGTACATAGCTGCCAGATTGAAGGCGCCGTCGTGGGCGATGAAAGCCTTGAAGCGCTTCTCGTGGATGCCAGCCAAGTAGTAGACACTGAATCCGCCAAACGAAGCACCAACGGCACCAAGACGGTTCTTGTCAACGAAAGGCAAGTTCTCAGCAGCGTCGTCAATAGCTGCCAGATAGTCCTTCATGCACTGACCAGTCCAGTCACCACTGATTTCTTCCTTCCATTCCTGTCCGAAACCAGGCAAACCACGACGGTTAGGCGCAATCACGACATATCCGTTGGCTGCCATAATCTGGAAATTCCAGCGATAGCTCCAGAACTGGCTGACAGGACTCTGTGGACCACCCTCGCAGAAGAGCAGGGTGGGGTACTTCTTGCCTTCTTCGTAGTTGGCGGGCAGCATCACCCATACCAGCATTTGCTTGCCGTCGCTGGTGGTTACCCAGCGCTGATGCATCTTACCGAAGGTCAGCTGGTCGAGGATATGCTTGTTCTCAAAGGAGAGCTGTTCAATCTTGGTCTTCTCAATGCTCTTACCAGGTGTTACCATATAGATGTCGGTAGGTGCTGAGAGACTCTGACGGGTAGCCAGAATGCGCTTGCCGTCATTGGCCAGTTGCAGACTTGTCCAGTCTGCCCAGTCCTCCGTGAGTTGCTTCACTTCGTCTTTCGCTGTGACGCTGTACATATTGACGCAGCCATGCCATACGCTGAGGAAATAGATCTTGGCCTGCTTGTCTTTCTGGGGAGCCCAGCAGAAAGCATCCACGTCCGACTGCCAGCTGATATAACGCTTCTCACCGCTCTGCAGGTCGCAGATACACAGGCGGTTGAGGTCAGCCTCATAACCATCGCGCTCCATTGACAGCCAGGCAATATACTTGCCGTCGGGCGAGAATTGCGGGTTCTGGTCGTAGCCCACATTGTTCTTCAGATTCTCCTTATCGTTGACAGCCTGGATGGCCAGTGTGCGTGTAGGATCTACCTTCGGAGCCACGTAGTCTGCGGGTTTGCAGAGGTTACGGGTTGTCTTGGCATCTACGTCATACAAGAAGATATCAGAGTCAGTAGAGATGCTGTACTCCAGTCCAGTCTTCTTACGACAGGTATAGGCAATCTGCTTGGAGTCGTTGCTCCATGCCAACTGCTCGATACCACCAAAAGGCTCCATGGGACACTCGAAGGGCTCACCCTCCAGAATATCCTTGCCGTTACCTGTGATGGCAAAACCGTCACCAACAGAGAATATGAAGGGATGCTGGATGCTCTCCACATAGTGGTCCCAGTGGCGATACATCAGGTCTGTCACACGACGACCAGTAGCCTTGGGCAGGTCATCGGGATTCTTCTTGATAACCTCATGGAAGGGGATGCTCTTAAGGATGATGACCTTGCTGCGGTCAGGCGAGAACTTAAAGCCCTCCACCTTGCCGTCAGTCTTTGAGAGTTGTTGGCGCTGGCTGCCATCAGCCTTCATCGACCAGAGCTCACCACCACTGATAAAGGCGATGGTCTCAGCATCCAGCCATGTTGGATCTGACTCACTCTTGCTGCCAGTGGTCAGCAGACGCTGGTTCTTGCCGTCAGCATCCATCACGTAGAGCACCTGACGACTCTTATTCTGCTTGACGCTATAGTAGCCCACCTGATAGACAATCTGGCTGCCGTCTGCCGAAGCTTCGACAGTACCGATGCGTCCCATGGCCCACAAGGCCTCAGGTGTCATCATGCGGCTCTTCAGCTTGATATTACTCTTTCCTATCACGTTGTCTTGCGCATTCATGCTGCCCAGCAGTACGAATGTCGTGACTGCTAGCATTAATATTCTTTTCATATCTTGTTATAGGTTATTTTTTTCTGACCGGATCACAGGTGAGACCACAACCCAATTTCTTGAAAATCTTGCGGTCCACCTCGGAGAGCATTACAGTAGAGTGTACCTGGCAACCACGCAGTTTGGGCAGTTGGGCCAAGGCCATACGGCACTGGTCGTCATCTTTCGACAACACGCTCAGGGCTACCAATACCTCATCGGTATGCAGTCGGGGGTTCTTGCCGCCCAGATATTCTATCTTCGTCTTCTGCACGGGCTCGATGAGACTCTGAGGAATCAGCTTAGCCTCGTGAGAGATGCCTGCCAGATGCTTGGTGGCATTCAGCAGCAATGCTGCAGAGCACCCTAACAAAGGCGAACTCTTGGAAGTGATGATGGTGCCGTCTTCCAGTTCCATAGCGGCAGCAGTATGCTCGCTGAGCTCCTGCTTGGCCTGGGCAGCCACCGTAACGCGGCGATAGGCCGTTGTTATCTTGGCCTGGTTGAACAGCATCAGTATCTTGTTGACCTCGCGCTCGTTGTCCTCACCATCAGCCATTTTGTTGGTGGCGTCATAGTAGCGTCGGATAATCTCGTCGCGTGAGGCATTGCAGCACACCTCGTCGTCCGAGATGCAGAAGCCAACCATATTGACGCCCATATCAGTAGGCGACTTATAGGGATTTTCGCCATAGATACCTTCGAAGAGGGCGTTGAGCACGGGGAATATCTCGATGTCGCGATTGTAGTTGATGGCAATCTTGTCGTACGCCTCCAGGTGGAACGGATCAATCATGTTGACATCGTTCAAGTCTGCAGTAGCAGCCTCGTAGGCAATATTGACAGGATGCTTCAACGGAAGGTTCCATACGGGGAAAGTCTCAAATTTGGCATAACCGGCACGTATGCCGCGCTTGTTCTCGTTATAGAGTTGTGACAGACATACTGCCATCTTGCCTGAGCCAGGACCAGGGGCTGTCACGATGACCAGCTCGCGACTGGTCTCTACATAGTCGTTCTTGCCAAAACCATCGTCAGAGGCGATGAGCTCCACATTGTGGGGATAGCCGTCAATCAGGTAATGGACGTAGGAACGGATGCCCATACGCTCCAGGCGATGACGGAACTGGTCGGCAGCCTGCTGGCCGTTGTAGTGGGTAATCACCACTGAGCCCACCATGAAGTCACGGCTCTGGAACTCTTCGCGCAGGCGAAGCACGTCCTCGTCGTAGGTGATGCCAAGGTCGGCACGTACCTTGTTCTTCTCTATGTCATCAGCAGATACCACGATGACAATCTCTAGCTGGTCGCGCAGCTGAGCCAGCATGCGTAGCTTGGAGTCGGGCTTGAAGCCTGGGAGTACACGTGAGGCGTGATGGTCGTCAAACAACTTGCCGCCTAACTCCAGATAGAGCTTTCCGTCGAACTGTGCAATACGCTCGCGAATATGCTCCGATTGTATCTTCAGATACTTCTCGTTGTCAAAACCAATTTTCATCGCTGATTTCTTTGTTTCTTTAACTCCTCAGCCTGCTTCTGCATGGCTTCCAGACGGGCAGCAAAGCCCGACTGCTTCTTGGGATTGTTCTTGTTAGCCTGATAGTTGGCCTCAAGGATGGCCAGCAATTTCTCGTCATCGGTGGTCTTGCGCAGCGTCCACATGATGGCAGCCGACATGAACAGCGAAATGAAGTAGTAGAAGTTCAGACCTGAAGAGTAGTCGTTGAAGATGAAGAAGAACATCAGCGGCATGATGTACATCATCCATTGCATCACCTTCATCTGCTCAGCCTGGGCACCTACCATCTGGTCGCGCTGCTGGCGCATGGATATCCAGGTGTAAACCAGCTGGGCACCGCAGAAGAGGATACAGGTCAGCGACAGGTGGTCGCCGATACCCCAGATGTTCGTGCCCCATTCCCAGATGGGATCGTAGGTTGACAGGTCGGCCATCCACAGGAAGCTCTCGCCACGCAGCTGGATAGCGTTTGGTACGAAGAAGAACATAGCCAGCCAGATAGGCATCTGGATGAGCATGGGCAGACAGCCGCTCAGCGGACTGACGCCATACTTCGAATACAAGCTCATCATCTCCTGCTGTTTCTTCATCTGGTCCTCGGGCTTGTCGAGGTGTTTGGTAGCCTCTTCAAACTTAGGTTTCAGCACACGCATCTTGGCTGATGACATATAGCTCTTCTTCACCATAGGGAAGGTGATGCCTTTCAGCAACAGAGTGATGAGGATAAGAACGATACCCATGTTGAAGCCAAAGCCTGTCAGCCAGTCGAAGACATACAGCGTGAACCAGCGGTTGATCCAGCGCAACAGCCACCATCCGAGGTTAACCAGCTGCTCCAGGTCGAGGTCTTTGTTAAACTGGCTCTGCTGCTCCACATCCTGAATCAGACGGAAGTCGTTAGGACCGATATACATCTCAAACTCAGAGGCATTCTTGCCTGTGGGGTCGAAGGCTGTCTTCAGTTTGGCATCAAACTGCTTCAGATAGCCCGTGCCTTTCTCGTCCTGAATGCTCGAGAGTGTGGCGTTCTGTGAGAAGTCGTCTTTGGAGATGAGGGCTATTGAGAAGAACTGGTTACGGAAGGCTACCCAGTCGAGACGCTCCTCGATATCCTCTGTCTTGTCGGCAGTCTCCGACAGATTATCGGTGCTGCCCTTGGCCTCCTTGTAGAACAGGCCCGTATAGCGGCTCTCAAATGAGAAACCCTTCTCCTGCTGGCGGCAATGGTCGCTCCATTCCAGGTCCAGCTCCTTGTATGACGGAGCAAAGAATCCTGCCAGACCTTTCGTCTGCAGCGACATCGACAGCATGTAGTCTTGGCCCAGACGATAGTCGAGGACTACCGAACCGCCGTTGCTGGCTGCTGCCGTCATCGTGACGGTGCTGTCGGTCACATTGGAAGGTGTGAAGTAGAGATCCTGCGTGACAATATTCTCCTGCTTGCCAGCCAACATGAAGTTCAGCTGCTGGTCTTTGCCGTCGAAGAGCGTCACGTCGGGCTTACCGTCGATGCTGGTATAGTTCTTGATGACAGCCTTGCGCAGCGTGCCACCCTTGGTGTCGAGTGTCAGCTCCAGCTTGTCGTTCTTCAGCGTAATCTGTTTCGAGGTGCCGTTCTGTGCCTGATAGAAGAGGGCAGTGGTGTCAGCTGCAATCTCGGCTGAGTCTGCCTTGGCCTTCTTCTGTTGGTCGGCCAGTTCCTGCGCCTTCTTCGCGTTTTCTTTCGTGACAGCGGCAATGCTATCCTGCTTACGGGCGGCTTCTATCTCCTCTGCCGATGGCTGGTTCCACCAACTGAAACCAATCAGTACCAGGGCAATCAGAATGAAGCCGATAATGTTGTCTTTGTTCATGTTCTTACCTTATTATTAAAAATCAAGGTGCAAAGGTAAGAAAAAAATAGGAGACCTGCAAGGCTTTAAGATTTTTTTCGTACCTTTGCTGCCAATTATGAAACAGAGATACATTTTTATCGTGATAGTGCTGCTGTCGATGGCAGTCAGCATGCAGGCTCAGCGTAAAGGACGAAATGCTGTTAGGGAACAAACGACTTATACGGAAAAGGTCGTGAATAACTATATCGACTCGCTGGCCGTGATGCGTCAGCGCCTCGACTCCCTGCAGCAAGTCAACGAACAGCTGCGTAGTGAACAGAACGACGGACGCTACTTCCGCCTCTTTGTGCCTACGACGTTCTACCATTCCGGTGCCAACAAGTGGTTGTCGTTGCAGCCCAAGTCTGGTGATGACATCTCCAATGCCATTGATGAGGCCATGATGAACATCTACCTGCGTCGTCCTGATCTGGTGGTGAATAACGAGAGCCGTCTGCAGGCTGCCGGCTCCATTCGTGAGGATGTCAACCAAGAGCTCTCACAGGAAGTGGACCTCACCGACTATGCAGCCCCTGTTCCTGACGAACCTGAAGCCATTCCTGTACAATTGGTGGTGCAGAAACCCAATTTCTGGAAGTTCAAGGGCGAGGGCTATCTGCAGTTCCTGCAAAACTATGTGTCAAACAACTGGCATAAGGGTGGTGAGAGCAACTATTCGGCAGTGGCTGCTGCTACGCTGGAGTACAACTATAACGACAAGGACAAGATTACCTTCGACAATAAGCTGGAGATGAAGCTGGGCTTCCAGACATCGCCCTCAGATACCGTTCACCATTTCAAGACCAACAACGACCTGTTGCGTCTTACCAGTAAACTGGGTATCCAGGCGCATAAGCGTTGGTACTATACCCTGCAACTGTTGGCCTATACGCAGTTTGCCAGAGGCTTGAAGGCCAACGACGAGAGAGTCTATTCAGACTTCATGTCGCCCTTCGACCTCAATATCGGTATTGGTATGCAGTATAATGTCGATGCGCTGGGTGGCCGTCTGAAAGGTACGCTCAACTTCTTGCCTTTCGCCTTCAACTTCCGCTATGTTGATCGTGAGGCGCTGAGAGCAGACAATGGTATTCGTGGCGACCACAATACCACAGAGAATTTCGCCTCTCAATTTACTGCTGAGCTGAAGTGGAACATCATCGACCAGATATCTTGGAAGACGCGCCTGTTTGCCCTGGGAACCTATCGCCAGACAAAGGTGGAATGGGAAAACCAGTTCGAGCTGAAGGTGACGAAATATATCTCTGCCAACCTCTTCGTCTATCCGCGCTTCGACGATGGCAACGCCAGAGACGACAAAATGGGCTACTTCCAGTTGCTCGAGTGGAGCTCTATAGGTTTGACTTACAGCTTCTAACCCAATAAAAAAACGCTGCCAATCGGCAGCGATTTTTTATTCTATTGTGCTTCTGTCATATCGCCTTCAATGTATAGTCGCGTCATCTCGACGGCCCCATTGGTGCGAACGGTTATCGACTTCTTGAAGTGACCGGGGAACTTGCCCTCACCATTGTACGTCACCTTAATCTCACCCTTCTCACCAGGCTTCACAGGTGTCTTAGTATATTCAGGCACTGTGCATCCGCATGAGGCGATAGCCTGATTGATGACCAACGGCTGCTCGCCGATATTGGTATAGGTAAATACACAAGTCACCACGGGCTCCTTCTCCGAGAATGTGCCAAAGTTATGGGTGGTCTTATCAAACTTGATTTGTGCAGGAGTCTGGGCCATAGCCATCATCACTCCGCATACCAGCAACAAGGCTGAACATATCATCTTTTTCATCATCTTTCAGTTTTAATGAGTCAATTAATGGCTGCAAATGTAGGAGATTTTCTCCATAACTGTATCATTTCGCTGACTATTTTTAGTTAATTTAACTCATGAAAGAGCCGAAATTACCATTTGAAGGTGAAGTACGAGCCTTCGAGGGTCATGAATGAGGGAGAAGCTCAACTTATTGATGGAGTCCGACTGTGCCCAGCATGCTGTAGATGTCATCAGCAACATCATGATGCAACATCTTTTCATAGGCAAGACGATTGGTTTATTCGAATTCGAAGAGACTGATGAATCCCGTCAGTTTGAAAACATTCATTGTTGTTTTTAAATATTTTTAATGAGTGTCAGTATATTCTTTCCGTGTCTGTTTTTCCACCCACTGGCGTTAGAATACGTGCAGCTTGTTGCCGTTCTGGTCTTCCATTGTAAAGTAGGCGGTATAGTCATCGTCAGCTTTCAGCACCTTGAGCACCTCTCTCATGACGGGTGTATCCTGACCTGCCAGCCAGGTGTATTTGCTGGTCACCAGATAGCGCTGTGTCGATTGGTATATCTTCTCGTCGTTCATGAGCTCGTTCAGCCATCCCAGTGAGATGTCAGCATGGACGACAGCCACAAACTTGTTGTCGCTCGAATACACAGGCACGCTATAGGTTGTCACCTCAGCCTTGGCACCTTCATTGTCCATGTAGGGCTCACACCAGTTGCCCTTGCCTGTATTCTTTGCCAGGTTATAAAAGTCAGCCTTGAAGTAGTCGTGTTGGGCCGATCCCAGCTGCATGGTCTCGATGGTGCCGTTGGCCCTGCGCACGGCATAGGGCTCAAACCATCGCCCCTTCTGTGGGTAATAGTAGGGTGCGAACGAGATACCGAATCCCAGGATAAAGGAGTTGTATTGCGCCAGCATCTCGGGCGTCTCGAACATCCAGTCCGCGCTCTCCAGGTCGCGGTTGACTACCCATGCCATATTGTCGATAGTCACCTCTACATTAGCCAGTTTGTTGCGAATGTTCATATAGGTAGCATCCATCTCGCGCTTCACCGTATGTTCCATGGTCCGCTGTATGAATTTCTGGGCGGCGATGTACATGATGCCTGTTGTCAGTTCTAGGAGCAGTGCAGCAACGATGATGACAATGACGCTGGTATAGGTCTTCATGACCGTCCTCATATTCTGCCACCATTCTTTAGGATTGGTGTTTATCTTGATATGGCTTCTCCGCATTTTCTGTCAAATCGTTTAGTTTTTTGATGCAAAGATACAAAAAAAAGTATTTATTTCGAATGCAAAGTTTTAAAAAAAAAATATAGAATCAGCAAATTATAATGAAAATATTTGTACCTTTGTGCACTCAGATTATGGTTAAATAAAAAAACATACTATAATGAAAAATTTACTGATACGGATGTTTGTTGCCGCATTCTGCCTGCCATCGGTAGTGCTGGGTGCAGAGATTAGTCAGCAGGAAGCCAAGGAAAAGGCTTGTGCCTTTATGCAGCAGCTGCAGGGACGAAGGGCTCAGAATCTTGGAGGTGTCAACAGTCAGAAGTTGCAGTCCGTAGAGGTGGGTCTGCAGGCGCTCTACGCATTCAACTGCGAGGGTGGGGGCTATGTCATCGTCAGCGGTGACGACGCTACAACGCCTATCCTGGGCTATTCGCCCGATGGTGCACTCAATGTTGACGAGATGCCTGCCAACCTCCGTACGTGGCTGGAGGGCTATGCCGACCAGATACGCAGACTGCAGCGGGGCGAGGCAAAAGTGGCTGCACGCAGAGCTCCCGTACAGCGCGAAAATATCAATCCTCTCATCGAGAGCCTATGGAACCAGCGAGCCCCCTTCAACTGGGAGTGCCCGAAGGATATTAGAGCTGATGTGCTGTCAGCCTCAGGCTGTGTGGCGACCGCGATGTCGCAGGTGATGTATTTCCACAAGTGGCCACAAGAGGCTACGACAGCCTATACGACTATTGGTAAGAAGAATGTGCCTTCAACGACTTTCGACTGGAATAATATGCTGCCCGTCTATGAAGAAGGGAAATACACGGATGCTCAAGGCAATGCCGTTGCTCACCTGATACGATGGGCTGGCTGGAGTGTCGATATGGAATATACTGCAGAGATGTCTGGTGCAGTGTCAGGTCGTGTCGAGAAGGCTTTACGCCTGTGTTTCGGCTATGACAAGAATACACATTGGGTGAATTACAACAACTACTCATTAGACGAGTGGGAAGAACTCATCTACAATGAACTGGCCAACCGCCGTCCCGTCATCTACAGTGGCTACAACTCCAACCACGAGGGACACTGTTTCGTCTGCGATGGCTACAAGGATGGCAAGTTCCACTTCAATTGGGGATGGGGTGGCAAGGCTGATGGCTTTTTCGAGATCCGTGTGCTCAATCCCTCCTTCTCGGGTGTGGGCGGCAGCACGGTCAATCTCAGCTGGTCAGACCTGAACGATGCTACCATAGGCATTCAGAAACCTACTGACGATGCTGCTATCGACTATCCTCCCTCTACGGAGACCAACGAGGGGTTCTATGTCTTTGGCCCCACAGAACTGACACGAAACTCTACCAAAGAGGCCTTCCCTCGTATCTGGACCCACTTCTATGTCTGCAGCGCTACCAACGCTTATATCAACCAGTGGGCTTACCGTTATGCGCTGTTGAAGGGCGACCGCATCCACTGCATGCTCTGGGGTGGCAGGAATAAGATAGATCTCAATAGCTACGACTTGATCTCGATAGCCAATTTCAGCGTGGTACTGCCCGATACGCTATCTGACGGAGAATATCGCATGGTGCCGATGCACGAAACGGGTAAGGAACCTACCATCAAGGATGTCGTCGCAGGTTCTCAGTATAATTACATCGGTGTCAAGATAGAGGGTACCAAACTGACTCTGAAGAGCCATCCTGAGGCACACTTGGAGGTGAGCAATCCGCGCAAGACATTCCATGAGGACGACGGGTCGGTGCGTACCGTCACCTTTACTGTCAAGAATACGGGGCAGGAGGAATACATAGGCTATATCAATCTGTATATCCCTGAGTCGCAGATACTCTGGAGCTATGAACGCATACGCCTCTATCCTGGTGAGACGCGCGACTTCACCGTGACTTCGAAGGGAAAGACATCCAAGTTGTACACCACGTTGTTGCCCAATGCTGATTTCAGCGTTTATGCCGACCGCTCGTTTGCCAACTGGCTCTATGGCAAGAAAGTCAATCTCCAGCAGTACGCCTTCGGCAATCTCACGATTACTAGTCCATATATTGACCACGAGAAAAAAATCATCAAGGGCAACCAGCTGGAAGCATCCGTCAGCGTCACCAACCAGTCAGCAGCTGATTACAATAAGTTTTGCGAATTCCTGATTCTGAATGCCGACAGCCTCTATGACGAAATGATGCTCCTGTCTAATACGCCGGAGATTGGCGCAGGAAAGACCTATGCCGGTGAGGGTAAGAAGACCCTCAGCTCAAATTGGAAAAAAGTGGTGTTTAGCTTCCGCTACCGAACAGGTGGAAACTTCATGGGCGAAATCTATTCTGATGTCTATACCGTCCAGCCTGTCATCTATTCTTTTACGAAGGATGGTAAGGAACAGCGACATGAAGACTGTGAGGTCTTCGAGACTCCAGAGAATGTCACACTCGTCATGCTCCAGAATACGAATGTGAAGCAGGTAAAGCCCAATCAGAACCCCAACACCATCTATTTTACCAGCAAACCGCTGCCAGAGGGCCTCGACAAGTCCCTGGTAGTCGATGGGGAAGGAAGGTCCAGTAAGACGTTGATATTCAATACCGCCTTCGATGCGCTGTTCACTACAGACGTTATTCCCAGGATGACGGCAGATGCTGGTTTGCAGCACACCTTTACCGCTGAAGAGACCAACTGCTGGCTCTCTATGGCATTGCCGTATGACAACCTGATTGGCGATGATATAAAGGATGTGGCTACTGGCGAGAATGTGGCGAGCAAAATCAAGTTCTATAAAGCATCTGGCGAACTCTCTGATTATGGATGGTCTCAAGGTCAGATACAAGTCAAGGCAGACGATGGGCACCAGGGCTTCTGCCTGTTGCGCGTCGATCCCTCGTTGGCAGGCAAGACGGTACAGTTCACCGAAGGCACCATCAACTCCGGATTGGCTCAAGGAGTCTTCACGCCCAATATAGGCCTATTCAACAACTACTGCCGACAGACCAAGGAGAATGTCTATGTTGTCGAAGGCAATCGCCTCGTGCTGAAACAGAGTTGCGAGCTCAAGCC
>CADCBH010000028.1 GCA_902799655.1 uncultured Bacteroidales bacterium
GCTGCTCGCTGTGTGGATTATGGGTTTATAGTTTGGCGACGAAATTCCCTCAGGTTGCGCAGCGACAGCCCGCTTCCTGTAAATATAATCCGCTCCTACCGGGCATCGGAGCAACCTTAAAACGCCAAACTACTATGAGAAAGTATGTTTTTCTCGCGCTGCTACTGGCAACAACCAGTGTAGCAGCACAATCAAGGAACATCGAGCCGGAGAAAGCCGGGCAGATGGTCGTAGTGAATTCTGACAGCACAGTGACACTGCTGCAGAAAGAAGAGGTCAAGATGAAGGCCAAGAGCACCAGTTGGGGAATGATTCCCATTCCAGGATCCAGCCTTCTTGACAAAAGCAAGGCCTTGATGGTCATCAAAGGAACAACATCCAAGACCAAGGTTAAGGCCGGAGAGGTAACCCTCATCCTGAAGGTCAAGAAAATCAACGAAAAGGCCCAGGAGACCATTTCCGTCTGTAAGTTCGAGAAGGAGAAGAAGAACAGGACTCGTATTATGGGAGAATTTGCCATCCTTAAAGGCATGGAAGCCAATGCCTCCCTGAATGATGTCAGTCGTACCATTGAGCAATATGGCTCCGACTGCTACAAGATTACCATCCCTCAGATAGAGCCTGGCGAGTATGCCGTCTTCTTTGACGATGCCACCCACTTCTACACCTTCACGGTAGAATAGCATTATTCCATATCGGATATGAAGAAGGATTATATAGGGCCACACCTGGATATCGTGGCTGTCAGTTCTACAGGCATTCTCGCATCAAGCAGTGATGACGAGAGGCGCAGGGAGAAGAAACGCAAAGAAGAGCGTCGGAGGCGTGAACGCCGCGAACGGGAACGCAGGGAACGTGAAAGAAGAGAACACTATCACTACTTATATGGCGACCAGCCATAATAATAACAATGAACAACAAACACTTACAACTATGAAAATGAAGAAAACAATGAGATATTTTTTCCTGGCCATGATGGCCGTAGTATGCATGACGTTCACAGCCTGTGGCGGTGACGATGGTGAAAATGGTGGTAAACCGGACGGTAATCCTTCATGGACATTTTATGAGCCGTTCACAACTCTTGATACCTCTCCAGAAGAAGTAAAGGCCTATATGGCAGATAAGCTTCCACAATTCAAAATGGAAGAACCATTTGGCAATAACAACGGCTATGCGCTAATCTATATCTATGATAAAGAGAATGTATCTATCAACTATAGTATTGTCCTTAATAAGCTGTCTGGCATTATCTGTCAATATGAGAATTATTCCAAGGATAAGTACAATTTCATATTGTCAGAACTGAAGAAACGCTATGCTATGGAAGTAATGGCAGAGCAAGGAGAGTCTAAAATGTGTAAAGGTGTTATCAATGGCAAACCGTATCTAATAAGTATTGGCACCTCGGAAGATGGAGGCCAGCCAAAGTTTATTAGATTCGGATTCAACGCTTTACCCAAGGACTGAATACAATTAGCGTTAATGGCATGAGCATTGCTCACCGCCGTAGTATATTGGGGGCTGCTATATGTTGGTTAGCACGATTCGGTTCGTGTTCTGGACATCGACTATAGCAGCTTTCTTTATTTATATCAGCAAGAAGCATTTTAAAATCAATAAAATAAGACAATGGAAACAATACAGCAGATAACGAAGGATACCCCCATTGCAATGATGGCCCTTGGTCAGCTGGAGGAGCATCTGGCAGAATACTTGACAGCGCACATGAAGACTGCCTTATTTCCAAAACCTCTCCTTGACCTTCTTGATAAGTATGTCCAGATAGAGGAGCAGAAATCAAAGCGTTATGAACATGGTGTAGCTGGTATAAAGAGAATATTTAACTGTTCATACCCCACCGCCCATAAACTTATGAACACAGTCATAAAACCTGCTGTTCTCCGGCAGGGGCGTGTTATATTGGTTGATATAGACCTCGCGCTAAAGCTTTTCAACGAGAGTAAGCAGATAAAAAGTATTAAGGACATGTGATATGAGGCTCCTTATAGCATTGCTACAAACAATTCTGAGAGGTACATATAAGATATCTGCAGTAAAATTTGGTTATGTCACAGGAAATGCCTACCTTTGCATTGTCATTACTAATTTATGACTCGACGCGATTAAAAATTCAGTGACAAACCAATAGAAGCACTGGTTTCCACGCATAGAAAGGGTATTTGGGCTACAAGCCCTCACCTTCCGCTTAATCATATAAGGAGAGTGCATTACAACACTCTCCTTATTTTTTTTAAGACCTATAATAATAATATGTACGCGAGATATAATATATAGTTTTCTAAACATAAGGTTTTAAGACAAATCATCTTTTTTTTTAGACAAACGATTGTACTAAATACCCTTTTTTACATTTTTTTTGACTCTGTGTGCCCACACAGGAAAATTTTCATAAAATTTCATCAAAAAAGTTTTGGTGGTATTAAAAAATGTATTAACTTTGCAGCGTTATCCTGAAAACAATCTTTTTACCTTAAAAGGACTAATACCTATTGAAGATTTGAAGCGATTGCCTGTGAGGGTCATCGCTTTATTTTTTTTATTAATTTTCTTGGTAGATTCAACATTTTTTTGTACCTTTGCGCCCGATTTGGTCTGTAGTGGCTCAAAGAAGTTGTTGCACGAAGTGACACGCCACGCAGAAAAACCCGTTAAACAATTAAAAACAATGTACGCAATTGTAGAGATCAACGGTCAGCAGTTTAAGGTTGAGGAGGGTAAGAAGCTCTTCGTTAACCACATGAAAGATGTGGAAGCCGGTAAGACTGTTGAATTCGACAAGGTACTGCTTGTCGACAAAGAAGGTTCAGTACAGGTAGGCGCACCCACCGTAGATGGTGCAAAGGTAGTTTGCGAAGTGGTTAATCCACTCGTAAAGGGTGAGAAGGTTATCGTGTTCAAGATGAAGCGTCGTAAGGACTCTCGTAAGAAGGTGTAGGTAGTTCTAAGAACGGCCGCGAGAGTGCAGCTCAGCGACTCGGCATTAAGATTTTTGGCGGTCAGAAGGTAGTAGCAGGCAACATCATCGTTCGTCAGCGTGGTTCTAAGCACAACGCAGGTAACAATGTTGCTATGGGTAAGGACGATACTCTTTACGCTCTGGTTGATGGTACTGTAGAGTTCCACAAGGGCAAGCGCGACAAGAGTTATGTTTCTGTAATTCCTGAAGCTCAGGCCTAAGAGAACACAAACAAATAATTTATTCCAAACAAACAAGAAAAGGGATTCTCCGATGGAGCTTCCCTTTTTCTATGATTATAACTAAATAAACGCCAATTCTTAAGGAGGTATAAGGGCAAAAAAAATTGATTGTCTCACGACAACCAATCTTTTAAATTAACCTTAATAATCTAATACCATGAAAAACACATTGCAAAAATACTGTTTTTCTTTCAATTTGCAAGTATTTAGAGGTAAAAAATGTCAATAATTAACTTTACTTAAATTTTTGAGAATCCCACTTAAGGTTTCTTTGCATTATTTCATGTTCTTTTTGTCCTTCCATTGCCGGACGATCGATTGCAGTCTGACATGTTAGGATCATTTTTTGTTCCTTCTCATCGAGTTTGGCAGTGAACATCCAGTCAGGCAGTGTAATATACTTGTCAGTGGATAATGGAAGCCAGGATGAAGTATAGAATCGGATGACGCTCTCTTGTATCTGTGTTCCATAGGTGCATACCATACAGATAAGCAGCCCCCCCTGTCCGTCCAACAGACGCATTTCTACTTGGTTGGCTTCATTTAGCTGAATCATGGCATAATGATCAGTTAGCACTTTCAATTCACTTTTCCCGTCGAGGGCATTACGCACTTCAGCTTTCATACCTGCTTCACGAAAGTCAATGCAGTCGAGGCGATTGTTCTCAGTAAGATAGACCAATAGTGAGTCTGGCATTGCTTTAAGTACATTACTCATTGTTGTTTGAGCAGATGCACTAAAAGCAAAAACCATATTAACTAAAACAATAATAACTCTTATCATACGAATATGATGCTTAACCCCTACCCGGACGTAGGTCTCTGACACGGACTGCTTTACCTTCACTGACAGGCAGAGAGCCTTTCTTGACCAGTTTCACACGTGGTGTAAGCAAAATCTCATCTTTCAGGGCGCGCTGGATGTCCTTGGTCATTTTCTGCAACTCAGGATAAACATCGGTATTCAAACCATCAAGCTCGACCTCAACGGTCATGATATCGTTGTCGTCTTCAGTATCGAGCGTGATGAGGTAGTTACTGCCTAAGCCGGGATACTGAACAAGAATCTTCTCGACCTGCATCGGGAATACATTGACACCCTTGATGATAAACATATCGTCAGTACGGCCCTTGATACGGTCAATACGACGATGAGTACGTCCACACTTACACTCACCAGGAATGATGCGTGTGAGGTCGCGCGTGCGATAACGCAAAATAGGCATCATGGTGCGATCAAGCGTAGTGAGCACCATCTCGCCAATCTCACCATCGGGAACTGGTTCGAGCGTATCAGGGTCTACAATCTCAATAATATAATTATCCTCCCATAGGTGCATGCCACATTGATACTTACATTCGAAGGCCACACCAGGACCATTCATCTCAGTCATGCCAAATGAGTTGTATGCCTTGACTCCCAACAGGCGCTCTATGCGTTGACGCTGTTCTTCAGTATGTGGTTCTGCACCGATAAACAGTGTGCGCAACTTGGTACTTCTTGGGTCAACACCTTCTTCTTGGAACACTTCAGCCAGACGGATGGCATATGAAGGGATGGCATGCAGACAAGTAGTACCAAAGTCCTTGATAAACATAATCTGTCGTTTGGAGTTACCAGCAGCAGCTGGAACAGTAGTGGCACCAAGCCACTCAGCACCATGTTGGAAACCAAGACCGCCTGTAAACATACCATAGCCGCTGGAGTTCTGAAAAACATCACTCTTGCGGCATCCTACCATATACATATCACGTGCAATCATGTTTGCCCATGAGCAAATATCGTGCTCAGAGTAAGTGACGACTGTTGGATGCCCCGTAGTACCACTGGTAGAGTGGATACGGATGGCATCGTCCATATTGCCACCAACAAGTCCGAATGGATAGTTATCACGCAAATCCTGCTTGGTGGTGAAAGGCAATTTGCGAATGTCTTCTGGTGTCTGGATATCATCGGCTGTAATACCTAACTCACCCAACCGTTTTTTATAGAATGGTGAATTCAGCGCAACATTGATGCTCGCCTTCAATTTCTGAACCTGCAACTCCCTAAGTTGCTCACGGGGCATTTTCTCAATTTCCGGCTGCCAGCACTCGCCATCGGGCTTGATGGTAGCCATGATTTTCTCATCGGTCATATTTATTGTTTTTTGATTGAATATACATATCAAGACTGCGCCAACTGCATCATCATCACAGCTGACAAGCCTGCCGTCTCAGTCCTCAGCCGACTCTTACCAAGATGAACAGACTGGAAACCGTTAGCTACGGCACGACGAACCTCCTCGATAGAGAAGTCGCCTTCAGGACCAACCAGCACGAGGGTATCTTGCGTATCCGAGGGTTTGTTCAATTCATCAAATAGATAGCTTCTAGGCACCTCTTCATAGCAATGGGCAATATATTTGCGACATTGGTGAGGCATGCTGATGAATTCGTTAAAAGTAACCATCTCATTGAGTCTCGTCATCCACGCCTTTCTACTTTGTTTGGTAGCTGCTATCACTATCTTCTCTGCACGAGGCAGTTTAATTGTACGTCGTTCTGAGAACTGGCAATCGAGGAAAGAAATCTCATCGACACCAACCTCAACAGATTTTTCTATCATCCACTCCATGCGATCCATCATCTTAGTTGGAGCAATGGCCAGATGTACGTTGCCCATCCACTGACGCTCTTGAGGGAGAGTCTCCTTGATGGTATACATGCAATGGTTGCTACTAGCCAATGTCACCTCTGCATGGTAGAATGTTCCTTTGCCATCCATTAGCATCATCTCATCGCCAACCTTCAGGCGAAGCACACGCAGTGCATGCGTGGCTTCTTCTGAAGGCAGCTCCTGTAACGTAGCAGCGTCGGGGACATAGAAAAATCTGACCTCTTTCATAAATCGCTGTTAGTGTTTGATTTCAGTAATAGGCTTCTTCTCCGGCTTGAATACCAGAGCAAAAGTGATGCCTACCACCAAGGCGAATGTTGCAAAGGTAAACCAGCAAGTCTGCCACTCTCCAACAAGATAACCATTCTCCCAATGACAGAAACTATTGACAATTTCACCTGCTGCCAATGTACCGATGGTTGCACCGAGACCGTTGGTCATCATCATAAACAAGCCCTGTGCCGATGCCTTGATCTTGGGGTCACACTCTTGGTCGACAAAGATACCACCCGAGACATTAAAAAAGTCAAAAGCTACACCATAGACGACACATGAGAGGATAAAGAAGATAACACCAGGCATAGCGGGATCGCCAATACCAAAGAAGCCAAAGCGGAATACCCATGCGAAGAGTGACATCAACATCACTACCTTAATGCCGAAGCGCTTCAGGAAGAATGGAATCATCAGAATGCAGCAGGCCTCGCTAATCTGTGATATAGAGGTCAGCATGGTGGCGTTGTTGGCAGCAAAAGAGTCTGCAAACTCAGGTATTCCCTTGAAACTAGTCAAGAACGGACCGGCAAAACCGTTAGTCACCTGCAAACACATACCCAATAGCGCTGAGAAAATGAAGAACAGCGCCATCTGACGACGCTTGAAGAGCTTAAAGGCATTGAGGCCAAGACTCTCTGCCAACGAGACATTGCCTTCTTTCTTCACCAACTTACACTGAGGAAGTGTGAAGCAATATGCAAAGAGCACGATGCTCAGAATGCCTGATACGAAGAACTGCATATAAGTGTACTGGAACTTATGGGCGTTTTCACCCAGTGTGAATCCAAAACCAGTATCGTCGATGAAGGCACAGTTGACAAACCACATCGTAGCGATAAAGCCAACGGTTCCCAAGACACGAATGGGCGGGAAGTCCTTTACCGTGTCCAGATTATTATTCTTCAAGATAGTAAACGCAACGGTATTCGTCAGCGCAATGGTTGGCATATAGAATGCGCAACTGAGCGAGTAAAGCGCAATAAAAAGTGACTTATTGGGCAACTCGTTGCCAAAGCCAGCCTCATAGCCCATCCACCAGCAGCCTATCATGAAGCTTCCTGCCAACAAATGGCAAAGGCCCATCAAACGCTGTGGCTGAATGTATTTATCAGCAACGATACCCATCAACGTTGGCATGAAGATGCTCACAACACCTTGAATTGCGTAGAACCAGGAAATCTTGTCACCTAATCCTGCAATGCCAAGATAATTTCCCATACATGTTAAATAAGCTCCCCAGACAGCAAACTCCAGGAAGTTCATAATCGACAGTCTTACTTTAGTATTCATAGTCTTTATTATTTAAGTTAGTGGTTTTTCTTTATAATAGGCACGAATGCGTTCATTCTCTTGTTTTAAGCATATCCTTCCTCGGAGCCACTCTGTTCGAGGCATCTCCTCTTCTAAAGGGTGCATTTTTACTACGTAGCCCTGTTCCAGTATTATACAGTAGAGTGTCAGTATTTGGCCTTGAGGGGTTAGCAACTCGTTGCATGCTATCTGTCTTGACGACGCTTTCGGATTTGTTCTCATTGCTTTGAGCTATCTCTTTGTTATGGAATCGAATCAACTGAATTTGACTGATAAACATCAGTTTACGAATATCAGAAGAAGGATCATTGTCAGCCAAGTAGATAAAGCCTTTCAACTCCTTGATATTTAGTGTATTGTTAGCAGGAACGCGAATTTGTGATATGCCAGACGAACTGAAATGACCTGTTGTTTGGATTATACTGTCGCCCTCATAAGCCGTACGGATGCAGACAACAGCATCTTTATTGCCGCTCTGCCAGATATGTTCTGAGTAGAACTGGAACATGAACGAGTCGCCCACCATGAAGGTTGAGTCGGCCTTAATAACGAAATCGAAGCGATTCTTCGTTGGACGAGGCAACAACATGAGTGCCGTCTCTCCACGCCAAATGTTGGCAGTATCACCATTCTCATTATACTGCGAATAGCGATTGATATCACCCACTGCAGCTCCCAGCCTGCTACCCTCGCTGGCTATACGCCCGCTCACACGCGCATAAATAGGTTTGAAACGGTCCACATGTGAATAATAGTACACCAGTGACGAGTCGAACACCGCCTCCGTGGTATTGTATTTCTCCAATACCGCATAGAAGAGCTTTGTACGATCATAGTCAGTCTGTGCTGAGTTCTCGCTCTTGGCTATAGCCTGTGAGATGTGGTAGTCATACAGAATATCCTCCATCTCGTCGGGTTGGAGATATTGAGATGGTACTGTGGGCTTGCAAGCTGTAGCCATCATCGCAGCGAGGATAAACATAGGTATGCTACGCTTCATCTGTGTTGACTTTTTTCTTGAGTGACAACTCACCAATTTCTTTGCGGTAGCCAATTAGCAACAACACAACACCTACTGAAATAGAGGCATCTGCGAAGTTGAAAATGGGACTGAAGAACACATAAGGATTTCCTCCTACAAAAGGCATCCAGTCAGGCCATGTAGTGACAATCAGCGGGAAGTAGAACATATCTACCACCTTACCCATCAGGAAAGGTGCATAACCCGTTCCAAAAGGTACCCAATAGGAGGTGTAGAACTCTGACGAAGCATTGAAAACAAGACCATAGAACATCGAGTCGAGCAAGTTGCCTGCTGCTCCTGCTATGACCATCGAGAGACAGATGATATAGCCCCAGCGAGCCTGACGCTTCACCTGTCCGTAGATGTAATAGCCTAATACTGCTATAGCTACGATGCGAAACAGACTCAGTACGAGCTTAGAGCCAATCTCCATACCATATGCCATACCATTGTTCTCAATGAAAACGATTTTAAACCACGAGAGAATATCAATCTGTTCGTGGAGCGTCATGCTCGTCTTCACCCAAATCTTGATGATCTGGTCGATAATCAGGATGGCTGCAATGATTGAAACAGCCGTCCAGCCACGTCTTACTACTTGCTGATTACTCATCCGTTACTTCTTTCCAGCCATCTTTGACTCCACGCTCAGTGTGGCATGAGGTACGGCCTTAAGACGCTCCTTGGGAATTAATTTACCCGTGATACGGTCGATGCCATATGTTTTGTTCTCGATACGCACCAGAGCTGCCTTCAATCCCTGGATGAACTTCTGCTGGCGGGCAGCCAGCGAGATAATCTCTTCCTTCGACTGAGTAGCACTACCCTCTTCCAGAGCCTTGTACGTGGGTGATGTATCGTCGACGTCGTTAGAGTCTTGGTTCATCAGCACGCGCATCATCTGCTCATAATCGCGCTTGGCCAAGGCCAGCTTCTCATTGATAATCTCACGGAACTCTTCTAACTCTTCGTCCGTGTAACGTGTTTTTTCTGCCATAATTATAAGGATTTAGTTATTTTAATATTGAGTTTGAATTCATCGAAATCCACCTCGTTGCCATCATTAGCAGCAATGGTTATTGCGTCTGCCAACACCTGAGCCTTAATATAGTCGCCAAAACAGTTGACAGCAGCTTCTACCTCGGCATTGGGGGCTAGCACCACTTGGATGCGATCAGTAATCTCAAGGCCGCTCTCCTTACGGATGTTCTGGATGCGGTTCACCAGTTCGCGAGCCATACCCTCCTGCTTCAACTCTTCAGTGAGTTCAATCTCAAGGGCTACGGTAAGATTGCCCTCATTCGATACGAGCCATCCTGGGATATCCTCGCTGATAATCTCCACATCAGCAGCTTCAACTGTGAGTGCATTGCCCTCAACGTTAATAGCTATACCGCCATTAGTCTCCAACTCAGCAATCTGTTCCTGAGTCAAAGCATCCATCTGAGCTGCCACACCCTTCATCAGCTTACCGAACTTCTTACCCATTGTGCGGAAGTTACACTTTACCTTCTTCACCAGTATGCCGGCACCCTCCACGAACTTCAGTTCCTTTACGTTAACCTCGTTCATGATGAGATTCTTCACAGCTTCAATATGGCGTTTCTGCTCATCAGTGGCCGGTACCATAATCGACTGCAGTGGCTGGCGCACCTTGATGTTCACTTTTCGACGCAGGGCCAACACCATCGAGGTAATCTTCTGGGCCATCTCCATGCGTGCTTCCAGTTCCTGGTCGATGAGGTTCTCATCAGCTACAGGGAAACTGTCGAGGTGCACGCTGTCCTTCTCGCCACCCAAATCTTTATAAAGCTGGTCAGCATAGAACGGTGCGAACGGAGCCAGCAGTTTGGCAACAGTGAGAAGGCAGGTATAGAGCGTGTCGAATGCTGAACGCTTGTCAGCACTCATGTCCTTACCCCAGAAACGCTTGCGGTTCAGGCGCACGAACCAGTTAGACAAATCATCATTAACAAAAGTATCAATAAAACGGCCTGCACGAGTGGGATCGAAGTTGTCGAGCTCGGCAGTCACCTTCTTGATTAGTGTATTAAGGCTGGAGAGTATCCAGCGATCAATCTCGGGCTTGTTCTGTTGCTGAGCCGCAGCGTCAGACGGCACGAAACCATCAACATTAGCATACAGTGCAAAGAAACTATATGTATTATATAAGGTACCAAAGAACTTACGGCGAATCTCATCAACACCCTCTGGGTCAAACTTCAAGTTGTCCCAAGGTTCGCTATTGGTCATCATATAGAGGCGTACAGCATCTGAGCCGTATTTCTCAATCATCTCGAAAGGATTCACCACGTTGCCCACATGCTTTGACATCTTGTTTCCCTTAGCATCAAGCACAAGACCCGAGGAAATTACGTTCTTAAAGGCAACAGAGTCGAATATCATCGTAGCAATAGCGTGCAATGTAAAGAACCAACCACGTGTCTGGTCAACACCCTCGTTGATAAAGTCACAGGGGAAGGCAATACCTTTGTCGATAAGTTCGCGATTTTCAAACGGATAGTGAATCTGTGCATAAGGCATAGAGCCAGAGTCGAACCACACGTCAATCAGATCTGACTCACGTTTCATCGGTTTACCCGAAGCAGAGCAAAGCACGATATAGTCTACATACGGACGATGCAGATCAATCTTGTCGTAGTTCTCCTTTGACATGTCGCCAGGTACAAAACCTTGATCTTTCAGCAAGTTGCTCTTCATGAAGCCAGCCTTAACAGCCTTCTCAATCTCATTATATAGTTCTTCTACGCTGCCGATACAGATTTCCTCACCATCTTCAGAGCGCCAGATAGGCAGCGGAGTGCCCCAGAAGCGTGAACGTGAGAGGTTCCAGTCGTTCAGGTTATCGAGCCAGTTACCAAAACGTCCCGTACCTGTAGATTCAGGCTGCCAATTGATGGTCTTGTTGAGTTCCGACATACGCTCCTTGCAAGCCGAAGACTTGATAAACCAAGAATCGAGCGGATAGTACAACACGGGCTTATCGGTACGCCAGCAGTGAGGATAGTTGTGGACATGTTTCTCAATCTTGAACACCTTGTTCTGTGCCTTCAGGTCCATGCAAATCGAGATATCCAGCGTTTCGTCCTTGTCAGTCAATGTCTCGTCATAGGCATTCTTTACAAAACGGCCTGCGAACTTGTTCCATTCCTCGACGTTCACATAGTTCTTAACAAACTCTTCGTCAAGATCCTCAATGACGAAGTACTTACCCTGCAGGTCAACAACAGGACGCTCTGCTCCCTTCTTATCAATCAGCACGATTGGGCAGATGCCAGCTTTCTTAGCTACGAAGGCATCATCAGCACCAAAATTGGGAGCTATATGTACGATACCTGCACCATCATCAGTCGTAACATAGTCACCAGGAATCACCTTAAAGGCATCGCCCATGGGCTTGATAGCTGGCATCAGTTGTTCGTACTCCATACCTACGAGATCAGTACCCTTGTAGCGGGCAACAATACGATAGGGAATCAGTTTCTCGCCACGTTCGTACTTAGGCAGCTCACCACCATCAGTGATTGCTCCTTCAGCAGGAAGATAGGCATTCAGACGAGCCTCGGCCAATACGATAGTGATGGGCTCTGCAGTATATGGATTGTAGGTCTGTACGGCTACATAGTCGATCTTCGGACCTACACAGAGGGCCGAGTTGGCAGCTAGCGTCCATGGTGTTGTCGTCCAAGCGAGGAAATATGGTGTACCCCACTCTGCCATCTCCGGCTTCGGATTCTTCATCTTAAACTGGGCGGTACAGGTGGTGTCCTTCACATCACGGTAGCATCCGGGCTGGTTCAATTCGTGACTTGAAAGACCCGTACCAGCTGCTGGAGAGTATGGCTGTATAGTATAGCCTTTGTACAACAAACCTTTCTTGTAGAACTGCTTCAGCAGCCACCATAATGTCTCGATGTATTTATTATCGTAAGTGATGTAGGGATTGTCAAGGTCAACGAAGTAACCCATCTTCTCCGTCAGATCACGCCATTCCTGCGTGTACATCATCACATTCTCACGACACTTCTTGTTATAGTCCTCTGTAGAGATATACTTGTCACTCTCCTTATTGTCAATATCAGCCTTGGTGATGCCTAACTCCTTCTCGACGCCCAACTCTACGGGCAGTCCATGGGTATCCCAACCAGCCTTACGCTTCACCTGGAAACCCTGCATCGTCTTGTATCTATTGAAAGTATCCTTGATGCTGCGCGCCAGCACATGGTGAATACCTGGGTGACCATTAGCAGAGGGAGGGCCCTCATAGAATACAAATTGGGGACAGCCCTCGCGCTCTTTCACAGAGCGCCAGAAGACATCTTGATCCTTCCACATCTGCAGGATATCATTGTTTACCTGCGTCAGGTTCAAGCCGTTATGTTCGGCAAATCTCTTTTCCATACGTATGTTATTTTCTTACTATATTTCTAAATGACATGCAAAGGTAATCAAATTTTCTGATTCTACCAAAATTATATCAAAAAAAGACTGTTAAAAAATGGAGACATGAACCTAGCACGCACGTTGCTTGCTCGAAGCAAGCGAGGCGTTTGCTCGAAGCAAGCGGGCCTTTTGCTCGAAGCAAGCGACAAAAATGGAAGCCTATAACAAAAGAAGTAAAAAAAAAGCGAAAAGCGCTTTGTCGTTTCAATTATTTTCTATATATTTGCAACCAAATATCAAATTATCCAATAACTTAAAACAACAAGACAACATGACATTTGTAATGATTCTACAACTCCTGATAGTGCTGGGCGCGCTGTGGGTTGGTTCTCGTTATGGCAGTCTAGCGCTGGGTGCCATCTCTGGCATTGGTCTGGCTCTGCTTGTGTTTGGTTTTGGCTTGAAGCCAGGTACCCCTCCAACAGACGTAATCTATATCATCATCGCTGCTGTGACCTGTGCTGGTATTATGCAAGCATCGGGTGGCATGGATTGGTTGATCCAGATTGCTGAGAAGATGTTACGCAAACATCCCGACCGCATCACTTTCCTTGCTCCTCTAGCCACATTTTTCTTAACAGTACTTGTCGGTACAGGTCACGTGGTGTACACCTTGATGCCCATTATCTGCGACATTGCCCTGAAGAAGGGCATTCGTCCTGAGCGCCCATGCGGTGTAGCTTCGATAGCCTCACAGGTTGGTATCACTTGTTCGCCTATTGCTGCCGCTGTAGTGGCCTTTGTGAGCATTTCTAACGCCAATGGTTTCGAGATCTCCATTCCTGGTGTGCTGATGATTAGTATTCCGGCTTGTATATGTGGATTGATGGCAGCAGCTTCTGCTTCTTATCGTCGTGGCCTTGACCTCGACAAAGACCCTCAATTCCAAGCAAAATTGAAGGATCCTGCTCAGTTTAACTACATCTACGGTAGTGGAGCTACTACATTGGATAAAGAAATTCCAAAAGAAGCCAAGCGTGCTGTATTTATCTTCTTAGGTGCTTTGGCTGTCATCGTATTCTTTGCCGTATTCCAGAATGCGTTGCCTTCCTATGAAACGTTGCGAGCTGTGAAAGGTACTGAAGGTTTACATATTGACGCAAACATGACACTTACTGCCGACCAGTTAGTAAAAGCTAAGGTGCACGTGACTGGTATGACAGAATGGTTCTCCAAACCGTTGGCCATGAATGTCGTGATTCAGATTGTGATGATTAGTGCCGCAGCCTTGATGATTATCTTCTGCAAGGCAGCCCCCAAAAAAGCTGTGGCTGGTCCTGTCTGGCAATCAGGCATGGTGGCTGTTGTCGCCATCTATGGCATTGCATGGCTGGCTGATACATATTTCTCGAACTACACGAACGAGATGCAGGCGATGATGACAGATATTGTCAAGGAATATCCATGGGCTATAGCTTTCGTGTTCTTCTTGGTATCTGTATTGATCAACTCACAAGGTGCTGTAGTGGTAGCCATGCTACCTCTCGCCTACTCGTTAGGCATTGAAGGTCCGGTATTGTTGGGTGTTCTGCCCTCCGTTTATGGCTACTTCTTCATCCCCAACTATCCCAGCGACATTGCCACAGTAAACTTCGATCGTTCAGGTACTACCGTGATTGGCAAATACCTTCTGAACCACTCATTCATGATGCCTGGCCTCGTCTGCGTATTCACTTCAACAATAGTAGCGTATATACTATCTGCGATCATCTATTAACGACGCATAATAAAAGCTCCGAACAAAAATCGGAGCTTTTATTATGCGTGGAAAGAGGAAATCTTTCTAATTCTCATTTTGTAATGTTCTTTCAGCTCAATACGCATCACTCGGAATACGTCTTCATTGTGTGAAGACAATTGTAATGCCACGTGTCCCATGGTACGTCTTAGATTGATTTCTACACAGGGATGCAGCAGCAGCCTTTCGTCCTTTTTAACCACCATCATGTCAACGCCAAATGGCCCTTGATAGCTACCAAGTTTTAGGTGGTTAACAATTTTTCCGCAGATGATATCAAGCCATGCTACAGGGATGTATTGACTCATGATCTGACGCTTGGAATCTTCCGTAGCCAATAGGTTACCGATATAAAAACCATTCTTAGTATGGAAAAGAGACAATCCTACATAACGAATACCGCCACAACCATCTGCCTCAAACTCCATGGCAAAATCTTTCACTTTGTGAAAAAAGGGTTCAACGAGTACACTTCCCTGTCGATGTATGGTGTTTAACAACCACCCTTCTTGCAGCGCAAATTGCACTCCTCGTCCACTCGATGACCATGGGGCCTTTACAACAATTTGACCATATTGATGCTGCAACTCATCAACTTCCTGAAGCGTCCGGCATTCAAAGGCTTCGCCCACCGTCCACTCTGTCTGAAGGAATGGCAAAAGAGCTGCTGATGTACGACGATGCGACAATAGACGAATTTCGTCCAAATGGATATCATCAGGCAGCAGATTGACCTCAACACCGTCGTGGCGTAATTGGTGACACAATGCTTTATCCCACCCCCATGGCTCTATACGGTCGAAACTTTCATGAGCCAGCATGTTACGGTCAACCCATTGTGGTGCAGTAAGATGCAGGTGGCAGCGGCTGTTAACCTGATTGAAGGCACGGGAAGCATACTCCTTGTCACCCACGAGGATGGCATCATCCTCATGAGCCCATAGTGCCGGAAGATACCCCATATCGGACCTCAACTGGCGTCCTGCATGTGGTGCTGTAAAGTTTTTGAGATTAGCAGCCAGCGCTATATCGTGCTCAGGATTGAATATATGTAGTGTCTTCATACGATTTGCAAAGATACTAAACATTTACGACTTTGGGCATAAAAAACACGAAAAATAAAAAAAAGAGACTGTTTCTTTTGTGTTATGCCCAATTTTTTATAACTTTGCAGCAATTTATATAAGATGTTCGCAAGAAAATGGAACCAGTAAAAATACTTAGTGTTGACGACGAGATGGATCTCGAGTTGTTATTGACACAATATTTTAGAAGAAAAATTCGTAAAGGCGAGTATGAATTCTATTTCGCACATAATGGTTTGGAAGCACTTACTGTCCTGCTCAATAACAAGGACATCAGCATTATACTTTCAGACATCAATATGCCAGAGATGGATGGTCTGACACTGCTCACCAAAATCAACGAGATGCAGAATCCTGCATTGAAATGTATCATGGTGTCAGCATACGGAGACATGGGCAATATTCGCTCGGCTATGAACAATGGCGCTTTTGATTTTGCCACTAAGCCTATAGACTTGGATGACCTGAGCATCACCATTGAGAAAGCTATTGAGCAGATCAACTATATCAAGACCTCGCAACAGGAACACGACCAGTTAGAGTCATTAAAAACAGATTTGGCCGTAGCAGCAGAGATTCAACAGGCTATCCTGCCTCGCATTTTCCCGCCATTCCCAGAGAATGAAGCGGAATTGGAACTGGCAGCCCAGATGGTTCCTGCCAAAGATGTCGGAGGAGATTTTTACGATTTCTTCCGCATCGACACAGACCGGATTGGATTGGTAATGGCTGATGTCAGTGGAAAAGGCATCCCTGCTGCAATCTTTATGGCTGTTAGCCGTACGCTGATACGTACAGTAGGTCTGCAGGGATTTGACCCTGGCGAGTGTCTGACAAAGTCAAACGAGTTGCTCAGCAAAGAGTCGATTGACTGTATGTTTGTTACCGTATTCTATGCCATCTACAATGTCAAGACGGGCGAAATGGAGTACAGCAATGGCGGCCACAATTCACCTGTTATCATCAAGGCCGACGGTAGTGTAGAGATGCTGCCAACAAGCACCAGTTGCATGGTGGGAGCCGTACCTGGCATCACATATCCCAAGGAGACCTTGACACTGGGCGTTGGCGACACATTGGTCATGTACACAGATGGTGTTAATGAAGCCATGAACGAGGCTTTTGAAGAATATGGCGACGAACGCATGATGGCTTTCATGGCCACACAGAAGGGGCAGAACTGTCGGGCCATCATCGACAACCAGATGGCAGACATAAAGGCCTTTGTCGGAAATGCTCCCCAAAGTGACGACATCACACTGCTGACGCTAACACGTAAAGCATGAATATCTACGGCAAAATAAGTACACTCATAGCAGCCTGTGTCGCTCTCATAATGGGCGCTGGACTGGTGACGATCTATCTGAAGTATGCGGCAGAAGTTGAGAAGACGCAACAACTGAAAGATCGCATTGCCATACTCAGTCAACAAGAAAAGCGTTCTGCTGTCATGCAGCGCGTCAACGAGCAAATGGAAGAGATTGCCAACCAGGAGCGCCGCATTAGTGATGAGCAGCGTATTGAGGCCGAGAAACAGACTGCTGTTGCCGAACAAATGCGCCAGAATGCTGAGGAAGAACGGCAAAATGCCCTGGAAGCCGAGCAACGTGCCGTAGAGGCATCAAAGGTAGCTAAGAGTGAACGTATCATTGCCGAACAACAACGTGCCGAAGCCGAATACCAAAAGCGTGTAGCTGACACGTTGAGTTACATCACCTTAGCACGTCAGTTAGGCGATGTTTCCATCAAGAATTCAGAATCGGGCAATCAGGAGTTAGCTCAACTCTTGGCCTATGCTTCTCAACTCTTCACCATACGCTATAATGGTGACGTCTATGCTTCGCCTGTTTATCAGTCACTCTTCATAGCGAGTCAAAGCCAACAGCAATGGACCCCACACCGAGGTGCCGTCTATGACTTGGCGTTCTTTTTTGACAAAGACAACCATTTCGTGACATGCAGCAACTATGGTGAATTGATTAAGCATAACATAAAAAACGGTAATTTAGTGAGCGAAGTGCTCATAAACAATAGCGCATATGACTTTCGAGACGCACACATTGACCGTGAGAAAGGTATCGTCTATGCCATCAGCCGCACAGGTCATTTTTTCATTTTAGGCAATGGCCATAACAAAGTACTTTCAGTCAATGATATCGGTGTCCTACAAAAGATGGAAGTTGCCGACAAGCAGGTATTATTGATTGGCGAACAAGGCATAGCGCAAGTGAGCACCGAGAATGGCAGCATTACCCGCACACGTCCTTTTTCGTTCAAAAGTGTGACGATATGCCGTGCAGACGACTCTCCCTGTATCTTTGATGGTAATGGACGCATGCACATCGTGAAAAGTTTCGACCAGATAGAGAGCAAGAAGTTGCCCTTCAAAGGTCAGGTAACCGCCTATGCAAGTAGTAAGAGCAGTCAGATAAAAGCGTATGGCATGAGCGACGGCAGCATCTACTATGTTAACCCCAGGGGGCAGATTCAGAAACTTATGGGTCATCGTTCACGCATTTCCAAAATTAAGATTATCAATTGGCGTATCTACTCTTCCAGCTATGACGGCAAAGTCAATCTTTGGCTGGCTGACCAAGCTAAGATAGAACCTATGACCATTATCACAACAAATGGCTGGATACTGAACTTCACTTTTGACGAGAAGAAAGAGAACATTTGGTGTGTCGACCAGAAAGGTACGCTTACAGAATCGTTCATCTCAGTACCTATCATGCGCCAAATGCTGAAAAAGAAAGTCAAGAGAAACTTGACAAGAGAGGAATGGAATTACTACATAGGGCGTAATATTCCATACGAGCCATTTATCGGAAAGGAGGCGCAACTATGAGAAAACTTCTGTTAAGCATCATACTGATACTGGCTACATATACAGGTTGGAGCCAGGGAATACCTTTTATCCGTAATTTCTCTGCTACGGAATATCGTGGTCACAACCAGAATTTCGACATTATGACGGGTGAAGATGGAACCGTCTATGTGGCCAATTTCGAAGGTCTGCTGTATTACGACCATGCTGAATGGCATATGCTACACACCCCTGGCGTAACACGTGTCACAGCACTTTTTCGTGACTCGAAAGGTACTGTCTGGACAGGTGGTTACAACTACATCGGCTATGTATGCTTCACGGACAATGGCTGTCCCAAACTGCATAGCATAGGCATGAATAATACCTTCCATGGTGAGGTGCAATGGATATGGGAACGCGATGGCAAGGTATATTTTCTCGTTAGCGATGGAGAGGTATATACCATTATTAATGATAATGCGGTATGGGCTCAAGGAATGCAGCCGCCTACATCTGGTCCATCAACACTTATTGGTAAGGCTCACGTCAACCAAGTCCAGCAATTGGGGGATTACGATCTCAAGGCTCTGGCAACAGATGGTGAAGGCGTGGTCTTTCAATATAAAGATGGTAGAGAGATATTTCGCATTACAGAGGATAATGGGTTGTGTTCTAACAACGTAAGATTTATTACCTACGATGGGCATGGCCTTATCTGGGGAGCTACTGACAATGGTATTTTCTGCATCGGATTTCCCTCAATATATACACATCTAACTGCTCATGAAGGACTCCGTGGAGAGGTGCTGTCGCTCATGAAGCACCAAGAAGAGTTGTATGCCGGCACCCAGAACGGACTCTATTGTATGAAGGGAAAATCCTTTGTTCAAGTACCAGGCATTTCCTATGCTTGCTGGCAGTTAGAAAAGCAGGGAAACAACCTCCTGGCAGCTACCGCAGATGGCATTTACTGTATCAATTCCAATAAACAGGTAAGCCAATTGACCACAAACAACACGTTATCGCTGCTGGTCAACGAAAATGGCTTTTATAGTGGCGAGGCTGACGGCATCTACCACTACGACATACATACCCGACAGCACAAGAAAATCAGCGACATAGAAAAAGTCGTTAAGATGTATTGTGACAAAAGGCAAATCATTTGGGTTCAGAACCTGTATGGGCACATCTGGAAAAGTCGTGACGGCCACATGTTTACCCAAGTCAAAGGCGTCCAAGACGAAATGGCTACGCTGGTATTATATAAAGGTGAGGTATCGGTGGTCAAATCAACTGCTACAGAACCTTTTCCCTACCCTGCATACAGTTACGCTGATAATAGCGGTAACCTTTGGCTGACTGGCAACAAAGGAAGGAATCTCTACGCCATGAAGGATGATATCAAACAGCAATTATTGTCCGACGTAACGTACCCGTTAGCGCAATTCTCTGTCCGGGCCATGATACATGATAACGATCTTCTGTGGATGGGTGGTGACAAGGGCGTCAACGTGGTCAGCCTGGTCCATAAAGACCCCGTCAAGGAGGTCATGCCTACCCTCTCCATACGTTCTGTTTATCTGCATGGTAAAGACAGTATTCTATGGGGTGGTTATGGAACGATGCCCTCCGAACTGCCTACGCTGTCGAGTACAGACAGGCACATCACCTTCACCTTTTCTACCAATATTCATTCGCTGCTATTGAAGACACAGTATCGAACGCGCATGGACAAGGGAAGCTGGAGCACATGGGATAGTGAAACGCATGAGGAGTACCCCAATCTATCGCCTGGCGACCACATCTTTGAAGTTGAGGCTCTTGATGCATACGGTAGGAAAACGAACCCCGTAAGTATCTCTTTCACCATCAGGTACCCCTTCTATATGCGTTGGTACATGAACCTGATCTATCTCGTATTCATAGGTGTCATCATCTATGCTCTGATGCGTTGGCGACTCTATCGTCTGGAGCGCGACAAACAACAATTGGAAACGCTGGTACAAGAGCGCACACAGCAGGTTGTAAGACTAGAGAAGATGGCTACGGTGGGTAAGTTGACTCAGGGACTTATTGACCGCATCCTGAACCCGCTAAACTACATCAACAACTTTGCAAAACTATCGCAAGGACTTGTAAAAGATGTGACAGCCAATATTGAGGATGAAAAGGATCATATGGATTCTGAGAATTATGAAGACACCCTTGATGTGTTAGGCATGCTGGATGGCAACCTACAGAAGGTAGGCGAACATGGTGCTAACACTTCCCGCACACTCAAAGCCATGGAAGAGATGCTGAAAGACCGTACTGGCGGGCGAGTCAGCATGAATCTGACCACACTACTGCAACAGGACAAGGATATGCTTGAGAAGTACTATTCCCAGGAGATTGCGACGCATCATATTAAGATAGACTTCGACATACCTACTCAGGACTTGCTTATCAATGCGAACCCCGAGATGCTGAGTAAAACCTTTATGAGCATGCTGGGTAATGCCATCTATGCCGTTGTCAAGAAAGCAGCACGCTCAGAATACGAGCCTGTCGTTTCACTCAAGGTGACACAGCAGGAGAATATCATCACCATTGCCATTCGAGACAATGGTATTGGTATCGAGTCGGCTATCATCGACAAAGTCTTTGATCCCTTCTTTACCACTAAGACCACAGGAGAAGCCTCTGGTGTAGGCCTCTATCTCAGTCGCGAAATCATACAAAACCATGATGGCGACATTACTGTGGAATCAGTCAAGGACGAATATACAGAATTTATTATCACACTACCAATAGCATAAGTTATGGAACAGGAGATAGAAACCTTACAACAGCGGATCAAACAGCAGGAAAAACTGGCATCCCTGGGTATGCTTAGTGCAGGCATAGCCCATGAGATACAGAATCCGTTGAACTTTGTCATCAACTTCAGTAAGATGTCATCCAAGTTGCTTGGCGACCTCAACGACATCATGGAAGACAATGAAGAGCAACTCTCTGACGACGATCGTGAAGAGGTAGAAGACATCATTGCCGACCTGAAGGAGAACATGGGGAAGATAGTAGAACATGGCGAACGAGCCATCAGCATCATACAGGGAATCCTGTTGGTGTCGAGAGGCAAGGAAGGTGAGATGCTGCCCACCGACATCTGCCGCTTGACCAAAGAATATGTCTGGCTGTCGTACCATGCTATGCGCGCCAACCACAAGGGTTTCAACCTCAGCATTCATGAGGACTATCAGGACGGACTGCCCATGATGATGGTTATTCCGCAAGACCTCAGCCGTGCCATTCTGAACCTGATGAACAATGCCTGCTATACCGTCTGGAACAAGTCACAAACAGCAGGTGAGGATTATAAGCCTGAAGTTACCGTTTCCGTCAAGCAAGCTGACAATCATATCGTTATCACGCTGAAAGATAATGGTGAAGGTATGAGCGACGAGGTAAAGGAGCGACTCTACGAGAATTTCTTCACCACCAAGCCAGTTGGTCAAGGTACAGGACTGGGTATGGCCATTACTCGCGATATCATTGAGAACAGACATCACGGTACAATCTCTTTCGAATCGACTGAAGGCAAGGGAACTACTTTCACACTTACCATTCCCATCAAGAAATGAATAGAAGACTATACCTTTATATATTTATAATAGTCATGCTGCTTGTGCCTCGGACTGTTTCAGCACAAGATGACGAGAACAGGCTCCGCCAGATTTATATCCAGGCTGAAGAAGAGTATCAGGTAGGACGATTGGATCAGGCGTTGAAACTGTTACAGGAAAACATCAGTCGCTTTGACGGCAATCAGAGGCAAAGTGCCTGCCGACTGATAGCGCTCTGCTATCTGGCACAAGATAATGAAGAGAAATCGGAGTTTTATGCTCGCAGACTGCTTGACATGAACCCCTACTACACTCCCGTACAAGACCCAGTACGCTTCGAGGAAATGATAGACCGGCTGAAGTTGGGACATTCTGCAACGATTACGACAGCATCCAGTCAGTTGGAGACGATTGAAGAGGTTCCTGTTCCTGTAACATTGATAACAGAGGACATGATCAAGAAGAGTGGTGCAAGAACGCTTAAGGAACTGATGATTATCTATGTCCCAAGCATTACCAACATAGAATCTAATGAAGAAACCAATTTCGCCATGCGAGGTATCTATACTGCTGGCCAAGAGAATGTATTGATACTGTTAGACGGACACCGAATGAACAGCTACACGACCAATGTCGCAAGTCCAGATTTTTCTATCAGTCTTGACAAGGTCAAACAGATAGAGATTCTTCGTGGTCCTGCTTCGTCACTCTATGGTGGAGTCGCATTTACGGGTGTAGTGAATATTATTACCAAGTCTGGCGGAGATATTAGAGGATTTAACAGTAAAGTCGGTATCGGTAATCATGGTCAGCTTAAGGGAGAAATGCTTTTTGGCAGCCATTATATGGGCATGAATATCTTGGCATGGGCAACCATTTATAAATCAACGGGAGAGAAGTTTCATCTTAATGTCGATGAACAACCTAATGCACTCTTCCCACATGATGGTGACGTATATATAGGAGGATTCAACAAGAGTCCTTCCTACGATTGTGGTATCAAAGCTTCGATAAACGGACTTCAGATTATGTTTAATACCCGTTTCTCTAAAATGCAGTCGCCTTATACCATGAGTGTGATGTTTGCTCCCTATGATTACAACAATTATCGCACATTTAATGGTTATGCTCCTGGCTATGCCATCAGCAATCAGCACGCAGAGCTCTCATACACCAAGAAACTGAAGAACTTTAATTTAAAAGGCGCTTTGCGTATAGACCACGAGATGCAGCAACGCTATCAAATTGTTGGTGATAGTGTGGGCGATTTTGGTTACAACGACATTGAGCCTTATGGAACCGATGATGTTATCTCGGCTTATAATGGTTACTACCAGAATTTATACTGGCAGTCAACAACGATAGGTGCAAATGTACAGGGTGACTATCGCTATCAGATAGGCAAACAAGAAGGCTTTATCACTATCGGAGCCGACTATAACCACTTTGAATTAAGGGATGCCAGTTACTTTGAAGGAGACAAGTATGGTCAGGTATTAAAGACCTATGACCCTGTGGTAAAGCAGGACAATCCGGATAATGGCGTGAATTCAAAGAATCTTGCCTTAGGACAGGAGACGATGGTAGATGTTTATATGCAAATCAAGCAGAGGCTAAGTTCTCGTTTCATTCTTAACGCAGGTTTGCGTTATGACTATAAGCGCAGGAATGACTCACCGAATAATACTCGTAACAAACACGTGGTATCTCCCCGTATTGCCCTTATCTACAAATTAAACCATTGGTATTTTAAAGGCAGCTATTCGAAGTCGTTTGTTGATGCTCCCTATTATTATAGAAATTCAAGTCTGGATATTTCTGCTATGGCATTCGACGGTTTGGATCTCGAACCAGAATTTATGCATTCATGGCAGTTGTCAGTCATCAATAATCAGTTAGTAAAAGGTCTTTCCTTTGATGCCAATTTCTTCTATAATGATGCCAAAGATATTATTATCAATAACCAGGCATTAGGAATTTACATGAATGCTGGTCATCTGAAATCGATGGGTGCTGAGATGTCTGTCAACTATAACAACAAGCGTCTCTTCGCATACGGCAACATTTCTTGGCAGAAAGTACTCGAATCGGAATACTACACAGCAACTGGAAATCGTGTGTACAATGTCCCGACAGTCCAGTCCAGTTTAGTACTGAGTTACAATTTCTCTGATGCCTTTAAGTTGCATGCCAACACCATTTTCACCTCTAAGCAGTTGACAGAGTCGTTGTATGATGGCGGCGGTACTATCAAGGAAGAGAATATACCTGCACGCGCTATCGTAAATATTGGCGGGTCTTATGAACTGTCACCGCTGACTTTTGAAATGAATGTATATAATCTTTTCAATCAAAAATACTACCAAGGAGGTAACAGCTCGGCACCTATTCGCCAGCAAGGTCTTTGGTTCATGTTTAATGTTGAAGTCAAAATTTAATGATTATGATAAAATATCATGAGCTTCTTAACGCTAAAATAGCGGAGAACATTCAAACGTATGCTAATAAGGTAGCCTATACCATAGGTAACAAAGAGATCACATACACAGAGATGGACCAGATGGCAAACAGTATTGCCTCAGGTGTCATCAAGCAGCTGACGCCAAGTTCTATCCAGTCGGACAAACCCATCAGAATCGGTATTTGCCTGCCTCGTCACGATCATTTTGTTCCCTGCATCCTGGCAGCCATCAAATTGGGATGTTCATACGTACCTATTGATGTTGCTACACCAGAGAAACGCAAGCAGTTTATCTCTGATGATGCCCAGCTGGATTATCTGATTACTACCGACAATCTTCAGCAGCTACTGAGCACAGAACCAGTAAGCCAGTTGCCTTGTTACCATAAAGCAATGTCGGAGGCATACATGATATATACATCTGGCACGACAGGAAATCCTAAAGGTGTTTCCCAACCATACAGAACGCTATATAGCTATATGCTGACCGTTTCATTGCCAGACAATTTCAATATCAGCGACAAGAGTGTCATTCTCCAGTTTGCCAGCATCAATTTCGATGTTTCTGTCTTAGAGATTTTTGCTTCTCTATTCTATGGAGCCACGCTTGTTATAGCACAGGATGAAGAAAGACATAATGCCATTCAACTGCACGACATGATGAAACGGCGTCATATTACGTACTGTTTCCTTCCACCCTCGCTCATGGCAATCTTCCCTGACTTCATATTCCCAGACATGGACACATTGTCAGCTGGAGGCGAAGCTATTCCACATAGTCTGACCCAGAAGATAGCAGGAAAACAGCCATATCGTTTTGTCAACGGCTACGGTCCTACAGAGAGCATTGTCACCACCACCCATGAGATACAGGATGAGGATGACTGGAAGAATATCGGAAAACCCGTTCCTGGTGTCGTATGTTATGTGGCAGACGAAAATGGACAATTAGTCAAGCCTGGAGAGAAAGGTGAGCTCCTCATTGGTGGAATGCAACTGACCAACGGCTATTGGAACCGTCCGGAGCTTAACGAAAAGATGTTTTTCGAAAACCCTTACGAAAAGGAGCATGATGGTATCGACGTCTCCCGTCTGTACCATAGTGGTGACCTCGTCACGCTAAATGAAGATGGCAGTTTCGACTTTATCGGTCGAATGGACTCACAGGTAAAACTGAATGGATACCGTATTGAGTTGGGCGAAGTAACCACACGCATTGAGATGCACAACCGTGTAGCTCGTGCCTATGTACGTATAGAAGAGGTCAATGGCAACAATGTGATGGTAGCTTATATCTGCACCAAAGACAAACGTGATTATCTGATTGACATCAAGGAGTACGTTGCCAAATTCCTGCCGGAATATATGATACCTACATTCTGGAATTATGTGGAGGAGTTTACGCTCAATCTCAATGGCAAGATTGACAAAACCCAACTCTGTAATGCTGGCGGTGAATTGACAACGAATACGACCCCTCTCACATCCGATGAAGACACGCTGATGCGTGAAGTGGCAAGCGTCTTAGGATTGAAAGAAGTCAATGTTGAGGCAGACCTTATCGAAGAGTTTGGTCTTACATCCCTTCAAGTGATGAGTATCGTTTCCGACCTCACCACGATTGGATTCTATCTTCAGACCAGCGACTTTACCCGTTTCAAGTCTATCCGCAATATCCTGCAAAACAGTAACAATCCTGACCACTATTGGTACAACGATGACGATAGCACCACAAAACCTGTCATCATCTGCATAGCTGGTTTTACGGGCTTTGGATATATGTATAACGAGATGATGAACCGTCTGACAGACAGATTCTCCATCTATGTGGTAGAGTCCTATCAAAACATCATCGGTCCAGACCGCTTTGTCACTACCGATGAACTGATGGATCTTTATATCGAACGCATACAGCCCATTATTGACAAGCATCTGATAGCAGCCTTCACTGGTGTATGCTTTGGTGGTGAACAAGCACTATATCTTGCTCATAAGCTGTATCACGACAAACCCTACAAACCTGCAGTAGTATGCCTCGATGGTGAAGTAGATCGTGACATCACCCCGGAAAAGAATCCTGTCACCTATTTCCCATTCTTCAGCGAAGAACTGAACAAGCATCGTACTGAACAAGACGACATCCTTCTTAGGACGACTCCCGACTTTTTATATCAGGGTAAAGTTGTCAGCTTCATCAGTTCAGAATTTGTCGATTGCTATTCTTATCTCGACCCCAATCCGTCAGAGTATAAGATTGACTGCATGAAAGAATTCCTGGCCACGGCTCCTGCTCGTTGGAAACATCGTTATCCTAACTGTGAAGTCATTATGTATCCCACCAATCATGACTTGTTCTGGCGTTCGGAACCATCGCTCACAATGACAGCAGATTGTTTCAATCGCATTGCTGACGAGAAAGAAAATCATTAAAATTAGGTATATATTTCAGTCAATTAAGTATAACAACAAAGAAAAAAAGAGTTTTTTAGCAAGATTTTGCTATCTCTGCTTTGCAATTTAAGAAATAAATTGTACCTTTGCACGTGTTTTTAAAACAAATCGAGAGGAATGGAAGCTTTCTACCGTACACACCGTTACCTGGTTGAGCATGTCAACGCGCCCGTTCGTCGTACATTGATGGATGAAATCAATTGGAACGACCGCATGATTGGCATTAAGGGAACACGTGGCGTAGGCAAGACAACCTTCCTGCTCCAATATGCCAAGGAGAAGTTTGATGTCGCAGACCGCCAATGCCTGTATATCAACATGAACAACTTCTATTTCCAGGGGCGCGGTATAGCCGATTTTGCAGGAGAATTTTGTCGTCATGGTGGTCGTGTACTGCTGATAGACCAAGTTTTCAAGCAGCCCGACTGGAGTGCAGAGCTGAGAAAGTGTTACGACCTCTATCCCTATCTCAAGATTGTATTTACAGGTAGTAGCGTGATGCGACTCAAGGATGAGAATCCTGAGCTTAACGGTATTGTCAAGTCCTATAACCTTCGCGGATTCTCCTTCCGTGAATTCATCAATCTGATGACGGGTAATAACTTCCGCCCCTACACCCTTGACGAGATTCTGAAAGACCATGAGCGTATTATCAAGCAGATTCTCCCCAAGGTGTCGCCCAACCGCTACTTCCAGGATTATATCCATCATGGTTTCTATCCTTTCTTTCAGGAAGACCGCAACTATAGCGAGAACCTGCTGAAGACGATGAATATGATGACTGAGGTCGATATCCTCCTTATCAAGCAGATTGAGCTGAAATACCTTAATAAGATTAAGAAACTGTTCTATCAGCTTGCTGAGGGAGGCCCCAAGGCACCCAACGTCAGCAAACTGGCTACCAGCATTGAGACTTCGCGTGCTACGGTAATGAACTATATCAAGTATCTTACCGATGCCCGCCTGCTCAATATGATATATCCTGTAGGCGAAGATTTTCCCAAGAAGCCCTCGAAGATTATGCTTCACAACTCCAACCTGCTTTATGCCATCTATCCGATTCATGTGGAGAAGCAGACAGCTATGGAGACCTTCTTCGTCAATTCCATGTGGAAAGACCATAAGGTCAACATCTCGGGCCACGATCCGTTCTATCTGGTTGACAGCCATCTCAAGTTCCGCATCTGTGATGCCGACTCGCGCAGCAAAGTCCGCTACTCTCCCGATATCATCTATGCCCGATATAATACGGAGGTCGGCAAAGGCAATCAGATCCCCCTATGGCTCCTGGGATTCCTCTATTGATTCACTTATCTACAAAACAAATACAAATAAACAAATTAAAGTACAAACTTTTTTAAAGTAAAACTTAACAAATGGCTAAAGAAAAGAAATTTATCACCTGTGATGGTAATGAGGCTGCGGCTCACGTGAGTTACATGTTCTCTGAGGTAGCTGCTATCTACCCCATCACCCCGTCATCTCCTATGGCGGAACACGTTGACGAGTGGGCTGCCCGTGGTCGTAAGAACCTCTGGGGCCAGAACGTCTCAGTTCAGGAAATGCAGTCAGAAGCTGGTGCAGCTGGTGCCGTTCACGGTTCTCTGCAGGCTGGTGCTCTGACCACCACCTTTACTGCTTCTCAGGGTCTGCTCCTGATGATTCCTAACATGTACAAGATTGCTGGTGAGTTGATTCCTTGTGTATTCGACGTTTCTGCCCGTACACTTGCTTCACACTCTCTCTGTATCTTCGGTGACCACCAGGATGTTATGGCTTGCCGTCAGACCGGTTTCGCTATGCTCTGCGAGGGTTCTGTACAGGAGGTGATGGATATGACCGCAGCTGCTCACCTGGCTACTCTGGAGACCTGCGTTCCCTTCGTAAACTTCTTCGACGGTTTCCGCACCTCTCACGAGTATCACAAGATTGAGCTGCTTGACCAGGAGGATGTTCGTCCTCTCGTTAAGGAAGAGTACATCAAGCGTTTCCGCGATCGTGCTATGTCGCCTGAGCGTCCTATCACCCGTGGTACCGCTGAGAACCCCGAGACCTTCTTCACACATCGTGAGGCTTGCAACCCCTACTACGATGCAGTACCCGAGGTTGTTGAGAAGTATCTGGGCGAGCTCTCTAAGATTACCGGTCGTGAGTATCACCTCTTCTCTTACTATGGAGCTGAGGATGCCGACCGCATGATTATCCTGATGGGTTCTGCTACCGATGCAGCTCGTGAGGCCATCGACTACCTGAACGCTAACGGTCAGAAGGTTGGTATGATTTCTGTACACCTCTATCGTCCGTTCTCAGTAAAGCACCTGCTGGCTGCTGTTCCCAAGACTGTCAAGAAGATTGCCGTTCTGGATCGCACCAAGGAGCCCGGAGCCAATGGCGAGCCTCTGTACCTCGATGTCAAGGATGCCTTCTTCGATGTTCAGGATCGTCCCGTTATCGTAGGTGGCCGTTATGGTCTTGGTTCTCACGACACCACTCCTGCTCAGATCATCAGCGTGTTCAACAACCTCGCTATGCCCGAGCCCAAGAACCACTTCACCAT
>CADCBH010000029.1 GCA_902799655.1 uncultured Bacteroidales bacterium
TAAAAAATAATAAAGTTTAATTTGATTTAGACGCTTCAGGTTGCGAAAGCTGCCCTAAACAGCTGTTTTTAAGCCTGGACGTCATAATTGACAGTTTACCACAGATTTCCATAATTCACAACCACATCACGAAACGGGAAAACGGCACAACGGGAAAACGCATGTGTTTTGCTATTGAAAGCCCCATGATCGCAAAAACATGTGTCTTGTCATTGTGAACGCAGTGAGTTCACAATCTTTTTGTCCCCCAACTTGGGCGAATTTTTGACTATTCATACTGAAAAGGTTGTCTCTATTCCTAAGAACGTTGACTCTATTCCTGAAATAGTTGACTTTTTCGCGCTATAATTTTGTTATTTCTCAGAAAAGTTGTTGAAGGATTCGAAGCATAAGAAAAGAGTTGCCACGAACCTGACAACTCCTCCGATCGGGGACACCCCAATCCCAATAAATGGAACACGTCCATTGTTCTGTGTGCAAAGATAGACATTTTCTCTAATCTTCTAAGGTTTTGTTCCATACTTTTAAGTTTTTTAATCAAAAAGTCAGGCAATGACTGACTTTTCCCCATACTTTTACCCTATTTTACACGCAGTGAGTGCAAAATCTTGATTTGTTCAATCAATTGACGGGGCAAATTGCCCGTATTATTAAATAATGTGTAAATTCTGAATTAATTCACTTTTGTCTCAGAAATTATTCGTATCTTTGCAAATTAAAGACAATAATGTTGGCACTATAAGATATGGCAAAAACGATACATACGATACTATATGATGACGTACTCGATGGCTCCAAGATTATCGAGATGGATAATTGTGTGTGCCAATTGAGCGTCATCAGGCGTGGTTATACTGAGTTCATCAAGGATATGAAGGAAGAACTGTCAAAGCCAGCACTATACATTCTTCTTAATCGCGAGAATAGAAAGGCGTATGTTGGAGAAACGGACGTATTCTTCAAAAGGATAGCTAACCATACAGCTAACAAGGAATTCTGGGATGAAGCATTGGCGTTTACGGCTAACGACAATTCGCTCACAACGACTGAAGTGAAATATTTGGAGTCGCTTTCGTATGAGACAGCCAAGCAGGCACAATCGTACGATTTGTCAGAGAACTCACAGGCACCAACGCGCCCACATGCAACGAAGTCACAGGAAATAAAAATCAAGGAGTTTTTCAAATATGTGACTTTGCTGACCAAATTTGTGGGATGCGATTTGTTTGAGAAGAATCGCGATAGTCATCAAGGGACACAGCCTGTTCACAAGCCTATTAAATTGGATTTGGAGGTTAATGCAGATGACTTGAAGGGAAGAGTTTCTATCCGGCTGAATGGAACAGAATACAAAACTAAAGGCTTGATGGGCTTTGCCATCGTGAAGGAATATTTGAAGGCTCATCCTCAAACCACCATCGAAGAGTTGAAAGATACGTTCCACAATGCCTTGCTTGGCAGATGGGGTGCCTGGAACTTCATCGAGGATGATATTGAGGCAGCTCGAAATTTGAAGGAAGAGACTTCTATGTATAGGCATCTTCTGAAAGAAGAGTATATTCTGATCAGCGGCGATGGTGTGAAATTCGTTGTCTCGAACCAATGGGAGAAAGCGAATGTCCTGAATCTTTTGCAGATTGCAAAGAATGAAGGATGGAGTTATGAGATTGTAAGGCAATAAAACATTAACCCCGAAGTATGCGTAAGCAGGGACAACGGGGTGTTACGGTGCAAAGGTAAGAATAAAAACTGAAATAAAAAATAAATTAGTAAATATTATGACTGAAGAGCAAAAACAACAGATTATAGAAAGCGGAAAAACATATTTCCGTGAAATAATCATTCCAAATCATTTGAAGAATATGGAAAAACTGCATCTGAGCAGCTTTACCATCAATCCTTTCTTAGTAAATTATCTGGCATCATTCTTGTGCGGTAATACTGAACCTGAATCTTTGGCAAAAGCTTTACTCTATCCAAGGATTCTTGGCACGAGTATAAATACAAGCTTTGGTCAAAACGTTCAAATCTTTGTATCTCAGATGGCAGCATCTGCAGGCTCTGCATCAGGTATCGACGGCATCGATATTGAATTCATAGATGCGCTTGACGGCAGAAAGAAATACTGTCAATGTAAAGCAGGCCCTAATACCATTAATAGCCCAGATGTTGCAACGATAATGGGGCATTTTGGCCATTTGCAAAATAAGGCACGTTTAGATAGGCTTCCTCTTCAAATCGACGATATGATTGTTGGCGTTTTATACGGTGAGCCGGAAGAATTATCTGCTAATTATAAAAATATAGACAAGACATATCCTGTTTATTGTGGTGCTGAGTTTTGGGAGCATGTGACAGGTGACAAACAGTTCTATCATAGATTGACGAAAGCATTCGGAGAGGTCGTTGAAGAAGATGGTGTTGATGCCCGCATTCATCTCTCTGAAAAAATAACAGAATTGGCTAACGAGATTCGTGCAAAAGGAGGGCTATAATTATGCCAACATTTTTATCTGCAACGAACTTAGCCGACCTTACGGGAACCTCACTTGCTACAACGCAGAAGTGGGGCGAGAGCGGCGTATATCCTTATCATAGGAACGAAAAGGGCAAAGAGGGCTTCTACATGGAGGAACTTACTGATGTGGAGCCTGTACGCATGATGCTTGACACCAATTGGGATGAAGAGTTTCATGTTGCGCCTCTTCGCGACTTTACTTCTGTAGAACTATTTGCTGGTGCTGGAGGTTTGGCGCTTGGTATGCATTTGGCTGGTTTCCGTCATGTGCTACTGAACGAAATGGATGCTATGGCCTGCCAGACACTCAGACGCAATCACCCTGAATGGAATGTGTTGGAGGGTGACATTCATCAGGTGGACTTCACTCCGCTTCGTGGCAAAGTGGACTTTCTTTCAGGTGGTTTCCCTTGCCAGGCTTTCTCATACGCAGGCAAAAAAGGCGGTCTCAACGATACTCGTGGTACCCTGTTCTTTGAGTTGGCTCGCGCAGTTCGTGAAATTCAGCCAAAAGTGTTCATGGGCGAAAACGTAAAGGGTCTGTTGTCACATGAAGACGGAAGGACACTTGATATTATCCGTAATGCCATTGCAGAACTTGGTTACACACTTGTTGAGCCTCGTGTGCTGAAGGCAATTATGTACCAAGTCCCACAGAAACGCGAACGATTAATACTCATTGCTATTCGAAATGACATCTATGAACAAGGTTTCCGTTTCAGGTGGCCTGATCCATATCGTCGAGTAATGACGCTACGTGACGCATTCTTTAGCGGTGAACTATTTGATAAAGATGTGCCTGAGTCTGAAGGTCAACTTTATCCTGCCAAGAAAGCCCGCGTGATGGCAATGGTTCCAGAGGGTGGTGATTGGCGTGACCTGCCTGTAGAGGAACAAAAAGAATATATGGGTGGAAGTTTCTATCTTGGAGGTGGTAAAACAGGAATGGCTCGCCGTCTTTCAATGGACGAACCTTCGCTGACATTAACCTGCGCACCTGCTCAGAAACAAACGGAACGCTGTCACCCAACAGAGACACGTCCTTTGACTGTTCGCGAGTATGCACGCATTCAGACCTTCCCAGACTACTGGGAGTTTGAAGGTAACATGGCCGACCAGTACAAGCAGATTGGTAACGCCGTACCTGTGAATCTCGCATTTGCCATTGGACGTTCTCTGATACGTCTTTTCAATGAGATTGATGCGCAGTATCCTGAGGAGAGTCAGTATGAAGAGGCTGATAAGGCAGGACACGAAATGCTTCCTCCACAACTCTTTGAACTTGATATGTTCGATATGCACGAGCAATATCCTAAGAATGTCAGCATCATTAACAACCCATTCGCTCACAAGAAGAACATTGACAATAGTGATCTTGATGACTCGAAGAACGTTCTGGTAAGTCTTGTGCCTGACAAGTATATCGAACCCTATACCCATCAGCGTGCAAAAGCATACTTTACAGGCAAAAAATTCCCTTCAACGGTAAAGCTCAACAAACTCTACTATTTCATGCCTTACACAAAAGGCAAGGGTATTCGTGACCTGTATCAGATTGAAGTTGCTCGTGTTGGTACAAAGCACGAGTTTGTGGAAACTGCTGATGAGAATGACTTCCGTCTGGTGTTTGAGATTAAGTTCGTCAAGCAATTGTTCGAGGACTACAAGCCTATCAAGTTGATGATTTGGCGCACGTTTACAGACACGAATTTGAGAGCCATATTGGCGATGTAAGTATGATTAAGTTCCTCCAATCTTTCGACAAATACTACATCGGCATTGAGACTGCTGACGGCAGGAAGCATTGCATTCGTGGGTGGTATCTTGACCAAAGATTTGACCACAAGGAATGCCCCAAAGGTTTTCACATGTATGAGTTTCGTGAGGACGATGAGGATGAATGGGGATATATCGCTTTCATTGAACCACACGTATGGGTCAATCACTCTGGAACATTTGTTACTCGCACGAAGATACCCTTTGGCGAGAACGGCAACAAAAATGTGTTTGAAATCAGATACGGACACTTTTATTGATTATTTACGGAAACGAACAATTCAACAAGGTAGCATAATATGAAGATAGAAAAACTACCGCGAGATTTTGTTTATACTGATCGTCGCACGCTGGATGACTTTCTGCGTAGCGACGATTTGAATAAAGAGCTGTATAAGGTATATCTCCGAGTAAAGGATAGACCTTATTATTTCAAGTTCGATGCAGAGAAAGCTTTCAACGAGGCATATTATATTGCCACGTTGGCAATGTATGACCCTCACCCAGAACTCAACGTCAGGGAGTGGCTGTGGATAGCAAAAGGCAATATGGGCTGGAGGTATGCGGCTAATCTTGTGATGTCGATGGTATATGCCATTTTATATCTTCAAGAGGATCGCCCTGAGAAGATTGATTATGTGCTTCAACTAATGGAGGGGCAGGACTATGGTGAGGACTATTTTGGCGCGTTTGATGCAATGGCTCATTCTATTACAGCAAGATACAATAGTGACCTTATTCCCCATCCCCATCCTGTAGCAGAACTTACCCAAACTCTTTGGGACTGGAAAGATATTACAGAAGATTATGAGCAGGACACTATACGAGAGTTATTAGCTCTTTTCCCATCAAAGGAAGAGAAATTGAAGCTGATAGACGTCATCGAAGAGAAAAGATTTGAGCCGCAAGCAACGCTAATAGGTTCTGATCAAGTTCTTTTGGAATATGACCCAGATAGTTTACCCTTTTAAAAAGAAGTGGAAGATGAAAGCTGATAAAGAGTTTTTTGACATACTTCGCAAAGAGGTAGAAGGCTTGCAACCAAGTAAGCAAGAAATTGACCCAAAGCTCCAGATGGAGGCATACGCTAACAAAAAAGTTGGCCATGCTATCAAGGTAACTCAGGAGATAATGAAAGAGACTGTTATCCGTCAGAAAGATAACATCATCTCATCATTACAAGAAAAAATTGAGGGACTGGAATCGCAGTTGTCTATTATGAAAAAGGCCAATGACGAGTTGGTTAATAAAAATAAGAATTTGGCGGCTTTGGTTGACTATTATGAGAACCCACCATTGCCTCCAGAAATGGAAGAGGATGAAGGTAAGCCCATTGAGATGCCGTTAGATTCACTATTGGCTATACCTGTCATTGCTAATTATGCCAAAGACGCTTGTGACATTCAAGATGCAAAAGCTATTAAGATGATGCTTCGTGAGTTGGTGCGTAATCCAAGTAAAGGCGATGAGGAAGCCATTTCAGGAATCCTTACTGATTTTATTGAACCTCAGAAGAAACCAACAAGTGTGAAGATTGAACACAAATATGAGGATGGGGCTCAACATAATGACCACAGTAGGCACTTGAATGTGAATAGCGATGAGGATGGGACTCAAAAACTAATTGATAAAATCTAATTATGATGAATTATTGGGATGAATATGTTATAATACCTATCAAAGAATGTTTTGAAGGTTATCGAGAAATAAGGGGAGGTGATTCAATAAACATTGAACGATCTGTAAATGCATGTACAGAAGATAACGATCAGATTTATCTGCTGGATTCTTTGAAGGATATTTACCGCGACTATTGTCTTGGCAAATGGAGAAATGTATGGCTTCAAGGAGTCATGAATAGAATGGTGGCTTTCGATGGTATTCATGGAAAGGTTATCCCATCCTTTGATGTCGTTGATTTGGCTTTTTCGTGGGCAAAAAATAATGAGAGTGTTAGACTGGATGAATTTATTGATATACTGACCACTTATGATCGTTTGTCGGCTGATGAAGACTGGGAACAATTAGAAAATCGTGTAAACGACGAATTGAGAAAGCTGAAAGTCTACGGAGATCAAACAAAAAGTGGATATCTGGCACTGCTTCATGCTTTCATTCGAATAAGAAGAGATTTCGGCGACAGTAACTTAGACAAACAGGACGAGTTGTTAAAATTGCTGGAAAGACACTGGGATTTCTTGAAATTGGTCTATTCCGTTATGATTCGACGTATTGTTGATAATGGAAACAGAGACTTCGCTGCCATTGCAAATAATATGAGGGTGCAGAAAAGTAACCACAAGTACGTTTACATCTTCTATGCAGCCTTGAAAGAACGTATAGATGATTTATCTGATACTGAGGATGGAAAATCTAAAATCAACAGACATCTGAAAGAACTCTTAAAGATTCAAAAGGATACACCTCAGGACAATGAAACATTAGATGAACTTTGCACAACATTGTTCCCTGAAGAACTAAGACAATTCCTCGACAAGAACAACATTAAGAGCTATGACGAAGTAATGAGCGAACTACAGGAAATGAAAGCCAAAGTTGATTCTTTGAATTCACAAGTAGCTCAAATGGCACAAAGAATGGCAGATGCAATCAAAGCATCAATCCCTGTAGAAAACATTGAGGTTGAATTGCTGAGATTACAGCCTGGTACCAGTTACGATGTATTCACACAAGTAAACTCTCTTCTGACGGGTACTAAGGCTTGGATGGAACGTGCTAACGAAATCAAGCAGAAGATTTTAGATAAGCGCGACAATCCTACCATCGTAAAAGGCAACTACTATGCGTCAGGCTCACACCATGATGATAAGAGTCGCCACATTGAGATTGATAAAAATGATGACTTACCCAAATTACCTGAGAAATGAGTAGCGAGAAATATCATTATGAGCCGGGTGCTATCCACAACGACCACCACAAGGAGGTAAATATTGGCCAAGTGCCAGAGCGAGTACTGAACGATTTAATCAGGAATTTCTTCAAGGACGATGCTGAGGAGGCAGAAGTGGTAGAGGAAATTGTGGATGATGGGACTCCTGCGCCTGAAGGAAAGGCTGAACCGTCTGCGCCTCCTGTAGTACAAGAGACGTTTGCTGACAGGGTGAAGGCCATCATGCGCAAGGCGGCTACGAAAAACGGACAGCAGATAGAAACCAGCGCCAAAGGTCATGCGGGCGTGTACTTATATAATATAAATGCTGAGGCCTTTTGTAAGGCAATGGACGAGATGGTGAGCACGTATGGCGAGAAGCTGAAGGAACTGCTGGGTGGTTCGCTGAATTGTCTCCAGGTGACGAAGGTCTGTTTCTTTATAGGCAGCGTGGTCAGGATGCATGTTATCAACGATGTGAACTTGCAAACGGTTGATATGCTGTTTGCCTTTGAGGGGTATTACGACAACCTGCAAACTGTACAGGCGAAGCTTGGCGACAAGAAGGCCACTAGCGACCAAAACGTGGTTTTAGGCTATTTTGAGGGTCTTTTGAGGAAGTACACGGCTTGAATAACCGTGAATAACTTTCAAGTTATTTAAAGTTATTCAGGAAGACTTTGATTATCAGCGAGTTGCTGATTTGAAGTTTTCCTGAATAACTTTGTTTTTACCATTAGTTATTCAGAATCTTTGCACCAGAGATTTCAAGTAAGTCTCTGGTTAATTTTTTATTCATTAAAAATATCAAAGGTTATGGCAAAGACAGTCATGTTGCAGCCTACAGCAACTAAAAAAAGTAGCACACAAGACGAGAAGCAGAAGAACCTTGAAACAATGGTTCAGTATGGCGAGGTTCTTAGCAACGAACTCATTGAGAAGTTATCACAGTATGGTAATTCCTATCAGGGATTATGCATCGAGACGTATGCCGTCTGCAAGGCGTATGCGGCTCTGAAGGTCATTGCACTGGATGCAGACTGGGATAATGAACCACTCTTTCAGAAACTGTTGCCTTGGTTCATCGACGAAGCAGAGGAGATGCTTGCAGAGGTGAAAAATGAGGAGAATGTTTAATCACTAAAAATAATAAGGTTTATGAAGACTACAAATGACATTCAGAAAGAAGCCCTCGCTGCTCAGCAGGAAGGTGCTTGGTTAGAGGAACAGGAAGCAGAGAACAATCAGAACTCTGAACTGTGTAAGATGTTGCAACACCTGGCTCCTTGGATTGAGAAAACCAATGGTGAGGAATCCATCGGTTCGTGGGAAACCACTTTGGCTACCAAGATGATGGTGAAACTGTTAGAACTCTGGATGACTCAGGATAGCAGAGAGCATGTAAAAAAGATGCTTGAATACTATCACCCTCTGGATCGCAGTGCTATGGCGTATGCTCTGTTGGTCTATGTGATGACTGGTACAAAGATGACCTTCAAGAGTGCTATGGCTAACCAACACTATAAGACCATCTGCAAGATACTGAAGGAGGATATGCCGCAGCTGATGTTTGCAAACCACATGAAGTATATGATACGCAGGTATGGTCCCAAAAGAAGTAAGAAGTAAGAAGTAAGAACGTAATAACCGAGTCGGAGGAATGAGCGAGTGGGAAAGTATCCGGATAGAAATTGAGCTCAACTGAAAAACACATCGCTTTCCGAAGCTCACAAATTCGAATCGATTATGAAAAAATACATTTTTGTTTTGAATGCCATCAGTGTGATGGCCAAGTTACTGAAAGAAAAGCGAGTAGAAGGTGTTCTGTTCATTGATGAGAACACAGGTAAGTTAACCTTTAAGGCGTACAACCGTCAGCCGCGAGTGCGCGAGAAAGACCGACTGATCAAGAAGTTGCCTTGGGGCTGGGTAAAGGAGTCGATGGAGCGTATCAAGGTGTTCGGCAGTTTTCCGAGGGACTTCTGCACAGCGCAGATTATCGGGCTGCTCAACGAGCACAACCAGGATGCGAAGAATGCGCTCATCGACAAGGAACTGGACTTAATCGAATTTTGTTAAACCTTAAAAATCAATACAATGGAAACATTAGTAACAATCGTAGCGGTGGGCGCATACGCTGAGCGCCAGTATCAGAAGCAGGACGGCAGCTCTGAATACTTCAAGAGCCGTGGTGTGACAATGAAGCGTGGTGGTGACGTGATCTATGGTGAGATGACTGGTGAACTGGCATCGAAGAACCGTGATACGCAGTTCCAGCAGGGTATGCCATACATCGTGAAGGGATTCTGGAAGCATCGCACGTGGGGCGACTCGAGCGATCGCCATGAGAATATGTTCTACATAACGGACTTGCAGTCCTTATAATTGAAAATTGATAATTGATAATTGAAAATTATGGGATTTTGAGAACATCGATAAGTATCGTGAGACGCATGATGCGGCACTCAAACGCAAACTGCCTGCTTTTATCTTCCAAGCCACGTTTGATGAAACCACGTCGAAGGCTGGGAAATTGGGACGCTGGCGCAAGCAGGCTGCAACAAGGTTGACAGGACTCGTGGTGATGGATGTGGATCATGTGGATCCCAGGTCGATTTGGCCCCCTAAGTTAGGGGGCGACAGGGGTCTGAACAATGGAAACTCTGGCGCTTCTTCAGACCCCCAACCCCCTAACTTAGGGGGCTTAGGCATTCTGCTCGTGTATGTGACACCAAGTGGCAAAGGTCTGAAGATAGTCTTCAAGGCCGACGCCAAGAAGGGTAATCTCATCGATAATCAACACGCGATGGCGAAGGTGCTTGGCGTGGAGGTTGATGAGAGCTGCAAGGACGCTAGTCGCATGAGCTTCATCTGCAAGGAATCGGATATTTTGTACATTGACAAGGAACTATTTACTTATGAGAACAAAGAATTTGCTGAGAAATACGATGCTGAGTATAGGGCTGGTCATAGTGCTGACACTAAGCCTGCTGCTATGGCCAGTACGAGTGTTAAACAGAGGCCTGCAGAAGGTGGGCAGGTGGACGTTGAGTCAGTACCGTTAAGTTTCAAGGGTATTCCTTACAGCGAGATTATCAGCGAGTGGTGGAAACTTAATGGTGGGGAACCACAGGAGGGCGAAAGGAACGTGAAGTTGTACCAGTTGGCAGTGAACCTGAGGGCAATCTGCGACAACAACAAACAGCAGCTCTTGCAGATTATGCCTCGTCTAGGATTGGACGAGCAGGAACTCAGAAGCATCGTGGAGTCAGCCTGTAAGGAACCACCCAAAGGCTTGTCGAAGCCCATGCGCGAAATCCTAGCCAAAAGGGCGCAAAAGGGTCAGACCCCTTTGTGCCCTCAGGAAGGGGACATGGATCAGCATTTGTGGGAGTGGGGTGAACGCATTGAGGCGATGATGCCTGAATACCCGATATTGAGGGACATTTGCAAGGGACTGAAGCGCAACCAATATCCTGCGGCGCTGTTCGTTGGTGGAGGACTGTTGATGACACTGATGACAAGATGTACGTATCGTTTCTACCATCGTCCTGAGGAATTGCGCAGGCTCAATAACTCGACGCTGATTATTGGTGACCCTGCAAGCGGTAAGTCGTTTGCAACTCGACTGTTCAAACTCTTGGCGGCTCCTATGGTGGCAGCGGATAAGGCTGGTATTGCAGCCATCAACCGCTACAAGGAGGAAATGAAGACCAAGGGCGCGAACAAGGAGAAGCCGCAGAAGCCCAAGGCGTTGTTCAGAGTGCATCCGGCTCGAACCAGTAACGCGCAGTTCATTCAGGATATGGTGAATGCCGTGGAGGTGGTGGATGGTGAGGAGATGCAGCTGCACATGCTCACGTTCGACACTGAATTGGATAACACGCTGACCGTTCAAAAAGGCGGATCGTGGATTGATAAGCAGAGCCTGGAATTGAAGGCTTTTCACAACGAAGAGGATGGTCAGGCGTATTCGAATCTGGATTCTGTTGTACAGAATTTCTTCGTGACATGGAACTATATCTATACGGGCACGCCCATTGCTTTGAAGAAGAAGGTGAATGAGCAGAACTTCGGTTCTGGACTCGCTACACGACTCACTTGTATTCCGTTGCCTAGCACCAACTTTGAGATGATGGAGCGCGAGAAGACAGTGGATTTTGAGAGTGATGATCGGCTGAAAGAATGGGCTTTCAAGTTGGATCGTGTAAAGGGGCTGCTGAGTCTCGATAAAATTGTAGATGAACTCTACGACTGGACGGCTCGCCGCATGGAGGATGCCAAAGAGAACGACTCCAAGGCCGATGAGATGCTCCTGAAACGTTGTGCCTATCACGGATTGAACTTTGCTGCGCCTTTCATTGTGATGCGTCATTGGACCTGCATCCATCAAGAGGGCAACTACTGGTGTGGTGAGTTCGAGACGGACGATGTAGATTGGAAACTCGCAGAGCTGATCGTGAACATCCAATATGCCTGTCAGCGTCATTACTTTGGGGCTTTGGCCGAGAAGTACTTTGATGACCAAAAGCGTGACGTGTCGGCTAACTCACGTCGTAAGCCGAAGACCATCGAGGCGTTCAACCGTCTGCCTGAAGAGTTCACAGCCGAGGACATTATGCGCTGCTTTGGACTGGAAGGTGAATCGTCGGCAAGAGGCCGTGCTCGCACATTGCTGGCAGACCATCTGGCCGTGAAGACTGGAGAATTTAAGGACAACGGCAAGCTGAAAGCACTCTATCGCAAGACGGGAACGGTCATGCTATAGTTTTCCCGTTTTGCCGTTTTCCCGTTTCGTTATGGAAATTGAAACTTGAATCTTGAAATTTGAAACAAAAGTATGTTACCAAGAGGAATCAGAAATAATAATCCACTGAATATCCGGAGAACGAAGGATCAGTGGCAGGGAATGAAGAAAGAGCAGACGGACGCAGCGTTCTGCCAGTTTGAGAACTTAGTGTATGGGTGGAGAGCAGCGTTCAAGCTGCTCACCCGTACCTACTACCACACGTACCGCCTCTATACCATCAGGGCTATCGTAACGAAGTGGGCGCCACCCAATGAGAACAACACGAAGGCGTATGTGGAGAATGTCAGTAGGTTGACAGGTATCCATCCCGACGAGCCATTGGGCATCCCGTCGGAAAAGCCCTCGCGCTGGATAGCCCTCGGCGCAGCTATGGCGATACAGGAGAACGGTGTGACGTCTATCGACTGGTTCGCCATGTTGCGAGGGTGGGAGATGGCACGATGATCGAGGAGTGAGGAGTGGGGAGTGAGGAGGAGGCTAATGGCTGATGTCAGATGGAAGATGGCTGAGGTATTAATGAATAATCAATCATTTGTCATCATAATGCCCATAAGCAGAAAGCACATCTACGTAAATTTCGGTTTCGAAGATGCGATACACCAAACGATGTTTCTTGGTAATCTGACGGCTCCAACGATTCTCTGGCTTACCCTTCAGTGGTTCGGGATGGCCAGTACCAGTTTGGGGATGATCTACAATCTCGTTGAGCAATTTGACGGCTTTCTTATAAGATGCGGGTTCGCTGCGCTTCAGTTTGGCAAGTCCCTCTTTAGCTTCAGGAGCATAAGTAATAGTGTATTTCATCAGAGCGAATTTAGCCAAGCATTCATGTCGTCTTTATTTGTAAAGGTGATGCCTTTACCCTCAGCGATTTCTTTCTCTGCTTTATCTACACGAGCAAAGAATTCTTCCTTTGTCATCAATGTGGAGTCTGCCTGCTTCTCAGCGACAAGTTTGCGCAGATATTTGGCTGCGCGTCTCAGCAGATTTTCATCATCTGCTATGATGCTCATGTTGCGGAGCAGTTCGGCATTCATCTGTATTGTTGTCATATCATTATAATCTTTTTCGTTGCAAAAATACGAATAATAACTGAAAAATCAAAATAAATGATTGAAAAACTGAAAGTAAGTGTTTCATTTACCCGGCTCAAACCAGTAAGGATTTGAGCCGAAAATGTTTGTGGGAGGAATTAATTACACAAAACACGATGAAATACAAAAAAATAGTGTAACTTTGTCGCTGCAAATGAACAAATAGCGAAAAATATGAGATATGGAGTGATTGGCTCGGGTGCCATTGGAGGATATTATGGAGCGAAACTGGCTCGCGCAGGACAGGAGCTGCACTTTCTGTTTCGTAGTGACTATGAGTATGTGAAACAGCACGGACTGCAGGTGGACTCCTGTGACGGATCGTTTCATCTGGATAACATCAACGCCTATCAGAATACGGAGGATATGCCGAACTGCGATGTGGTGCTGGTGTGCCTGAAGTCTGTGAACAATGACAAACTGCAGACGCTGTTGCCACCATTGCTCCATGACAAGACGCTGGTAGTGCTCATTCAGAACGGCATTGGGGTGGAGGAGGATGTGCAGAAGATGTTCCCCGAAGTGCAACTGGCTGCCGGACTGGCCTTTATCTGTTCGGCAAAGACCCAGCCCGGCGTTGTCAATCACCAGTGTTATGGCAGCATCAATCTGGCTAACTACTCCTGCAAGAACGAGGCGCAGATGCAGGCTGTCGTAGAAGAATTCCGACAGGCTGGCATCGAGACGGGTCTTGTAGAATATCATGAGGCACGCTGGAAGAAGGCGGTGTGGAACATGCCGTTCAACGGTATGACGGTTGCCTTGCACACGCAGACGGACCAACTGCTGAAGAACGCGTCCACCCGTCAGCTGATTCGAGAACAGATGATGGAGGTGGTGCAGACTGCCCAGCACCTGGGTGTGAAGAACCTCGATGAAGCGTTTGTCGATAAGATGATAGAGACAACGGATGCGATGACGCCGTATTCACCGTCTATGCGACTGGACTACGACTTCCACCGACGTATGGAGATATACTACCTCTACACCCGCCCCATAGAAATAGCCCGCGAGGCAGGCTGTCAGATGCCGAAACTGGAGATGCTGGAGGCAGAGCTACGTTTCCTGGAAGAATCGAAAATTTAATCTATTTCATCTTATATCAAAAAAAATGGCGCGGCACCGTGGTTGGTGTCGCGCTAATGTTTTCAAGTATACCAAATAGATGGCATTTGTTTTTTCGTACTCGATTCAACCTTCTTCTGGTTGATCGTCAGCTTCTCGATTTTTGGTTCTGGCTTTGTCTGCATAATTCTTTTAGGTTTTTAGGTTGCTACAAAATTAGGAAATATATTATAATAATGTTCCTGTACAGAACAATTGTTAGGAAATATTAACATAATCCGATGGGTTGTTGTATTTCTATCCACAAAATATCCAAATATTATTTCACTTCATATAATAACAGATCGTCATCGTTCTTTTCTTCAAACAGTTTCTCATTCTCCAGTGCCGACTCCTTGATGGACTCTTCGTAGCCCGTCAGGGCAGCAAAGGGTGCGAACTGGGCAGCACGGTTCCACATCGACATCTGAGGATGACGCTTCGACACGTGATGTGGCAGATTGATGATATCGTCGTAGTTGCTCATGCTTTATGTCCTCCTATCTGTTTGTTACGGTCTTTGGCAGTGGCTCCCTCAGAGTAGTTGAGCCCACGGAGGATGGCATTCTTGCCAAAGCGCTGCTTGATTTTGAGTTGGGCTTCCTGCATCCGTCGTTCCTTATCCAGACGGGCTTGTTCTTCCTGTTTCTGCTTTTCCAAAGCTTCGTAGTCGGTGAACAAATCCAACTGCTGGGGTGCTTCGTACTGGGCTGAAACGGCAGACTCGGGTACCACGCGGTTGACAGAGATATTCAGTCTGCGGATGAGCAGATCGGGATTGACCAATCGGTCAAAGAGTTCGGCAGCAGTTGTCATCATCAGGCGTGATGAAGACGTTGGTTTGTCGAAATTCGACGTGCCATGAGCATGCTTGGGAACGAGCTTTCCGTAATAGTTGGTAACGATTTCGCCATGATATTTGTCGCGTATCTCAGGACGCGTCAGGCACTCGGTATCATAGCCAACTGTCAGCACCATCTGATCTGTCACCATCCGCTTGGACACTAAGTTGAGAGCCATACCCTCAGCCATCTCCATGATGACTACACGGGCTTTCTGGAAGTTGTAGGGTTCCTGTAGCACCTGTCCGCTACTGAAGGAGTTGGTCTCAGGACGATAGGCTTTCACAGCCTCGATGGTACATGGTTCCCAACCCCAGGCGTGGTCTATCAGCAGTTCGGCATTCACGCCAAACAACTTATATAGCACTTCCTCGTTCTGTTCTGAAAGACGGGCTATCTTGCCCATGGTGTCGATACCATAGATCGCCAGTTTGTTGGCAATACCTTTGCCCACACGCCAGAACTTGGTGAGGGGGCGATAGTCCCAGAGTTCGCGTCGGAACGTCATCTCATCGAGTTCTGCGATACGCACGCCATCCTTATCGGCAGGCATCTTCTTAGCCATGATATCCATTGCTACCTTGCAGAGATACATATTGGTGCCAATGCCTGCTGTAGCCGTGATACCCGTTTGTTTCAGTACGTCGCGTATCATGGTCATAGCCAACTCGTGGGCCGTCATCTTGTAGGTGCCAAGGTAGGCAGTGACGTCCATAAACACTTCGTCAATGCTATAGACGTGGATATCTTCAGGGGCGATGTACTTCAGATAGATGCTATACACCTTGCTGCTCACCTCGATATAGTGGGCCATGCGGGGTGGGGCAATGATGAAATCCACTCCGCGCGCTTTCTGATACACCTCGAACAGTCGGGCACGTCCACCAATGCCGTAGGCTTTCAGACTGGGCGACACAGCCAGACAGATCGTTTTCTCCGTCCGACTGACATCAGCCACCACCAAGTTTGCTGTCAGTGGGTCTAGCCCTCTGTCTACACACTCTACCGAAGCGTAAAACGACTTCAGGTCGATGGCTATATATGTCCGCTGTGCCTTATTTTCCATTGTTTTTGATTTCGGTTACAAAGATACAAATAAGTGAGCAAAATCTCCAAACAATTTTGGTTTTTTGTAGGGGCAAACATTTCATATGTATTCCCTCGAAAGACCCCGGCTTGCACTTCGCAGGTCGGGGTCAATTATCCATCTCCAATCGGAGAGCCTTTATCTTGATAGATATGAGGCTATTATTTGATCAAGTCAACGCTACGCTTCAGGAATTTGTCGAGGGCCTCGCCCTTCAGCATGCCGTTCTGTAGCAATGCGAGGTCGATGAGCTGATGGATGATGTCGTTCTTGGCAGCGAAACCGCTGAGCACATCGTTCTTCTTGTCCTTCTGCTCCTGGACGGCCTTCTCGCACTCGGCCTTCATATCCTTGTCGTCCTGCGTCAGTTCGTCGTACTTCTTCTTGTCCTGTTGCTGCTGGATGGCGGCAAGACGGGCTTCCTGACCTTTCAGTTCAGAGACGATGGGTTTCAGGGCCTCTTCGGTAGATGACTTGCAGTCGTCGAGGACGCGCTTTACCAGCGGGTGGTCGCTATTGAGTACCATGTTGAACGAGTCGGGCATCTGTCCATAGAAGTTCATGCCAGGCTGGAAGCGACTCATCTCCTTCATACGACGCATCCACTCATTCTGGGTGATAACCACAGGACGGGCCTCAGCACCAAGAGCATCTACCTGCACCATGAACTCTGCGTGGTCGAGTTTGGGCATCTGTGACTTGAAGACCTGTGACAAATTGGCAGAGTCGTCTTCGCTGAGGTCGCTCTTAGGTGCGTCGCTCTTCACGATGAGACGGTCGATGATGTCTGCATCCACACGGGTGAAACGGCTCTTCTCGAACTTCTGCTCCAGCGTCTGGATGGTAGGCACGTCGAGCTGTCCGTCGAGCAGCAGCACGCTGTAGCCCTTGTCCTGAGCAGCCTTGATGTAGGAGTACTGCTCGTCCTTGTCGGTAGCATAGAGATAGACGAGCTGGTCGTCCTTGTCCTTCTGGGCGCCCTCGATGAGGGTCTTATACTCGTCGAAGGTGAAGTACTTGCCCTCCGTATCCTTGAAGAGTGCGAACTCCTTGGCACGATCGTAGAAGCCCTCTTCCGAGAGGATGCCGTAGTTGATAAACAGCTTCAGGTCATCCCACTTCTCCTCAAACTCCTTGCGATTCTCAGTGAAGATAGCCTTCAGACGGTCGGCCACCTTCTTGGTAATATAGGTAGAGATCTTCTTGACCTCGCGATCACTCTGCAGATAAGAACGAGATACGTTCAGAGGGATGTCTGGTGAGTCGATGACACCATGCAGCAGCGTCAGGAACTCGGGTACGATGCCCTCTACCTGATCGGTGACGAATACCTGGTTGCAGTAGAGCTGAATCTTGTTCTTCTGCAGTTCAATGCTCGACTTGATCTTGGGGAAGTAGAGGATACCTGTGAGGTTGAAGGGGTAGTCCACGTTCAGGTGAATCCAGAACAGGGGCTCGTCGCTCATGGGATAGAGCGTGCGATAGAACGACTTGTAGTCTTCGTCTTTTAACGTCGAGGGAGTCGATGTCCACAGTGGAGCAACATCGTTGATGATGTTGTCCTTTTCGGTATCTACCATCTTCTTCTCGTCGCTCGACCACTCCTGCTTCTTACCGAAGGCCACGGGCACAGCCATGAACTTGCAGTACTTTGTGAGCAACTGCTGAATCTTCTCCTTCTCGAGGAACTCCTTGCAGTCATCGTCGATGTAGAGGATGATGTCCGATCCGTGGGCCTCACGCTCAGCATCTTCGATCTCGTAGGCGGGTGAGCCGTCGCAGCTCCACTTCACAGCCTTCGAGCCTTCCTTGTAGCTCTTGGTGATAATCTCCACCTTCTTCGATACCATGAACGAAGAGTAGAAGCCCAGACCGAAGTGTCCGATGATGTTGTTGGCATTGTCCCTGGTTGATGTACTTGTCGATTTCCTCCTCGGTCATGCCGATACCGTGGTCCGAGATGGTGATGGTGCCCTTGTCGGTATCCAGACTGACACGTACTGTCAGGTCGCCCAACTCCTCCTTATACTCGCCCTGAGCAGCCAGCGTCTTCATCTTCTGCGTAGCATCGACAGCATTCGATACCATCTCGCGCAGGAAAATCTCATGATCTGAATAGAGAAACTTTTTGATGACGGGGAAGATGTTCTCAGTAGTAACCCCGATGTTACCTTTTTGCATATACTTTATTATTTTATTGATATTCGATGCCGAGGTGTTTGCAAATATCGTGCCAATCTCAGTGACTCCTGAAAATCCATATAAATTAGGATTGTGGGTGTGAAGGAAATTGATTACCTTTGCACCCGATTTTAACCACATATAAAAAAATGAAAAAGATTTTTGCATTATTATTCTTAACCACTGCCACGCTTTCAGCTATGGCTCAAGGCGGACACGGCGCTATGAAGTTTTCAGGAAAAGCAACCATTGAAGTAGGCGGACAAACCGTTTCTACACTTGTGACAGACACCGTGACGTTTTCAGGTTCAGATATTACGTTGCCTGAGATGAGGTATGGCAACTTCGTGATTCCTGCTATTACCATTCATAACGTCCAGTATTCGATGAATGCGGCCACAAGGACGGTGACTTTCCCTGACCATCAGTATATGGAGGAGATGACCGTTGACGGTGTGAAGAAAACGATTGTTGTCTCATCGCTGACGGGTTCTTATGCCCATGATGCCTTCAATACGTTTCAGCTGAGCGTCAGCCTTATGTATGGCGCTATGCCAATGCCGCTGACATATAGCATCACTGCTTATTATATTAAGGATTATACAGACAAGTTGGACGTGAGCATCAATAAGGTATTCAACTATAGCGCTGAAAACGTGACCTACAGCGTTCGCAAATATCCTGATGGTGACAACACCCTGCTGGACGTCAGTGTTCCCAGCTATCAGCTGAGTGGTACACCTCTGGGTGATCTGACCATTGGCAGCTATATCGTCAAGGGTCTGGCTATGGACGAGCAGAAGGGTGGCTACTATCGTGACTATGCTGCTGACGGACTGACTATGCATTTCAAGTCTGTGCAGGACGGTAAGATAGGTTATGATGCTGATTTCGCTATGAGTCAGGGCGATAACAGCATCCTGCTGGTATATGATGGCAGTAAAATCAAGGTGACCAATGCCTTCCACCCTGGTAAGATGCAATTCCCGATAGTAAGCACCTTCCCTGGTCAGGCGACAGGCGTAGAAACCATCAAGATGGTGGAGCAGAACGACGCTCCCGCCTATAACCTAGCCGGACAGCGCACCACAGCTGGCTATAAGGGTATCATCATCAAGGGCGGTAAGAAATATTTCCAGCGCTAATGTATTTCACCGGTATCATCATTGCCGTCATGACGTTTCTGGCCATAGGTATATGGCATCCTATCGTCATCAAGACAGAGTATTACTGGGGCACAAGGCCCTGGGTGGTCTATCTGTTGGTAGGCATCAGTTGCTGTGTGGCTGCACTCTTCACGGAAAACGTCTATCTATCGTCGTTCCTGGGAGTCTTTGGCGCATCGGCACTGTGGGGTATCGGTGAGCTCTTTTCACAGAAAAAGCGTGTGGAGAAAGGATGGTTCCCGATGAATCCAAAGCGCAAGCATGAATATACGGGAAAAGTATAACCAACACATACTACTATATATATGATAGGTAGATTATTGTTTTCAGGAGCATTACTCTTCATCTCCGCGATGGTTCAGGCTGAAGAGGTGAACGACACGTCGAAGGTGTTCGACCTGGACGAAATTGTCGTGGTATCGCAACCCAAGGACGGACGTCTGTTGCGCCACCAACCCCTCAGCTCGACAGTGCTGACTCAACGCGAGATGCAGACGCTGGGAGTCAGCGACCTGGCACAGCTGTCACAATACGTACCCTCGTTCTCGATGCCGCAATATGGCTCTCGCCTGACATCATCGATGTATATTCGCGGTATCGGTTCGCGCATCAACAATCCGGCTGTAGGCATCTACTATGACAACATCCCACTGATGTCGAAAGCGGCCTTCAATCACCATTTCTACCATATCGATCGTGTCGATGTGCTGCGTGGTCCGCAAAGCACCCTCTATGGCATGAACACAGAGGGTGGACTGGTGCATATCTACTCTAAGAACCCCATGATGTATCAGGGCACTGATATCGCTATGGGTATCGGCACAGGACTGACATCGCATGCGGAGGTAGCCCATTTCCACCGTCCTACGGATAAGTTTGCCTTCTCAGCAGCAGCCTTCTGGAATGGCCAGCGTGGATTCTTCAAGAATCAGGAGCTGGACGAGTGGAACGACAAGCTACAGGAGGCTGGCGGAAAGATGCGTTTCATGTACCAACCGACCCAACGACTGACACTGGACTTGACAGCCGACTACCAGTGGACCAGACAGAATGCGTTTCCTTATGGTCTGTGCGACGATGATGGCAATAACGTGGAAGACCCATGGACAACGCTGATGAACAGCTACAGGCGCCAGATGGTGAATACGGGTCTGAACATCAGCTACAAGACAGACAACTGGCTGCTCAGTTCGACAACATCATGGCAGTATCTGAGTGACCACATGGAGATGGACCAGGACTATCTGCCTGAAGACTATATGCACCTGACACAGATACAGAAACAGCAGGCGCTGACTGAGGAGATGATTCTGCGCAGTCACGGACAACGGAAGTGGCATTGGACGTTTGGCGTATTCGGATCGTACCAATGGTTGCGTACCGATGCGCCAGTGACCTTCGGCCCTGATATGAATGAAATGACAGCAGCTCGCATCATGTCGATGATGCCAGCATACGTGCAATCGATGTTCACCATTTGGGAGATTCCTGACTTCAACGTCACAGAGACCTTCCACACACCCTCAGCCAGTCTGGGCGCTTTCCATGAGTCAACGGTATCGCTCACCGACCGGCTGGATGTCACCTTAGGCCTGCGCTATGAATATAGTCAGGTGAAGATAGACTATAACACCGCAGGACTGGTGGCGCTACACTATGCTATCCCTCCTTTAGAGGAGACCAACAGGTTGACTGCGTTGATAGCGAACGACAGTAAGCGCTCGTTCCACCAACTGCTGCCCAAGGTGGGGGCAACCTACCGTTTGGATGACAGTGGCTCGAACATCTATGCTACCGTGTCTAAGGGCTATCGTGCCGGAGGATACAACATCCAGATGTTCTCTGATATCTATCAGTCGGAATTCATGAGCAAAGGAAAGTCGCTGAGCCAGGGTGATGTCACCATCAGCTACACCGATGAAGACTATAACGCCATTGACGAGACGATCAGCTACAAACCCGAGGAGTCGTGGAACTATGAGGCTGGTGCCCATCTGAACCTGCTGGACGGCAAGCTACACGCTGATATCGCCGTCTATTACATGAAGATCAAAAACCAGCAGCTGTCGATGATGAGTCCAGACTACAACTTCGGACGTATCATGGTGAATGCAGGAAAGAGTCACACGATGGGGTTCGAGCTATCGTTACGTGGTCGTGCCTTTGATGATTGTCTGGACTGGTTCTGTAATATGGGGGCTGTCAAGGCTAAATTCGACGAGTACGATTCCTATAATGGCAACTCAATACCTTTTGTTCCATCAGCCACGTTCTCATTAGGGGTTAACTACCGTATTGACCATATCCTTGTGGGTGCTGACCTGAGCGGACAGGGCTATACAGAATGGAACGAAGCCAACACCTTCAGACAGAAGCCGTATGTGCTCTTAGGCGCACATGTAGGTTATGACTTCGGTAGTTGTAATGTCAAACTCTGGGGACGTAATCTGACAAAAACCAAGTACAATACCTTTGCTGTAGAAAGCAAGGCTGCCGGTGAGGCACTACGCTTTGCGCAACGTGGTAATCCGCTTCAGTTAGGCATTGACTTAAATATACATTTGTAATTAAATAGCGGCAAATTAGTTAATAACGTTAAATTTAACGGAAATAATTAACTAATCTGCTGCTATGTATTATAAAATGTATTACCTTTGCCCTCGATATGAAAAAGTCAACGATTTGGACTATAGCATGCATTATGGGATTCTCATTCCTCGCATTGCTCTTCCTTCAGTTCTCCTATGTCGAGGAGATGGTGAAGATGAAGAAAGAGCAGTTTGACGAGAGTGTGAACCGAAGTCTCTATCAGGCATCACGCAACCTGGAGATGAATGAGACCCTGCGCTATTTGGAGAAAGATGTCAACGAGACCGAACGCCGTGCCTTTACTCAGGATAGTATCATGGTTGACGGTCTGGGCTCAATCACACATAGTCACCAGTTTGCAGTGGCTGCCGACGACGGTACCATTTACAGTTCATTCCAGGTGAAGGCACTGAAAATGAAGCCTGCCTCGGTGCCCAAGGCGATGATCATGCGTAAAGACAAAAACTCGTTAGAGGATGCCACAAAGACCATGCAGGAAATTGTGCGCCAGCGTTATGTCTATCAGAAGGCACTACTCGATGAGGTGGTCTACAATATTCTGTATGCAGCCAGTGAGAAGCCTTTGAAGGAACGTATCAACTTCCGCATGCTGGATCACGACATCCGTACTGAACTGGCCAACAACGGTATCAACATACCTTATCATTTCACGGTGTCCACTACTGACGGGCGCGAAGTTTACCGTTGTCCAGACTATGAAGAGAAGGGTAGGGAATATACCTATCAGCAGACACTCTTCAACAATGATCCTCAATCTAAGAAAGGTGTAGTGAGGATTCATTTCCCTGAAATGAACTCCTATATTTTCTCCAGTGTCCGGTTCATGATTCCGTCAATTATTTTCACGCTGGTATTGCTCGTCACTTTCATCTTTACCATTGTCGTCATCTTCCGTCAAAAGCGTTATACAGAGATCAAGAACGACTTTATCAACAACATGACGCACGAGCTGAAGACTCCTATCGCTAGTATCTCTCTGGCAGCACAGATGATGAATGATGATAGCGTCACCAAGAGTGAGGCAATGGCCAAGCACCTGAGTACGGTTATCGGAGACGAGTCGAAACGTTTGCGTTTCCTTGTTGAGAAGGTACTTCAGATGTCCATGTTTGACAAGCGCAGTGTGGTGTTTAATAAGAAGGAACTGGATCTGAACGAGATGGTTGAGACTGTTGCGCAATCCTTTAGCCTGCGTGTGGAACATACTGGCGGTAAGATATATACGGAGATTGAGGCTATCGATTCGGCTATTTATGTCGATGAAGTACATTTCCAGAATGCCATCACGAATCTGCTGGATAACGCCGTGAAATATCGCAAGCCTGATGAGCCTATCGATATCTATATCCGCACGTGGAACGACCACGAGAAACTATACCTCTCGATACGTGACACTGGTCAGGGTATCAAGCGTGAGAACCTACGTAAAATCTTCGATAAGTTCTATCGCGTGCATACTGGTAACAAACACGATGTGAAAGGATTCGGTTTAGGTTTGGCCTATGTGAAGAAGGTTGTAGACCTGCATCAAGGCGATATCAAGGCTGATAGTGAGTTGGGCAAAGGTACTAAGTTTACCATCTCACTGCCTATTCTGAAAGAAGAATAAGAATACTAATAAAATTAAATACTGAATTGTTAAATTGTAAATTATTTAGGTTATGGACGAGAAACTGAAGATTCTTCTTTGTGAAGACGACGAGAACCTGGGCATGTTGCTCCGCGAGTATCTGGCAGCTAAAGGCTATATGGCAGAACTCTGTCCCGATGGTGAGGCAGGCTACAAAGCCTTCCTGAAGACCAAGTTTGATATCTGTATCCTCGATGTGATGATGCCTAAGAAAGACGGATACACTTTGGCTCAGGAGATCCGTCAGGCAAATGCTGATATCCCCATCATCTTCCTGACTGCCAAGACGTTGAAGGAAGACATTCTAGAAGGCTTTAAGATTGGTGCTGATGACTATATTACAAAGCCATTCTCCATGGAAGAGCTCGTATTCCGTGTAGAGGCTATCCTGCGTCGTGTACGTGGTAAGAAAAACAAGGAGAGTTCGGTATATCGCATTGGCGAATTCACCTTCGACACACAGAAACAGTTGCTGACTATTGGTGAGAAGCAGACCAAGCTGACAACCAAGGAAAACGAACTGCTCGCCCTGCTTTGTTCACACGCCAACGAAATCCTGCAGCGTGACTTTGCACTGAAGACCATCTGGATTGATGACAACTATTTCAATGCCCGTTCAATGGATGTATATATCACCAAGTTGCGTAAGCATCTCAAGGACGATCCGCAGATTGAAATCATTAACATCCATGGTAAGGGATACAAACTTATTTCACCTGAAGAAGAATAAATAGTGAAAGAATGTATAAAAAATCGAGGATATTGCCATATTCTCGATTTTTTTTTGTACTTTTGCAGTCTAATAGTGTTTTAAGGTAAACATGGACCATATAAGAAATTTCTGCATCATTGCACATATAGACCATGGTAAGTCAACATTGGCCGACCGTCTGCTGGAATACACCAAGACTATCCAGGTGACGGAAGGACAGATGTTGGATGATATGGAACTGGAGCGAGAGCGTGGTATCACGATTAAGAGCCACGCTATCCAGATGGAATATATGTACAAGGGTGAAAAATATATTCTGAACCTCATTGATACTCCGGGACACGTCGATTTCTCCTACGAGGTAAGTCGTTCGATAGCTGCCTGTGAAGGAGCATTGCTGGTGGTTGATGCTACGCAGGGCGTACAGGCACAGACCATATCAAATCTCTACTTGGCGATAGATAACAATCTCGAGATTATTCCCGTTATCAACAAGATAGACATGCCCAGTGCTATGCCTGACGAGGTGGAAGACGAAATCGTAGAATTGATAGGCTGTGATCCGTCGGACATCTTGCGTGCATCTGGAAAGACCGGTGAAGGCGTTGAGGATATCCTGAATGCTGTCGTGGAGCGCATCCCTCATCCCGTTGGTGACGAGAAAGCCCCTCTGCAGGCACTCATTTTTGACTCGGTGTTTAATTCATTCCGAGGCATCATTGCATACTTCAAGATTACCAATGGTGTGATCCGTCAGGGTGACAAGGTGAAGTTCTTTAATACTGGCATGGAGTATGTGGCTGATGAGGTCGGTGTGCTCAAGATGGATATGATACCTCGTAAGGAACTCCGTACGGGTGATGTGGGGTATATCATATCGGGTATCAAGAACTCAAAAGAAGTCAAGGTAGGTGATACGATTACACATGTAGCCACTCCCTGTGATAAGGCCATCGAAGGTTTCCAGGAAGTCAAGCCAATGGTGTTTGCTGGTGTATATCCCATTGATCCTGTGGACTATGAGAATCTGCGTGCCTCGCTTGAAAAGCTACAGCTGAACGATGCATCGCTGACCTTCGTCCCTGAGACATCTATTGCGCTGGGCTTCGGTTTCCGTTGTGGATTCCTGGGATTGTTACATATGGAAATCGTTCAGGAACGCTTAGACCGTGAGTTTGACATGGATGTCATTACCACCGTGCCTAACGTGACCTATATGTGCTACACGAAACAGGGCGAGGTGAAAGAGGTGCATAACCCATCAGGATTGCCCGACCAGACGATGATAGACCATATCGAGGAGCCCTATATCAAGGCATCGATTATTACGGCTGCCGACTATATCGGACCGATTATGACATTGTGCCTCGATAAACGTGGTGAACTCATTGATCAGCAATATGTCAGTGGAAATCGTGTCGAACTGCGCTTCATGCTGCCATTGGGAGAAATCGTCATTGACTTCTACGACAAACTGAAATCGATATCCAAGGGCTATGCCTCGTTTGACTACCATATCGATGGTTTCCGTCCCTCGAAGCTGGCCAAACTCGATATCCTATTGAATGGTGAGCCCGTTGATGCATTGTCAACATTGACCCATCAGGACAATGCTGTGACCTTTGGTCGCCGCATGTGTGAGAAACTGAAGGAACTCATTCCGCGCCAGCAGTTTGATATTGCCATTCAGGCTGCTATTGGTGCGAAGATTATTGCCCGCGAGACTGTAAAACAGGTGCGTAAGGACGTGACTGCCAAATGTTATGGCGGTGACGTAAGTCGAAAGCGAAAACTGTTGGAGAAGCAGAAGCGCGGTAAGAAGCGTATGAAGCAGATAGGCAATGTGGAAGTACCACAGAAGGCCTTCCTTGCTGTATTGAAGTTGGATTGATAAAAACCTAAGACCACAGTATATAGAAATGATAACAATTGGATTGACAACACGTGACGTAGCCCGTGAATTGGCTCGCCGATACAGTACGATGACTCATGACGAGCTCGACGTATTGGAGAGCATTCTTGTGCCTATGAAATTCCAGAAAGGGGAATTTATTCTGAAAGAAGGGGATGTTTGCAAAAATATCTACTGGGTAGTAAAAGGATTAGTACGCCAGTTCTATATCAAGAATGGTAAGGAACTGACAGAATACATGGCTGTAGAGAATACGATGTGTATGAGTATCGAAAGCCTTTTCAAAGAACAGCCTAGCCATCAGCAGATACATGCTTTGGAGCCTACTATCATCTTTGCGTTGCCAAAAGACAAACTGGAGCGTGAAGCAGTTAGAAATGTCAATATTCAAATGCTATATCGTAAGATTCTGGAAGAGTCATTGATTCTCTCACAGATTCGTGCTGATATGTTACGCTTCGAATCGGCACCAGAGCGCTATGCAAAATTGGTGAAGCGTTCACCACAACTCGTGCTGCGTGCTCCGCTGGTGTATATTGCCAGTTATCTGCAGATGACACCAGAAACACTGAGCCGTGTTCGCACATCGGCGTTGATGGAAGATAAGAGTTAAAGTGTACAACTATAATGGAACATATCTGAGAAGGCCTGAGCAAACTGCTCGGGCTTTTCTTTGAATAGTCCGAAAAGGGCACTGCCAGAACCAGACATGGCGGCATAGGTGGCTCCCATATCATAGAGTTGCTGTTTGATGTTGCCAATCTCAGGATGGAGGGCGAAGACACTCTCCTCAAAGTCGTTAAATAACAGATCGCGCCACTCGGATACTGGTCGTCTCACCACGTCGAGACAGTTGGCTGCGGGGTAGTGGGGATGGATACGAGAGAAGGCTTCCTTCGTGGAGACAGGAATGTTTGGACGAACAACACATAGATGCCAACCTTTAAGGTCGAGGTCGATAGGTGTCAGTTGCTCCCCGATTCCTTCCGCATAGCACGGCCTACTGAGGATAAAGAAGGCACAGTCGGCTCCTAAGCGGGCTGCATAATCCATCATCTGCTGATCATTCAAACCTAAGCTAAACTGTTTGTTAAGAAGGCGAATCATATAGGCACAGTCACTCGAACCACCACCCATACCGGCTTGTGAGGGGATACCTTTCCAAAGGTGTGCATAGACACGCGGCATATTGGGGAAATCCGCTTTCAAAAGACGATAGGCGCGAACTACAAGGTTGTCATCGTCGTTGCAGTCAATAGTGGCATTAACCACTTTCAGACAGCATGCCGAAGTAGATGGAAAAGCCTCATCCATTGGGTTGATTTCCAATGCATCCTGTATGGGTACGGGATAAAATACCGTCTGAAGGTTATGATATCCATCAGAACGATGCTCAACAACATTCAGGCCCAGATTAATCTTGGCAATGGGGAAATCTATCATTTTTTTCTTTTAAATTCAATTTGTCCAGGCAATTTCTGCCATTTCCCGTTGCGTGGTACTTTAATCGTGTTGCCACGCTTCTGTTTTAAAATATAAATCGAATCGTTCTTGCGTGTCAATGTCGCAGTAAGATCTTCACTTCCAAAGTCGTTGATCATCTGCATCTCTGCCTCATGATCGCTATTCAGTTTGCATGAGGTAATGACCCAGCAGAACGAGTTGTTTTTCTTGCCGAGATAGCCTGGTAACTCGCCATAAAGTTCCTGACCAGGAATCGTTATATCCTGATCATAGAAATTGATGCGCAGATAAACATCATACTCATTATTATATATATACGCGCGAAACGCAGTATCATCTTTCTGCGCAAAAACTGCTACTGTCATGATGCCGAAAAGCAGTGTGAGAAGGTTTTTTCTCATCGTCATATACGTATTATTGAGCGCAAAGGTACTAAATATAAATCAATAATTTATAGATTAATCAAAAAATATATGGAAAAAAGTGGCAGGTTTTTGAAAATTTTAAGTATCTTTGCACGCGTTATACATGTATAAAAGGAATGGGAAAGAAAATGTTAAAGCCTGATTTTATCTTTGAATCGAGTTGGGAGGTATGCAATAAAGTTGGTGGCATATACACCGTACTGTCTACTCGTGCGAAGACGCTTCAGGATGAGATGAAGGATCACATCATTTTTATTGGTCCTGATTTCTGGAAGGAAAATGAAAGTCCCTATTTCCAAGAAGATAAGGCACTCTTTGCCAATTGGCAATGGGAAGCTAAGGAACAAGGCCTGAAAGTCAGAGTGGGCCGATGGACTGTTCCTGGAGAACCAATAGCTATCTTGGTAGACTTCACTCCTTTTTTTGAAAAGAAAAATGAAATCTACGGTATGATATGGGAGGACTACGGTGTAGACTCATTACATGCCTATGGTGATTATGACGAGGCATCGATGTTTTCGTATGCCGCTGCTTTGGTTGTAGAGAGTTATTATAATCATTTTGGCTTGCAAGATAAGCAGGTCATCTACCACGCTAACGAGTGGATGTGTGGTTTGGGAGCGCTCTACATCAATAAGAATCTACCTCAGATTGGTACTATCTTTACAACTCATGCTACGAGCATTGGCCGTTCGATAGCAGGTAACCAGAAACCCCTTTATGACTATCTTTTCGCCTACAATGGTGATCAGATGGCTGGTGAACTGAATATGCAGTCGAAACACTCTATTGAGAAGCAGACAGCTATGTTCGTAGATTGTTTCACGACTGTCAGTGATATCACCGCCAACGAGTGTAAAGAGTTGCTTGACAAACCTGTTGATGTGGTTTTGCCAAACGGTTTTGATAATAACTTTGTCCCCAAGACTACGGTCTTCCCTCGTAAGCGTCGTGCTGCGCGTCGTCGCCTATTAGAGGTGGCAAATGCTCTGTTAGGCGAGCAACTCGATGATGATACACTGATCGTTTCTACCAGTGGTCGTTACGAGTTCCGTAACAAAGGTATCGACGTCTTTGTTGAGGCCATGAACCGTCTATTGCGTGACCGTGACCTGAAAAAGAAGGTGCTTGCATTCATCGAGGTGCCTGGTTGGGTAGGAGAGCCCCGCAAGGACTTGCAAGAGCGCTTGGCTAATGGCGGACAGTACACGACACCATTAGAGGTACCGCAGGTTACTCACTGGCTTCACAACATGAGTCATGACAACGTGCTGAGCATGATGAAATACTACGATATGCACAACCGTAAGGACGAAATGGTTAAAGTCATATTCCTGCCTTGCTATCTTGACGGCAAGGATGGTATTGTCAATATGTCGTATTACGATGTGGTATTGGGTAATGATCTCTGTGTATATCCATCCTATTATGAACCTTGGGGCTATACCCCATTGGAAGCTGTTGCCTTCAAGGTGCCTTGCATTACAACGGATTTGGCGGGCTTCGGTCTTTGGGCAAACAAGGAATTCGGTCATAATGGCGACATTACCGATGGCGTTAAGGTGATTCATCGTACCGACTATAACTATTCCGAGGTCGCTGACGCTATCAAGGATACTGTAGCACAATTTTCTGCCATGAGCAAGAAGCAGATTGAAGAATGTCGCAAGAATGCCGAGGCATTGTCAAAGAAAGCCCTGTGGAGTGAGTTTATCAAATACTACCACGAGGCATATCGTATTGCTCTGCAGAAAGCGGAAGAGAGAATGAGGAATAAATGAAGATTATAAACAAAAAACTTTAATATAAAACAAGTTATGAAAATTAAAGCTGATTATGCAAATGCTCCACAGTGGAAGTATCTGACTGTCAAGTCAAGTCTTCCCGAGCAACTGAAGTGTTTGGACGAGATTGCCCACAATATGTGGTGGGTATGGAATTACGAGGCACGCGACTTGTTCCGTGACCTTGACCCTGAGCTTTATCATGAGGTGAAGCACAATCCTGTGATGCTCCTTGAGCGTCTGAGCTTTGCCCGTAAAGAGGAAATTGTAAAGGATAAGGCGCTCATGAAGCGCATCAAGAATGTCTATGATTTGTTCCGTGCATATATGGATGTTAAACCCGATGCAAAGCGTCCTTCTGTGGCATATTTCTGCATGGAGTATGGCATTCACTCTGCTCTAAAGATCTATTCTGGCGGTCTTGGTATGTTGGCTGGTGACTATGTCAAAGAGGCTTCTGACTCTAACGTTGACATGTGTGCAGTAGGTTTCCTCTATCGTTTTGGCTACTTCACACAGAGCCTCTCGATGGACGGTCAGCAGATTGCAAACTACGAGACTCAGAATTTTGGTTCACTGCCTATTGAGCGTCAGCTCGACAAGGATGGCAATCCTCTGGTTATTGACGTTCCCTATACCAACTATCAGGTTCATGCTTATGTATGGCGTGTAAACGTTGGTCGTGTGAAGCTCTACCTGTTGGATACTGACAACGAGATGAACTCTGACTTCGATAAACCTATCACTCACGCTCTTTATGGTGGTGACTGGGAGAACCGTCTGAAACAGGAAATCCTGTTGGGTATCGGTGGTATGCTGTTGCTCAAGAAACTGGGTATTAAGAAGGATATCTACCACTGCAACGAGGGACATGCTGCCCTCTGCAACCTGCAGCGTCTTTGCGATTATATCGACGAAGGTTTGAACTTCAACCAGGCTCTTGAACTGGTTCGCGCCAGCGGTCTTTATACAGTACACACTCCAGTTCCTGCTGGACACGACTACTTCGAAGAGGGCCTGTTTGGCAAGTATATGGGCGGCTATCCTCAGAAGCTCGGCATCACATGGGACGAGTTCATCGGTATGGGTCGTACCAATCCTGATGACAAGGGAGAGAAGTTCTGTATGTCGACCTTTGCATGTAACACCTGTCAGGAGGTTAACGGTGTATCTATGCTTCACGGCTGGGTATCTCAAAAGATGTTTGCTCCTATTTGGAACGGCTACTATCCTGAAGAGAACCACGTGGGCTATGTCACTAATGGTGTACACTTCCCAACATGGTGTGCTACTGAGTGGCGCAGAGTATATGCCAAGTACTTTGACGAGAAGCATATGAGCGACCAGTCGAACGAAGAGATCTGGCATGGTATCTATAATTGTCCCGATGAGGAAATCTGGGAGACTCGTCAGGCTCTGAAGAACAAGCTGTTCGATTATATTAAGGAGCAGTTCCGTGAGACATGGCTGAAGAACCAGGGCGATCCTTCACGTGTTGTAAAATTGTTGGAGCGCTTCAACCCCAATGCACTGGTTATTGGTTTCTGCCGTCGTTTCGCTACTTACAAGCGTGCTCACCTGTTGTTTACTGATCTTGATCGCTTGTCTAAGATCGTCAACGACCCAGAGCGTCCTGTGATCTTCCTCTTCGCTGGTAAGGCTCACCCCGCCGATGGTGCTGGTCAGGGTCTTATTAAGAAGATTTTTGAAATCTCACAGCGTCCAGAATTCCAGGGAAAGATTATCTTCCTTGAGGACTACGACTTCCTGTTGGCTCGTCGCCTCGTATCAGGTGTCGATATCTGGATGAATACACCAACACGTCCTCTCGAGGCTTCTGGTACTTCTGGTGAGAAGGCCGAGATGAATGGTGTTGTCAACCTTTCTGTAAAAGATGGCTGGTGGCTTGAGGGTTATCGCGAGGGTGCCGGATGGGCTCTTACCGAGAAGCGTACCTACCAGAATCAGGGATATCAGGATCAGCTCGATGCTGCAACCATCTACGGTCTGCTCGAGAATGAAATCGTTCCCCTCTATTATAATAAGGATAAGAAGGGTCTCTCTAAGGGTTGGATTAAGGTCGTTAAGAACTCTATCGCCCAGATTGCACCTCACTATACGATGAAGCGTCAGCTTGACGATTACTATGAGAAGTTCTATATCAAACAGGCTAAGCGTTTCAAGGAAATCTCAAAGGATGATAATCGTCTGGCTAAGGAGATTGCTCAGTGGAAGGAAGCTGTAGCCGAGCGTTGGGATGCCATTAACGTGGTTTCTTGTGAGTGGGACTTCCTCGCAACAGGTGCTGAGGCTGGTCAGCCTTACCACATCAAGTATGTGATCAACGAGCAGGGTCTCGATGATGCTGTTGGTCTGGAGAAAGTCAACGTCTTCATCGACAAGCAAGGCGAGGAGCGCGTCTTCAACGTTGAGCCACTGAAGGTTACTGGTCACGAAGGCAACAACTATACTTTCGAAGCTGACTTGTGTCCTCACCAGTTTGGTCAGTACAAGAGTGCTATTCGTATGTACCCGAAGAACAAGAACCTGCCTCACCGTCAGGACTTCTGTTACGTGAAGTGGCTGGAGCTGCCTAATATGTAATCGCAGGTAATTCTATACGCTCGGGGTCTCTTGATGACTATATCAAGAGGCCCCGAACACTAAAATAACACGACAGGCAGAATAGTGATGAAAAAATATATTCTAGATTTGACAGTACGTGCAGTAGAGCGTCTGAGCGAGAAGCATGTGCTGATTAGGCTGACCCATTCAGAGAAACTGCCGGCTATGCTGCCTGGACAGTTTGTGGAGGTACGTGTTGATGGTGTTTCTAACACCTTCTTGCGTCGTCCAATCTCCATTAATTTGTTCGATCAGGATCATAATGAACTATGGCTGATGGTAGCTATGGTTGGTGAGGGCACAAGACAACTGGGCAACCTGAAGGCTGGTGATATACTTAATTGTGTATTGCCGCTGGGCAATGGTTTTACCCTTTCTGCCAATGACCAACTATATGCTCCATTGTTGATTGGCGGTGGAGTAGGTGTGGCACCATTATTGTATCTGGGCGCGGAACTGCATCGCATGGGTATGAAACCAACATTCCTCTTGGGTGGACGCTCTAAGAATGACCTTTTGGAGTTGAACCTGTTTGAACAGTACGGCCGTGTATGTGTCACAACTGAGGATGGCTCGGCTGGTGAGAAAGGTTTCGTCACCAATCACTCGGTACTCAACGAGCCTGCCGACCGCATTTTTACTTGTGGCCCGACACCAATGATGAAAGCTGTAGCACGTTATGCCCATCAGAACAATATTGATTGTGAGGTTTCATTGGAAAACATGATGGCCTGTGGTTTGGGCGCCTGTCTGTGTTGTGTAGAGAGGACCACTGAAGGAAACCTGTGTGTATGTAAGGATGGTCCGGTATTTAATATCAAGAGATTGCTATGGCAGAGTTAAGTGTTAATATCGGTGCGCTGGCACTAAAAAACCCTGTAATGACAGCCAGTGGTACATTTGGCTATGGTTTGGAGTTCGCAGACTTTGTCCCTTTAGATCAGCTTGGCGGTATTATTGTAAAAGGAACAACGCTGAAACCTCGCGAAGGAAATGACTATCCGCGTATGGCTGAGACTGCTAGCGGTATGCTGAACTGCGTGGGATTGCAGAACAAGGGAGTTGACTATTTTTGTGAGCATATCTATCCGCAGATTAAGGATATTGACACCAATATGATTGTCAATGTCAGTGGTTCTTCACCAGAAGATTATGCCGAGTGTGCTGCCCGTATAGATGCATTGGAAAAGATTCCTGCCATCGAGTTGAACATCTCCTGTCCGAATGTGAAAGACGGAGGTATGGCATTCGGTGTTACATGTCAAGGGGCCGAAAGTGTCGTAAGAGCCGTTCGTGAGCGCTATCATAAGACATTGATAGTCAAGCTGTCTCCAAACGTAACGAATATCTCCGATATTGCGAAGGCGTGTGAGGCCCAGGGAGCCGACTCTGTTTCGCTCATTAATACACTTATGGGAATGGCCATCGATATAGAGCATCGTCGTTCGCTACTCAGCATCGGAACAGGCGGGTTAAGCGGTCCATGCGTGAAGCCCGTAGCTCTTCGTATGGTATGGCAGGTTGCCAAAGCCGTCAAAATTCCTGTTGTTGGATTAGGAGGAATCACCACAGCCAACGATGCCATAGAATTCTTAATGGCTGGAGCTACGGCTATTGAGATTGGTACTGCTAATTTCCTGGACCCTGCTGTGACCATCAAAGTACGCGATGGTATTAACGATTGGCTCGACCGTCATGGTTGTAAAGACATACATGAAATCATTGGTTGTATCTAAAAATTTGAGAGCGGCCAATTGGACCGCTCTCAACCAACACAAAAACTAAACTAGACTTAACTAAAGCTTCTCGGATTTTCACAAACCCTAATTAGCTTTTGCAAAGATAGCAAATACTTTTTAAAGGTACAAGCATTTTTATATTTTTTTGCACTCAATTTTAAAAATCTTCATTTTTAACCGATTTATAGACCAAATATGAGTCCAATAGGATGATTGATGACATTGCTTCAACAACAGGAACAGCACGTGGCAATACACAAGCATCATGTCGGCCACGAGCTGTCAATTTGGTCGGCTGACCATTGACATCAACAGTGTCCTGTTCGCGAAGTAGAGTTGCTACTGGTTTGAATGCCACGCGAAAATAGATATCCTGACCATTAGAGATACCGCCTTGGATGCCTCCACTATGGTTAGTGGCAGTAGTGATACCACCATTATTGATAAATCGGTCGTTCTGTTGCGAACCGCGTTGACTGACAGCTGCGAAGCCGTCGCCATATTCAAAGCCTTTTACGGCATTGATACTTAGCATGGCAGCACCCAACTGGGCATGCAACTTTCCGAATTCAGGTTCACCGAGTCCTACGGGACATCCTTTAATGACGCAAGTGATAACGCCACCAATAGTGTCACCTTCAGCCTTTACCTGCTGGATGAGGTCAATCATCGTAGCGGCTTTCTCTGGATCAGGACAGCGAACAGCATTCTGCTCAATCTGCGAAAAATCATATTTATGGTAGTCTCTGTCGAGCGCAATATCCCCAACCTGTGAAGTGTAGGCGGTTATTTTAATGCCCAACTGGCGCAAAACCAGTTTAGCCAACGCTCCAGCTACACAACGACTGATAGTGATGCGGGCCGACGAGCGCCCACCGCCACGATGATCGCGCATGCCATACTTCATCGTATATGTGTAGTCGGCATGTGAAGGACGGAACAGTTGACGCATATTGTCGTAATCAGCTGAATGCTGATTGGTATTGCGCACGATAAAACCGATAGGGCAGCCTGTTGACTTTCCCTCAAAGACACCGCTGAGCAGTTCCACATGGTCGGGTTCATTACGGCTGGTAGTGATATTGCTTTGACCTGGACGACGGCGGTTCAGTTCCCGCTGAATAAAGTCCATATCAATATCAATACCTGCCGGCATACCATCGACAACACCACCGATGGCCTCGCCATGGCTCTCGCCAAACGTCGTCAATCTGAAAATTCGTCCAATTGTATTCATAATAGATTAATGGCAATGTCCGCAACCGCATCCATGATCGTGCTCTTCGCCACAGTCACAGCCGTCACCACACTCATGACAACCACCGCAACCACCTGCGAGATGCTTCATCATGTGATCCACCTCTTCCTTGGTAGCATCGCGGTTCTCGAGAACGGTTCCCTCGAAATAGAGTGTCTCACCAGCCAGAGGATGGTTGAGGTCAATCTTCACTTTCTCTTCACCAATTTCGACAACACGTCCGTTAAAGCGCTCTCCCTGTTCGTTCTGCAGGGGCACGATGGCATCTACATAAATATGCTCGTGGTCGAAGTGCCCGTTAATGCTGAATATCTCACGCTCCAAGTCGAGCACATATTCAGGATGGTATTCGCCATAGCCGTCTTCCTTGCTCAACGTAATCTGGAAGTTCTGTCCTTTTTCTGTGGCCATCATTTGCTCCTCAAACTTGTCGAGAGCAAAACCAAAGCCAGTGATGAAACTGAAGGGACGATCAGCAGGTGCCTCTTCAATCAGTTCTTTACCATTATCTCCGTCTACATACAGCTTGTATGAGGCGGCAATGTACTTGTTTGTCTTATTATCCATATACCTTATTTATATAATTGGGCACAAAGGTACGAATAATCCGTGAAATAATGTCATAAATATGATGGTTTTTCTTTCAATTTGACGAAAATCAAGGTTTCTTAGGTTTCTTTGACCGATGTCAAGAATTAGTACTGTGTACGCAAACAATTTCTAAAAATGTTTGGAGCGTATTGATTTTTGCCGTACCTTTGCATCGTCAATCAGACAAAAAGCTGATGACAAAGGATAACAATTAATTAAAAGTAAAAAGAACTAAAAGATTAAGAAAGGGTAACGAAAATGAAAAAGATTGTTTTGACACTGGTTGCTCTTATGAGCATGACAACCACCTTCGCTGAGAACGAGAGTATGAATAACCTTGAGTCATACAACATGAACGTCAACATCCATAAGCTGGCTATCGCACTGAACCTGTCACAGGATCAGGTCGAGGGAGTCACCGAGGTTCACAAGACCTTTGCTTCAGAGATGATGTTTGCTGCTCAGTATGATAAGGAAGAGCGCACGAAGATGATAGACAAGGCTGTGAATAAGGATCTGGCCTACATGAACTACATCCTCAGCAAGGAGCAGTACCGCAAGTACCTGATGCTGCTGAACATGACACTCGTAAACCGTGGTTTGAAGTAATAGATAAGTAGTTTAGATTAGCGTTAGGGGGCATAGCCGAGATTGGCTGTGCTCCTTTTTTGTGTTTTCTACAAAATTATTTGGCTGACTGCGAAAATTGTACTACTTTTGTGGCAGAATTAACTTAAACACAAGATGAAACACATCAGAATCACATTAATGATGACCATAGCTGCCATTCTCTTTGGTTGCGGAACGTCATCTACAGTACCTATTACAGGCAGACAGCGAACACTCATGGTCTCTGACGAACAGGTGCTCAGCCTTGCCAATGATCAGTATAAACAGTATATGCAGACTGCCAAGCCTTCCACCAATGCTTCCAATACAGCGATGGTGAAGCGGGTGGGGCAGCGCCTTGCCAATGCTGTCGTTTCCTATCTCAAGAGCAATGGATTGGCCAACGAGGTGGCCCAGTATCAATGGGAGTTTAATCTCGTACAAGACCAGCAGGTTAATGCCTTTTGTATGCCTGGTGGTAAAATTGTTGTCTATGAGGGATTGCTGCCAGTTACTCAGAATGAGAACGCTCTTGCCATCGTGTTAGGTCATGAGATAGCCCATGCCGTAGCCAAGCACTCTGCCGAACAGATGTCAACAGCTATCAAGCAACAATATGGTGCTCAGGCTCTTGGCGCTTTGATGGCAGGAGCAGGAGCCAGTTCTGGCATGCAACAAGTAGCTGGAACAGTATTCGGTCTTGGTGCAAAGGGTGCCAGTGCCAAGTATTCACGCGAACATGAGAGCGAGGCAGACCATTTGGGCATCATCTTCGCTGCTATGGCAGGCTATGATCCTCAGACGGCTGTTAGCTTTTGGCAGCGCATGTCGCAGGCCACGGGTGGTGGCTCCACTTCATGGCTCAGCACACACCCCAGTGATGCTACCCGTATCAAGCAGATTCAGGGATGGATGCCCGAGGCTCTGAAGTATTACAAGACTCCGGTTGTCTCGTCTGGTAACAGCAACATGAAGACAATCCATATTTCATCCAAGAAGAATAAAAAGAAGAAATAAACATGAAACGAAAACTATTCTTTACCCTGCTGCTGGGCACTACGATAGTGGCTGGAGCACAGACTAAAAGTGGCGGAATCTCTGCCGAAATGTTACAACAAATAGCTCGCCAGAATACTCCTACGGCGTCAGACAGAGCGATTCGTAATGCTCTGGCAACCAATGCTATTGACAATTTGGCTAAGAATCAACTTAATGCCGGCGATTTGGATACCTATTTTAGTGTTGAAACCAAGAAACAGTCAATTACCGACCAGAAGTCGAGTGGCCGTTGCTGGATGTTCAGCGGTATGAACGTGCTACGCTCCAATTTTGCCAAACGAACAGATTCGTTGACCGTCAGTTTCTCTCAAGACTACCTATTCTTCTGGGATCAGTTGGAGAAAGCCAATCTGATGCTCCAAGGTATCATCGACAACGGCAAGAAGCCCATTGATGACCAGCGTGTACAGTTCTTCTTCCATTATCCGCTGAATGACGGTGGTACTTTCTGTGGCGTTGCCGACCTGTCCGAGAAATATGGACTGGTCCCCTCTGAGATACAGCCCGAAACTTTCTCTGCCGACAACACCTCTAAGATGTCATCCATCATCAAGTCAAAGCTCAGAGAACAAGGTCTGGAACTGCGTCGAATGGTCAGCGATGGCAAGAAGGCTTCTGATATCGAGAAACGCAAGACCCAGATGCTCAGCGAAATCTACCACATGCTGGTTATTACCTTGGGTGAACCCGTCAAGGAATTTACCTATGCCTTTAAGGATAAGAACGGCAAGGCTATCACACCTGCCAAGAAATATACGCCGAAGTCATTCTATGAGGAAACGGTCGGTGGAAAGCTCAACGGCACATTCATCATGGTGATGAACGATCCCCGTCGTGAGTATCATAAGACCTATGAAGTAGAATACGACCGCCACGTTTATGACGGTCACAACTGGAAATACCTCAATCTGCCGATGGAAGAGATTGAACAGTTGGCTATCGCTTCCTTGAAAGATGGTCGCAAGTTGTATTCCAGCTATGATGTCGGCAAACAGCTCGACCGCAAGCGCGGCTATTGTGATACGGAGAACTACGATTATGCCTCGCTGTTCAACACCTCTTTTAATATGACTAAGGCCGAACGCATCTCTACCTTCGACAGCGGTTCTACCCATGCCATGACGCTGACTGCCGTCGATCTTGATGCCAATGGCCAGCCTCTGAAGTGGAAAGTAGAGAACTCGTGGGGAGCCTCTTGGGGACAACAGGGTTGCCTGATTATGTCGGCCCGTTGGTTCCGCGAGTATATGTTCCGCCTGGTTGTTGACAAACAGTATGTCTCTGAGAAACTGTTGAAGGAATATGAGCAGAAACCTATCATGGTGATGCCAGAAGACCCGCTATTCTTGCCTGATGAATAGTTTTTCATCAAAAAAGTGACATTTTATTTGTTTGTTTCGTGGAAAAGTATTACTTTTGCAATCGAAATTCAAAAATAAGTACAATTATGAACATGAATGCTTACTTTTACGGTTATTACTTTTACTTTGCAGCAACCTGTGAAGCGGAAGGCCGTATGTAAGTAAAATATAAAAGGTAACAACAGAAAACAAAATAAGGCTCCGCTTCACAGAACAGTGAAAGCGGAGTTTTTTATAAGTAGTAAAGAAGTTAAGACGTTACATGAAGAGAATAGCGATACAAGGACTGATTGGTTCGTTCCATGACATTGCCGCCCACCTCTATTTCGAGGGAGAGCAGATCCAGCTCATCTGTTGTTCTACTTTCGAGCAGGTGTTCGGTGAGATGCGCAAAGACCCTACCGCCATCGGTATGCTGGCCATCGAGAATACCATAGCTGGCTCGTTGCTCCACAACTACGAGCTGCTGCGCGACAGCGGAACCTCTATCGTTGGTGAGCACAAACTCCATATCACGCACAGCATCTGCTGCCTGCCTGAAGACGATTGGGACACCATTACCGAGGTACATTCTCATCCCGTGGCTCTCATGCAGTGCCGTCAGTTCCTTGCTCAGCATCCCACGCTGAAGAATGTCGAGGCCGAAGATACCGCAGGTAGTGCCAAGATGATTGCTGAAGGACAAAAGAGAGGGTGGGCTGCTATCTGCCATGCAGAAGCTGCCAGACTCTATGGCCTGAAGGTGCTCGAAGACCATATTGAGGACAATAAGCACAACTTCACCCGCTTTCTTGTAGTGTCGAATCCCAACAAGGCCGACCTGCTTCGCCCGTTGGCAGAGACCAACAAGTCGAGCATTGTCTTCTCGTTGCCTCACGAGGAAGGATCGCTGAGCCATGTCCTCGCCATTTTGTCGTTCTATCATATCAACTTGACAAAAATCCAGTCGTTGCCGATTATTGGTCGTGAGTGGGAATACCTGTTCTATGTCGATGTGATGTACGACGATCTGACTCGCTATCGCCAGTCGATTGACGCGATTATCCCGTTGACCAAGGATTTTAAGATTCTGGGAGAATATAAGGACGGAAAACAGACGAATTGAAAATTGATAATTAAGAATTATGATACAACCAGCAGACAGATTGAGTTTAGTACAGGAATACTACTTCAGCCGCAAACTGAAGGAAGTAGCCCAGATGAATGCCGAAGGCAAGGATATTATCAGCCTCGCCATTGGTAGTCCTGATATGCCCCCCTCTCCACAGACTATCGAAAAGCTGTGTGAGGTGGCCCATCAACCTAATGCCCACGGCTACCAGCCCACTCAGGGAACACCCGAGTTGCGTGAGGCGATGAGCGGTTTCTACAAGCGTTGGTATGGTGTTGACCTTGATGCCAAGACTGAGGTTCTGCCGCTGATAGGCTCCAAGGAGGGTATCCTGCATGTAACGCTGGCTTTCGTCAATCCTGGCGATGAGGTCTTGGTACCTAATCCCGGCTATCCCACTTATACGTCGTTGAGCAAGATTCTGGGAGCCAAAATCGTGAACTACAATCTGCGTGAGGATAATGGCTGGCAGCCCGATTTTGATGAGCTGGAGAAGATGGACCTCTCGCGTGTCAAGCTGATGTGGACCAACTATCCCAATATGCCCACTGGCGGACGTGCCCGTCGTGAGACCTACGAGCGTCTGGTGCGTTTTGCCCAGGAACATGATATTGTCGTGGTCAATGACAATCCCTACAGCTTCATCCTGAGCGAGGAGCATCTGAGCATCCTTCAGGTCCCTGGTGCCAAAGACTGCTGCATCGAGTTCAATTCGATGTCGAAGTCACACAATATGCCAGGCTGGCGTGTGGGCCTCTGTGCCTCGAATGCCCAGTTTATCCAGTGGATTCTCAAGGTCCAGTCGAACATCGAGAGCGGTACCTTCCGTGGTATTCAGCTAGCAGCCGCCGAGGCATATAATAACGACGAAGCATGGCATCGAGAATACAATATCGAGACCTATGCCCGTCGTCGTCAGTGGGCTGAGAAGATCATGGATGTTCTGGGTTGTAAGTACGACAAGAATCAGGTGGGTATGTTCCTGTGGGGACGCATCCCCGACAGCATCCAGAATGTCGAAGACCTCACTGAGAAAGTATTGCACGAAGCCCGTGTCTTCATCACTCCCGGCTTCATCTTCGGCTCTAATGGCGAGCGCTATATCCGCATCTCGCTATGTGCCAAGGAAGACAAAATACAAGCAGCATTAGAAAGAATATCGAAATTAAAGACAGAATAACAAAAATGGAACTGGAACTTCAACCGTTGAATTTACCGAGTGACAACGAACGCCCCTTCGTCATTGCAGGTCCCTGCAGCGTCGAGACTGAGGAGCAAGTGATGACAACTGCCCGCCAGCTGGCCATGAAAGGCTGCCACAACTTCCGTGGTGGCGTATGGAAACCCCGCACCAAGCCAGGCGGCTTCGAGGGTCATGGTGAGCCTGCCCTGAAATGGATGAAGCAGGTGAAGGACGAGACCAAGATGCTCATTGCTACCGAGGTGGCAACCCCCGAACACGTGGAGTTGGCGCTGAAGTACGAGATGGACATTCTGTGGATTGGTGCCCGCACCACTGCCAACCCCTTTGCCATGCAAGCCTTGGCCGATGCCCTGAAGGGTGTCGATGTCCCCGTCTTCGTGAAGAATCCTGTCAATCCCGACCTCGAACTGTGGATTGGTGCTCTGCAGCGATTAAATCAGGCTGGCATCAAGCGTCTGGCTGCTATCCATCGCGGTTTCTCCAGCTTTGAGCAGAAGATCTACCGCAATGCGCCGATGTGGCAGATTCCTATCGAGTTGCACCGTCGCATTCCCGAGTTGCCTATCATCAGTGACCCCTCACACATTGGTGGCCGTCGCGAGTTGATTGCACCGCTCTGCCAGCAGGCTATGGACCTTGGCTTCGACGGTCTGATTGTTGAGAGCCACTGCGACCCCGACAAGGCGTGGAGCGATGCCAAGCAGCAGGTCACTCCCGATGTGCTCGACTACATTCTCTCGCTGCTCGTCATTCGCGACGAACATGTTACTACCGAGAGTATCCAGCAGTTGCGTAAGCAGATTGACGATCTCGACAACCAACTGATGGAGTTGCTGGCCAAGCGCATGGGCGTCTGCCGTGAGATTGGTAACTACAAGAAGGAGCACAACATGACCGTGCTGCAGACTTCTCGCTACAACGAGATTCTGGAGAAGCGCGGTGTTCAGGGCACTCTTACTGGCATGTCTGCCGAGTTTGTTGCCAAGGTGTTCGAGTGCATCCATGAAGAGTCCGTTCGTCAGCAAATTGAAATTGTAAACAAATGAGGATATTAGTATTAGGAGCAGGCAAGATGGGCTCGTTCTTCATCGACCTGCTGAGCTTTGATCACGAGGTGGCAGTCTTCGAGAAAGACCCGAAGCGAATGCGCTTTACATATAATTGTCAGCGATTTACGGAGCTCGAAGAGATTCGTGCTTTCAAGCCCGAACTGCTTATCAATGCCGTCACGCTGAAGTACACCATCCCCGTCTTCGAGGAGGTGATGCCTTACCTGCCCGAGGAGTGCATCATCAGCGATATCGCCTCGGTGAAGACCGACCTGAAGGAGTTTTACGAGAAGTCTGGTCGCCGCTATGTGTCCACGCACCCCATGTTCGGTCCTACCTTCGCTAATCTGCAGCAGCTCTCCGAGGAGAATGCCATTATCATCAGCGAGGGCGACTATATGGGCCGCATCTTCTTCAAGGACCTCTATCAGAAGCTGGGGCTCAACATTTACGAATACACCTTTGAAGAGCATGACAAGACGGTGGCTTACTCGCTGTCGATACCATTTGTCTCGACCTTTGTCTTTGCTGCCGTCATGAAGCATCAGGATGCTCCTGGAACCACCTTCAAGCGCCACATGCGCATTGCCAAGGGTGTGCTCAACGAAGACGACTACCTGTTGCAGGAAATCCTGTTCAACCCCTACACCCACGACCAAGTGGCTCAGATTCGTACGGAATTGAAGGAACTCTTGGAGATTATCGACAACAAGGATGCCGAGGGTATGAAGGGCTATCTGACAAAGATTCGTAATAATGTCAAACGAGACATAGAGATTAAAAAGTAATCTCCATATCTCGTCCCATATTCTTTTTTGAGAAGGCTGGTGTATGTTTTACGCCTGCCTTCTTAGCATTTCAAGAAGTACCTTCCAATTGTCTTCGATGGTGGATAGTTCCACACGCTCGCTGGTGGAGTGGGGCTCCACAATGCGAGGTCCGATGCTGGCCATCTGTATGCCAGAATTCCTTAAATAGCTGGAATACACGTTCTGTTGTAGGCATCGTTTTCATGATTTATTTGTTGTTATGTTTGTCTTCTTGCATTCAGCCCGAAGGGCTTCGAGTGCTTTATAATCAGCAGGATAATATTTCACGATAGGGGCGATGGTCATTCTTGCCAGCTTCCCTAATCTCTTCTCAAGAATTTTGTATTCTTCATATTGAACCAGCCCTGATTCCCGAACCATAACCCTGCTCTTAGCAGCTACCGACAACTCCACATGCAATTGTACATAACAGATAATGTCGAAAAAGTCCTCCGGAGGAAATTTCTTTTTAATAGACTCTAAGAAGATGCCTGTTTGGGTCTTGTCCAGCTGACCGCTCTTGATGGAGTCAAGCAAAGCGAACTGTTTGTCGAGACCTTTGTCAAGCCAACGGTGGATCATATCTACATCGTAGTAATAAGTCCACATCAGAAGCCCGCCCAAAGTGCCGAATACGAAAATGAACTGCACCAGCGGCACGAAATGGATGGTATTATGGAACACGTGCAGCACAGGTGCTTCCATTAACAGAAATACAGACATTCCAATATCGCTCTTTTTGAGGCCTAATCGAGAACGGGAACGTTCAATGATACGAACTGCCAGCATGAGTCCTGCAGCGACGATGGCACTGCAACCCATGTGGACAAGGGCTACCTCCAAACCTCGGAACAGTACGGTTCCAAGGCCCATTTCATGGCCAAGCAGCAGGTAGAAGATGTTCTCAAGGATGGAGAACCCACCACCTACGGCAGCACCGCAGATGACACTGTCGATGAAGAACACGATCTTCTTCCGGGTGGCTAACCAAAGGAGTGGGATGCCCTTGACGACTTCTTCCAGAACAGGATTGATGAATTCAGACTGGTTCTCGGAGAGGATAGACCCAGTTAACTGGAACAGGCCGAAACAAGCCAGTGCCGCCACCATACCGCACAGCACCTGCAAGAAGAGATTCTTTACGTTGATGAGCGAGAAATTGTCAATCTTATAGACCATAAAGATATAGATGATAACAGGGAGTAGGGCAGCGATAAATAACATTACAACAATTTGAGTGAGATCATAAATTCATTGTTTCCACGTTTTCCACCATCGAATCCTGATGGTGCAAACAGATGGCCGTAACCAATAGACAGCGTTGTCTTGAGATAATTCAGGAACACCAGTTCGGTAGTCAGCTGGATGCCTGTGCTGTAGTACATCTTGTGGGATTCGTGGGGATTCCAGGCGGAGAGTCCCGTTCCGAAGAGCGAGCACTGGATCCACGTCGGATAGCAGAACAGCGCACCAAAGTTGTTGAGACGGAGTGGACGCAGGTTGAGCTCTGCCGTCGCCTTGGCAAAGGTGTGGGCTGGGATAGCATCGATATCAGTACCGGGCATCGCCAGGGTCGTACGATATTGGAAGGCGTTCCTGTTATCTACATAGTTATTACGGAAACCACCGAAATAGGTTGTGCCAAACACCGATTCTTCATCTCCGAAGTTATGGCCTGCTGCCGTACGGAGCCAGAACGAGGTGTTTCTGTCAATAGGCAACAGGGTACCGAAGTCACCTGAAGCCTCTATGGAGGGATAGAACCGTCCGCCAGCCAGATAGCCGTAACCTTCAATGCCTAACTGGTAGCCCTGCTCCTTCATCACACCACCCAAGGAGGTGCGCATCTTCGACCACTTTCCGTAAATCGACGCGGTCTGCATCGACCTGACACCTTGCACCTCAACCTCCTGATACAAGGGCAGTGCGTCCATGTCGCCGTAGGTAGCCACAGAGAAACCCCAAGAATTGTCATACGGCGTGACTAACGTGTTGGAATAGTCGTAGGCCAGCTGCAACACAAAACCCTTACGGCTCTTTCGCTTGAGGCTCCAAAAGTAGTATTTCCAATCGAAGTCAACATGGAATTTGTTCTTCCAGGCGTTGTTACTCCATGGGGAGAGGCCGACAGACATGTTCATGCTACTCAGTCCTACGGGGTCGTTCACGTTAAAGCGATAGCCTAATACGGGAGTCATGTGATTCCAGGCTTTGGAATCAGTAAAGCCGCTGATGATAGGGTAGGCTCCTGCAAACCTCATCTCTTTAAGGACATTGTATGAAGTGATGTTGTTATATACATCGCCAAAGTTCTTCCTGGGCAGCGAGTCTCTGAGCAGACCAATCTGTTCCAATGCCTCCTTGTTGTTCTCATAGGCCAACTGCCCATAGAGGTTCACGGCATTGGCATCCTTCACCACCTCGCGGGAGAGCACGACGGGTTGCAGTCCGTCGCGCTTGAACTGGAGTGCCAGCAACTGACCGGGTGTAATCTCCAAGGGTGCAAAGAGGCCGATGTCAGTATTGGTAAGCATCTCCATCTGGCGTGTCTCAATGTTAATCTGCCAGAGGTTGGAGACGCCAGTATAGTAAGAGCTACCAATCAGATACTTGTCGTCGAGCGAGAAGCGGAATTGTCCTAAGTTGCTGTCTTTCCAGGTAATTAGTTTCACGGGCTTGAAGATAGCCTTTGCCAGTTCTTCTGTGTTGAACAGCAAAAGTGTATGCTCGCCATTGTCGCCCTGACTGGTGAATGACAGCCATTTGCCGTCGTGACTGATATCTGAGTCAAACACGCTCACACCAAACGGGAAGGCATAGATTACTTCCGGATTCTCCAAATCGCGGTCCAGGCGCACAATCGACTGTGTACCGCCATTGGAGAAAAGACCGTAGAGACAGTCGCGGGTATTGTCATACACGATACTACCGATGCGCTGGTACTTCTTTTTCTTCACCACTTTCTTCTGTCGGATGTCATAGATTTCCAAGCCGCGCATCTTCGAATTGTTCGTTGTATAGATGAGGCGCTGACCCTTGCGGTCAAGTGCTACATAAGCAGGGTCATAGAGTTGGATGCCGTAGATGTCGTTCAGCCTCTTCTGCTCGCCTGTCTGCAGGTCAATTTCCGTCATGTGTGCAAAGTCGCCGGGGGCATTCATGGCGGCGTATGCCTTCTGGGTGACAGGGTCATAGACGAATGGCGACACAGAACCCAGCGGCTCTTTGGTCAGCGGCTTGGTTGCTGTGATGGGATATTGGCGGATGGCGGCGAGGTTCTCTTCCTGATGCTTCTTCTCGTCCTCCTTCCAGTCGTTCCATACTTTTCTGAGCGACTGTCCATAGACCTTCTTGAACTGTTTACCGAAGAAGGTGCGACTGTCAGCCGTTCTGTTATAGAACTGGATCATCTTCTCGTAGCCGTAGGTCTTGGTGAGGTAATTCACGAAACGGGTTCCATAGAGATAGGCATTGGCACCCACTTGGAAGTCCTTTGTGGAACCTTCCGTTTCCAGGCCCACCACCGAGTAGAGCTTGTCGCCCTCGTTGATGATACTGCGGAAATACATCTCGTCATAGCCCCCTAATGCGCGCCCAACACCACCGCTTAACCATGTTTCCATGAAGCAGGCGATACCCTCGTGATACCAACGGGGCGAATACCAACGGGGCACGCTCAGATAGCTCCATAGGGCTGAGATGGGCTGTTTGTTGTCGGTGTCCACCTTCGTACCAAAGAAGCGGCGCCAGTTGCGGTCGCTACGATTATACTTGTCTGTCATGACGATGTGCGTATATTCGTGCTTGAACAACTGACTGTATCGTTCGCCAGAAGGGTTGATGTAATACGACATGTTCAACGGAGCCATGCCGATTTGTATAAGAGAACGCGGTAATGGCGATGCTCCGCCATTACCGTCGTCCTCCCAGTCT
>CADCBH010000030.1 GCA_902799655.1 uncultured Bacteroidales bacterium
TGATACACCACCAGCGTTAGAAGCCTTACCAGGAGCATAGAGGATCTTGGCATCCTGGAAGATCTTGATAGCCTCAGGCAGTGAAGGCATGTTAGCACCCTCAGCAACAGCGATAACACCATTGTCAATCAGGGCCTGAGCCTGCTCACCGTTGATCTCGTTCTGAGTAGCGCAAGGCAGAGCGATATCGGCCTTCTCGTGCCAAGGACGCTCGCCAGCGTGATATACTGCGTTAGGATATTCCTCAGCATACTCCTTGATACGTCCGCGCTCAACATTCTTCAGCTCCTTCACATACTCGAGCTTCTCAAATGTGATACCGTCTGGATCGTAGATGTATCCATCTGAGTCAGAGAGAGTCAAGGGGATAGCACCCAACTGCAGACACTTCTCGGTAGCATACTGAGCAACGTTACCAGAACCTGAAATCAGAACCTTCTTACCCTTCAGCTCGATGCCACGGGTAGCGAGCATAGAAGTCAGGAAGTATACGCAACCGTAACCAGTAGCCTCAGGACGGATGAGTGAACCACCGAAAGAAAGACCCTTACCAGTCAGCACACCCTGGAACTGGTGAGTGAGCTTCTTGTACTGTCCGAAGAGGTAACCAACCTCACGACCACCTACACCGATATCACCAGCAGGTACGTCCTCATCAGGACCGATAACGCGATACAGTTCGTTCATGAATGCCTGGCAGAAACGCATAACCTCAGCGTCGCTCTTGCCACGGGGAGAGAAGTCTGAACCACCCTTGGCACCACCCATAGGCAAGGTTGTCAGTGAGTTCTTGAAGGTCTGCTCGAAAGCCAGGAACTTCAGAATACCCAGGTTTACGCTCTTGTGATAGCGAAGACCTCCTTTGTACGGGCCAATGGCGTTGTTGTGCTGGATACGGTAACCCATGTTGGTCTGAACATTACCTTTATCGTCTACCCAAGTGATACGGAATTCGCAAACACGATCGGGGATGCAAAGGCGCTCAATCAGGTTGGCCTTCTCAAACTCGGGGTGCTTGTTGTACTCTTCCTCGATGGTGGGAAGAACTTGGCTTACAGCCTGGATGTACTCCGGCTCATTGGGAAATCTCTGTTTCAGATCCTCTACAACTTTTGCTGCATTCATAATCTTTTTACTTTTTTAGTTATTAAACTATTGAATTACTATGGTTTTTTAATTTCCGCTTGCAAAATTAAAGTAAAAACAGAAAACCACCAAACATTTGGATAGAAATTTTGCTAAAAAACTTACGTTTTGTTACAAAATTGATTTAAATCAAGTGAAAGTGACATTGAGACAATATAAATATGTGTACGGAAACAAAAAAAATTGCCGTTCAAATGCTGAACGACAATTCTTCTTTATCTTCTTGTTTAGTGATATGTATCACGGTCCCCGGTGGCGTCTCGCTATTGACGATGAGGTCGGATATACCATCCTCGATGTAGGTTTGGATGGCTCGCTTAAGGGGACGGGCACCAAACTGCACATCATAACCCTTCGTAGCGACAAATGCCTTGGCTTCATCACTAAGGTCTAACTCGTAACCCATATCTGCTATACGCTTGTAGAGGCCTTTCAGCTCGACATCGATAATCTGCTTGATGGCATTAAGGTCGAGCTGGTCGAAAGTGATGATTTCGTCGAGACGGTTGAGGAACTCAGGCGAGAACTGCTTCGATAGTGCTTTCTGTACAATCTGGCGGGCATGTTCCTTGTCCTGCTCGTTGAGCATGAGGGCTGTTGACGATGTGGCAGTGAAACCAACACCACGTCCGAACTCCTTGAGCTGTCGTGTACCTGCGTTGGAGGTCATGATAATAACCGTATTGCGGAAGTCGACAAAACGTCCGTTACCATCTGTCAGACGGCCTTCGTCGAGTACTTGAAGCAACAGATTGAATACGTTGCCATGGGCTTTCTCAATCTCGTCGAGAAGAACGATGGAGTATGGATGACGGCGCACACGCTCAGTCAACTGACCACCCTCCTCATAGCCCACATAGCCCGGAGGTGCTCCTATGAGTCGTGATACATTGAATGATTCAGTGTATTCACTCATATCGACACGAATCAGTGCATCGTCTGAGCCAAACATAAACTCGGCGAGCTTCTTGGCGAGATAGGTCTTACCGACACCCGTAGGACCTAAGAACATGAAAGCGCCAATCGGATGGTTGGGGTCCTTCAATCCCACACGGTTACGCTGAATAGCATGAACCATTTTGTCGATAGCCTTGTCCTGAGCAATGACGTAGTTCTTCAGCTCTTTAGCCATTCCTTTCAGACGGACGCCTTCTTCCTGAGCCATACGTTGTACGGGAATGCCCGTCATCATCGATACAACCTCAGCAACCTCTTTCTCCGTAATGGTCTGGCGCACATCGACCTCTCCATCTTGCCACTTACGATTTAATTCCTGCAGCTCACGCTCTAATTCGGTCTGGCGGTCGCGATAGCTGGCTGCCAACTCGAAGTTCTGGTTGCCTACAGCCTGCAGTTTCTTCTCCTTCACCTGCTTGATCTCTGATTCCTTGTCAGTAATCTCGGGAGGCACGTTAGCTGTCTGCAGATGTACGCGTGAACCGACTTCGTCAAGAGCATCGATGGCTTTGTCGGGCATAAAACGGTCGGTGACATATCGGGCTGTCAACTTGACACATGCCTCCAAGGCCTCGTCAGTATAGTTGACATGATGGAAGTACTCATAGCGCCCACGGATGTTGCGGAGTATCTCGAGAGTTTGTTCATTGGTAGTAGGTTCTACCTGTACCTTCTGGAAACGACGTTCCAAAGCTCCGTCTTTCTCTATTGAGTTACGGTATTCATCGAGTGTCGTAGCACCGATGCATTGGATGGTTCCACGTGCCAAGGCTGGTTTCAGAATGTTGGCAGCATCCATACTACCAGGCGTTGAACCAGCACCAATGAGGGTATGTATCTCATCGATGAAGACAATGATATCGGGATTCTGTTCGAGTTCCTTCACCAACATCTTCATGCGTTCCTCGAACTGTCCACGGTATTTAGTGCCTGCCACCACACCGGTCATGTCGAGGGTGTAGATACGCTTATTAAATAAGGTGGGTGAACAGCGGTGCATCACAATCATCTCAGCTAATCCCTCGACGATGGCACTCTTACCGACACCAGGTTCTCCAATCAGGATGGGGTTATTCTTCTTTCGACGTCCCAGAATCTCGATGACACGTTGTATCTCATTCTCGCGACCAATACATGGGTCGAGCTTGCCTAAAGCGGCGCTCTCTGTCAGGTCGGTACCGAAATTGTCGAGCACAGGAGTCTTCGACTTTTGTTTAGTTTGGGTAGTGGTCTGCGAACGGTTTTCCCCAGCATTATTGCTGGCGGCTCCAGAGGGGCTCTCTTCCTCCTCGTAGTCCTCATCAGGCAGACCGATACCGTCTTTTACGCTGTCTTTCACACTGAGCAGCGCCAGTACATCTTCGTAGTTCATGTTGTGTTGTTCTAATACTTGTTTGGCGCCATTCTCTACCTGATCGTGCAGAATGGCGAGAAGGAGGTGCTGTTCATCAACCCTCGTGGTATGCTGGATACGTGCTTCGAGAACTGCCAGCCTCAGGATGTTGTTGGCTTTTTCATTGAGTACCAGTTCTCTGGTATTGACAGGCATACCGAGCTCATCTTGGCGAACGCGGTTCTCTAACTCCGTCTTCACCAGCTGCATGTTGATGTCCAAACGTAGAAACACACTGAGTACAGGACCGTCCTTCATGCGCATCAGTCCTAACAACAGGTGTTCGGGACCGACGCTACTGCTCGTCAGACGGACGGCCTCCTCACGTGAGAAGGCGAGGACCTCGGATACCTTTGGGGAAAATTGACTTGTCATACACTCCTCCTTTTGCAAACATCATGCCAAAAGCTATTTCTGGCCAAACAGGTATGCCAATGCTGCCACAGCCTTGCGCCAGTCGGTGTCCAGAGAGAAACGTGTCATGCTTTCAGCACTATTGTAGTAGCTTAGCACTAATTCAGTGTCTTTATCGTTGAACAGCGGATTGGAATAACTGGCATCCATGAACATCTTGATCATCTTGACTTGCTGAACATTAGGCTGTTGGGTGTACTCAATGAGTTTCTGTACGTAAAAGTTGACAAAGTTGTCCATAGCAATAGCCTGTTTATCGAGGAAAGTGACGCTGGAATCGGGCATTTCCTCACGCATCTTGATAGCCATGTAGTTGAGGGCATCAAGTTTAAATTGGCTGATTTGCTTGACGACACTGTTGGCTTTTGGGTCGCTGACAGTCGTCTTGGCCTTCTGGCGTAATTCGTTGTAGGCTTCTTGAGCCTGTGCTGTTGTGGCAATAGCCATCAGAGCAAATAATATCAGTTTCTTCATATCTGTTTCTTTAAGAATAATGAGTTCGTAATGACGTTGGGAAGCTCCTCCTGGTAATGTGTGACCATAATCATCGTCTTACCCTTGCGCTGGCAGAAAGCCTCGATGATGTCTTTAGTTAGTCGACGATTCCAAAGGTCCAGCCCATGAAGAGGTTCGTCGAGTATCAAGAGTTGAGGATCCTTGACAAAGGCTCGTGCCAGCAGAACCAGGCGCTGTTCGCCACTGGAAAGTTGCAGGAATGGTGTATCGGCCAGATGTCCGATACCGAAGATGTCTAGCCACCATCGGCACCGCTCGTAGTCTTTTGGGTTCGGAATGGCATAAAGCCCGATGGAGTCCATCAGTCCACTGGCTACGATACGTATAGCAGGCAAGTTACGTTTGTAGGAACGGTGCATCTCGGGTGATACATAACCGATATGCTTCTTGATGTCCCAAATGCTTTCACCTGAGCCTCGTGGACGGTCGAACAGGGTGATGTCGCAGGCATAACTCTGCGGGTTGTCTGCACAAACCAGTGAGAGTAGTGTTGATTTCCCGCTGCCATTCTGTCCAGACAGCGCCCAGCGCTCGCCATTGCATACAGTCCAGTCGAGATCTTTGAGAATGGTACGTTCACCATAGCGGATGGTGACCTTCTTCATATCGATGACATGATGGCAGTCGTAGTCATTGTCTGTATAGGGAAACGATAGAATCGCCTCATACTTGGCTTTTGGAAGCACATGGGGCGGAATCTCCTGAGGCTCTGTGAAGTATTTGATGTCTGTGACGAAATCAGGGATATCGTCCGTCTTAGACATGACGAGCATAATCTCCATGTCGCGCTCCTCTGCTAGCAACTTCAATAAATCTCTCAACTGGTCGCGCGTTTCTGCATCCAATCCAATGAAGGGATTGTCCATAATCAGCAACCGAGGGTCGGAAAATAGTGTCTTTGTCAATTGGAACTTGCGTAACTCACCACTGGATAGGGTGATGATATATTTGTCGAGCAGAGGCTCCATGTGGAAGAGTTCGTAGAGATGGTCGCGCAATTGGCGTCGCTCCAGAGTATCTTCGCCTGTCATGAGAAAAGCACGCATCAGAAGTTCGCCAACGGTTGGCGTCTCATGGTCGATGTCATGCTGATTCCAACGCAATTGCAGGTAGTATTGGCCGTCGACATTGACACCATACGAGTCGGTGAAGGCAATATAACGCACCTTATCGGAAGCCAACTGCTTACGCAATTGGTCGACATAGCGCGTTTTGCCGCTACCGTTAAGTCCTGCTATGGCTGTAATTTTCATTTCTTTACTCTTTCCTTGTTTTTGGTGATAAAGTCTTTCCAGCCTTTGTAATGGGCTTGCGACTCTGGGCGGTTCATCTGCATAAAGTGGCAGTAGGCTGCTCCCAAGGCATCGGTGGCATCCATAAACTTCGTCATGGCATCCTTGTCAAACTTCAACATACGTTGTAACATGCCAGCAACCTGTTCTTTTGAAGCAGCTCCATTGCCTGTAATGGCCATTTTGATTTTCATGGGTGCATACTCATGAACGGGCACCCCGCGCTGGATGGCTGCAGCAATGGCAGTTCCCTGAGCACGTCCCAGTTTCAGCGTGGTCTGTACGTTCTTGTTCAGAAATGGAGCCTCAATGGCCATCTCGTCAGGCAGATATCCCTCAATAATGCCTGTCACACGTTCAAAGATATGACCTAATTTCAGGTAGCCATCACCGAACTTTCGCAGGTCAATAACACCCATTGTCACCATCTCCGCCTTGTTGTCTTGGACTTTGATGATGCCATATCCCATGATGTTTGTTCCAGGGTCGATGCCCAGTATGACTTTTTCCATTACGCGGACAAAGGTAGTGTAATTTGTGCAAAACACAAAATTAATTTGGCATTACTTTCGTTTGATGCTGAAATAACCGAGACGGTGAGAGTGTCCTTTCTTGTGCAATGTCTTGAGCTGATATATTCCTTCAGGCAACTGGCTGATGTTGAGCTGAGGACGGTTGACGAAAGTCTTCACAGTATGTCCCTGCAAGTCGCAGACGATAAGCAGGTCGGCATCAAAAAGATGGCGTTGTGGAACTGATAGAACCTTTCCATTATTAGGAAGCAGTGAAGACTGGACTATGGGAAGTGCCTTGTTAGAGATAGAACGGACAGGCTCGCTCTCATTGCCATAGCGGTCAATAGCTGTTACTGCATAGTGAAGCTGGGGTTTGTTAGCTGAACGCTTGATGGTCAGCGATGTCCATGGACGTCGTATTGCTACAAGATTCTCAGCCCGTGTGATGTCTACAGGTTCCTCAGTCGATGCATATATATTATATAATAGGTATGGACCATCACTGCAATCTCTGGCACCACTCCATGAAAGGTTGTCGCCTTCTGATGTACGTTCTACGTGTAGTGTCGATGGTGGGGTAGGCGCAATGCTATGTACCCATGTCATAGGCGGTGTCAAGGCCGGATGACGGTCATAGGAACGCACATAGTCATAGATACCTTTCACGTTATCGAGCAGGAATTTTGTACGGAAATGGCAGTGTCCAATGCCAATCTGGCGGGTAACACTTAATTGGCGCTGAACCTCACAAAGTGGCCAGTTGCGCTCATAAGGATGAAGCATATAGGTACCCAGTCCGGAGACAATGGTACGTCCGTAGCTATGCTCTTGCCAGTCGATGGCGAAGGGATAGAAGTTATTACCCGAAAAATACATCATGGGGTAGAGCTGATCCATCAGTCCGTCGCGCAGCCAACCTTGTGCATCCTGTGCAACTCGGTTATACGCATCCCAACCACCAGAACGATAACGCGACAGATTGCCTGACTTACCAATAGGGGAACAACTCAGTTTGACCCATGGCTTGTGGATTTTTACACGTTCATTGACACGGCGTACGATACAGGTGATGTATTCGTGACTTTTAGAACCGCGCCACGTCTCCGGATAGCGGATGTAGTCGAGGTGGATACCGTCGATATCGTAGCGGGTGGTAATCTCCTCACAGATGTTTGCAATATAATCTGGCGTCATAGCGGCTTCAGGATTCATATAACCTTCATCTCCAATGCGCTTAACTACAGAAGGATACCGACTGCGTACCCACTTGCATCCTGCTGTGTTCCACTTGCCAACAGGAATGGCTACTACCCAGGCATGAATCTCCATACCGCGACGATGACATTCGTCGATGGCAAACTGCAAGACGTCGTAACCAGGTGACTTGCCAGGTACTCCCGAGAGGCTGCCCTCCCAAGGCTCGAGGTCAGAAGGGTAGGCGGTTGTGGCGCGAACACGTGTCTGAAACAATACTGTGTTGACATTGATGGCTTTCAATTGGTCGAGCATTCTACAGAGATCCTCTTGCTGTTGACGAATGCCCATTCCATCGTGTGCATAATTCTTGGGCCAGTCGAGACCTCCCAATGTGGTAAGCCAGACAGCACGAACCTCATATTTAGGTTGAGCCATCACAGAAAATACACAGAATATGCTAAAAAATAAGAGTAATCGCTTCAATTTTAAACTTTTTGCCTGCAAAGGTACGAAATTCTCTAAACTTTTTCTTACCTTTGCAGGAAGAATTTAAAAAACAATACGAAAAAATGATTTCATTCGCTTTGAGCCTTGTCGCTTTGATTTTTGGTTATCTACTCTACGGACGCTTTGTAGAGCGTGTCGTTGCCCCTGACGATCGTGTGACGCCAGCAGTGGCAAAAGCCGATGGACTCGACTACATTATTCTTCCCAATTGGAAGGTGTTTATGATTCAGTTCTTGAACATTGCGGGCACTGGTCCTATCTTTGGTGCCATCATGGGTGCCAAGTTTGGTCCTGTGGCCTATCTGTGGATTGTGCTGGGCTGTATCTTCGCTGGTGCTGTTCATGACTATCTCTTAGGTATGCTCTCTATGCGCAACGATGGTGCAGGACTGCCCGAACTGATTGGTAAGTATTTGGGCAAGACCACCAAATCGGTGATGCTCGTCTTTACTGTATTGTTGCTGATAATGGTGGGAACGGTGTTTGTTTACAGCCCTGCTGAGATTCTGCACTCTATTGGTGGTGAGACAATCATGTGGGTTGCCATCATCTTTTGCTATTATATCATCGCTACCATGCTGCCTATCGATAAAATTATCGGTAAGGTCTATCCACTCTTTGCCTTCTCACTGTTGTTTATGGCTGCTGCGCTGATGGTGGTGCTCTTTGTGAAGTGGCCACAATTGCCTGAACTGTGGACCAACTTCTATAATATGGGTGCTGAGGCTCAGCCTGAGAAGTGGACGGATGCCATCTTCCCAGCCCTCTTCATTACCATTGCATGTGGTGCCATTTCTGGTTTTCACGCTACACAAAGCCCGCTGATGGCCCGTTGTGTGAAGAGTGAGAAAATGGGTCGCCCCATATTCTATGGTGCCATGATTACTGAGGGTGTAGTCGCACTCATCTGGGCTACCGTTTCGGCATGGTTCTTCTATGCTCCAACACCAGGCTATGAACTGATTGCTGGCGCTGATAAGGGCTTCTACACTTCTGCACCTGCTGTTGTGAACTTGGTGTGCAATGACTGGTTAGGTGTCGCTGGTGCCATACTAGCCATGTTGGGCGTAGTAGCTGCACCTATCACGAGTGGCGATACGGCTTTTCGCTCTGCGCGTTTGATAGTGGCCGAATGGTTGAAACTCAACCAGCGTCCCATTGTCAAGCGTCTCTATATCTGCATTCCTTTGTTCCTTGCCTCCATCGCGATGCTGATTTGGCAGATTGAGAACCCTGATGGCTTTAACACCATATGGCAGTACTTCGGATGGAGCAATCAGGCCTTGTCGGTATTTACCCTCTGGGCGCTGACAGTCTATTTGGTTCGTGGGCACAAGCCTTTCTGGATTACACTTATTCCTGCCCTCTTCATGACTACTGTCTGCTCTACCTATGTCTTCGTGTCGAAGCAGATGTTTGGCTTGGGTGATATAGGATATTTCTTCGGTCTTGGCTGTCTGGCTCTTGCCTGCATCTGGTTTGGCATATGGTATAATAAAGAAATCAAACAATCAAAATAATAAAACTCACTATGAAGAAAATTGCATTATTCGTTGTAGCGCTGGTGATGTCTGTAGCAGCCAATGCTCAGTTTGAACAAGGTAAAGGTTATCTGGGTGCCTCGCTCTCAGGTTTCGACATGAGCAGTCAGGCCAAGAAGTTCCATATTGGTTTCGATGCCAAGATGGGTTACATGTTTGCTGATAATTTGATGGCTTTGGCAGAGTTTGGATACGACAAGACAGAGGATACCCCTTACACGTTGTCAACAGGTGCCGGTGCTCGTTACTACATCATCCAGAATGGTCTTTATCTCGGTGCAGGTCTGAAGTATAAGCATTTTGAGAATTTCAACGATCTGGTGCCCAACATCCATTTAGGATATGCTTTCTTCCTGAGCCGTACGGTGACTATTGAGCCTGAGCTGTACTTCGACTTCTCTACCAAGAGTTCTGACTATTCAGCCTACGGTCTGCGTATCGGAATCGGTATCTATCTGTTCAAGGACCAGTATACAACAAAGTGATTAATATTTTAAGCAAGGTAAAGCTTATGTTAAGTGTAGAAGAATTGGTTGACAGATTAATTGATCTGTCGTTTGCCGAGGACATCGGTGATGGTGATCACACCACGTTGTGTTGTATTCCAGAAAATGCGATGGGCAAGAGCCACCTTTTGATAAAAGAAGATGGTATCTTAGCTGGTGTCGAGATCGCTAAAGAGGTGTTCCATCGTTTTGACCCTGAGATGCAGGTCGAAGTGTTGATGCAGGATGGTACACGTGTGAAGAAGGGCGACATTGCCATGATAGTTACTGGTAAGATCCGCTCACTATTGCAAACGGAACGTCTGATGTTGAACATCATGCAACGTATGAGTGGCATTGCCACCATGACCGATAAGTATGTACAACACTTAAAGGGCACTAAGACCCGTGTGCTTGACACCCGTAAAACGACACCAGGCATGCGTATGCTGGAGAAACAGGCTGTGAAGATTGGTGGTGGCTGTAATCACCGTATCGGACTCTTTGACATGATTCTGCTTAAAGATAATCATGTGGACTTTGCTGGCGGCATCGTCAACGCCATCGACCGCTGTCATGCCTACTTAAAGGAAAAAGGCCTTGACTTGAAGATTGAAATTGAGGTGCGCTCATTCGATGAACTTAAGCAGGTGCTGGATCATGGTGGTGTCGACCGTATCATGCTTGACAACTTCAGTGTGCCTGATACAAAGAAAGCCGTAGATATCATTGCAGGTCGTTTTGAGACAGAGTCTTCTGGTGGAATTACCTTCGATACCATTCGCGACTATGCAGAGCAGGGTGTCGACTTTATCTCTGTGGGAGCGTTGACCCACTCTGTAAAGGGACTTGATATGAGTTTTAAGGCATGCTAAGAGTCTCGTTTCTTGCATGTTGTATTCTTTTGCTGACAGGCTGCGGTTCTGATGAGACCGAGCCTGTCGGCCTTCATGATGTGGCATATGTCTCGCCAGTTGATTATGAGATTACATTGGCAGGCAATTTTGGTGAGCCGAGACCCTTTCATTTTCATGGCGGTTTAGACGTTAAGACCGAAAATCGTGAGGGAAAGAAGATATTCTCTATCGCTGATGGCTATGTCTCTCGACTAACCGTTAACCTCTATGGCTTTGGCAATGCGATATACGTCAGCCATCCTGATGGCAATACGAGTGTCTATTGTCATCTGAAACATTTTGCTGATCAATATGAGGCTCTTTTGCAGCGTACAGGTAAAGATACACTGTCGATGGTGTTCCCATCTACGCAATTCCCTGTAAAGGCTGGTGACCTGATTGCCATTAGCGGTAATACGGGACATTCCACTGGTCCGCATCTGCATATTGAACTGCATGACACCCGCACGTGGGCTATGCGTGATCCATTAGACAAGTTATGTCGCTATATTGCTGACAGCGTAGCACCACAGGCGCACTCTTTTATGGCCTATCCGATGGATGCTGAGGGCGTCTTTAATGGTGGATTCACTAAGCAGACCTATGGCTTTGGTGCTCCCGACGTGAAGGTTCAACATTCAACATTCAACGTGCAACGCGCATTCACCGCATGGGGAAGGGTAGGCTTTGCACTCTGGGCGGATGACTATAGTGAGGGCACTTATAATCATTATGGTATACGACTAACCCGTCTGCTCGTCGATGGTCGTGAGGTGTTTCGCTCTTTGGTCGATAGCATTCCTGTTAGTTGCCAGTTGGAGGTCAATCAGTGGGGTGACTATGATCATTGGCGCCATACGCGTGTATGGTATATGAAATCATTTCGTGAACCAGGTATGCGTCTCCCTGTGTTACATACTAATTTCGAACAAGGTGTCGTTTGCTTTGATGAAGAGCGCGACTATCACCTGACTTATGTGCTTAGCGATTATAATGGCAATGAGTCACAATATTCTTTCACTGTTCGAGGAGAACGATTCCCTGGTATCAAGCCACACCCGCGCAGACAGTTACTTAATCGCCATCAACTCTATGGACAATGTCTTTGGCCGCGCTACTCATTTTTCGTAAAATAAGGTGAAATCATGCAAATATCATTTTTTTTTATTACCTTTGCAAGCAAAACCAATTAAGATACCGATTATGAAACGATTAATTCTACTAACAACCGTACTGACTGTTGCTTCCTATGTAGCTGCCTGCACGAACTTTATTGTTGGAAAGGCTGCATCAGTCGATGGCTCTGTTATCTGTTCTTATAATGCAGACTCATACGGCGCTTTTATGTCACTGGCCCATTATCCTGCGGCTAAGCACCAGAAAGGGGATATGCGAAAGATATTCGAGTGGGATACCAACAAATATCTTGGTGAGATTCCTGAAGCTGCTGAGACTTACAACGTAGTAGGCAACATCAATGAGTGGCAGGTGACAATTGGTGAAACGACATATGGTGGTCGTGAGGAAATGGTTGACTCAACAGGTATCATAGATTACGGTTCACTGATATATATTGCACTCCAGCGTTCAAAAAGTGCTCGAGAGGCCATACAGATTATGACATCACTGACAGAGACCTATGGCTATTATTCTGAAGGAGAAACATTTACTATTTGTGATCCTAATGAGGCTTGGATGATGGAAATGCAAGGTTGTGGTCCTGACCGTCAGAAATCTAAGGAACGTGTGGTGTGGGTAGCCCGTCGCATACCTGATAACGCTATTTGTGGTCATGCCAATCAGAGCCGCATCGGTGTATTTCCGTTAAATGACAAGGAGAATGTGCTCTACTCAAAGAATGTGATTAAGTATGCTCGGAAGATGGGTTGGTTCACTGGTCGTGATGATGCATTCTCGTGGAAGATGGCTTATGCAGCACCAGATTTCTCTGGACGTCGTATCTGTGACGCCCGTGTATGGAGCTTCTTCAACCACCATGTCAAGGGTATGGAACATTATTTACCATGGGCATTAGGTAAGGATCCTGATGCTGAGGATATGCCGCTCTGGGTGGTTCCCATCAAGAAACTAAGCGTGGCTGATATCATTCAGGATATGCGTGATCATTATGAGGGTACTCCATTAGCGATTGATTCTACTGATATTGGTGGTGGTATTTGGCAGATGCCATATCGTCCAACTCCTTTGTTCTTCAAAGTTGATGGCAAGAAATACTTCAATGAGCGTCCGACTTCAACGCAACAGACCTCATGGTCATTTGTGTCTCAAATGCGCTCGTGGCTGCCTCGCGAAATGGGGGGCTGTTTCTGGTTCGGTAATGACGACGGCAATATGGTGGCATATACACCTGTGTACTGTTCTATGACAGAACTTCCAGAATGTTATCATACACCTGGAGCCGATGACTTGACCTTCAGTGATCGTAATGCTTACTGGGTGGAAAACTGGGTCAGCAATATGGTATATCCGCGCTATACCATGCTTTTCCCTTCACTTAGGGAGGTCCGTGACTCACTGCAGCAGGCTTATTTCCAACAACAACCGGAGATAGAAGCAAAAGCGCGTGAGATGCAGCCTGCTCATATGCAACGCTTCCTCAACGACTATAGTGTGCAACAGGCTCAGCAGATGTTGGCTCGCTGGAAACAACTGGCTTTCTATCTGGTCGTCAAGTACAATGATATGATTGTGAAGCCCGAAGAGAATGGGCAGTTCCTGCGTACCAAGTACGGCTTAGGCGCCACTGTCAAGCGTCCCGGTTATTCGACACCTTATGCACGACAACTTATTCGTCAGGCCGGTAACCGATATGCTGTACCAGAAGAAAAGTGAGTAAATTGAGTATTTGATAAAAAAAGAAACATCATGACACTGATTATCGTAACCATGCTGGTGTTGGCCTACCTGCTGATTGCTACTGGCCATCTGACAGGCGTCAATAAGGCAGCTATTGCCATGTTTTTGGGTACTATCGGCTGGGTGATATATGTATGCTGGGGCGCCGACTTCGTGATGGCTCAACATCCAGAGGAGTATACTGAATGGTTGGGAAATAATTCTCACTCCAGCGATGCCGTGAAGTTATTTATTTATAATAACGTATTCCTTAATTACGTGGGAAGGGCTGCGGCTATTGTGCTGTTTTTGCTTGCGACGATGTCTATTGTGGAATTGCTCAACAATAACGGCTGTTTCGATTTTATCACCGAATGGATACGTACCCGCAACTCGAAGCGACTGCTGTGGACGATCACGCTGGCCACTTTCTTCTTGTCGGCTAATCTTGATAATTTGACGACGGCAACAATGATGCTTGTCATCATGCATAACATCCTTCAAAATTCCCGTCAACGTATGTATGTCGGTGCAGCCATCGTTTTGGCTGCCAACTGTGGAGGCTGTTTTACGGTGATTGGTGACCCGATAGGATTGATTCTGTGGGGTGGAGGCGCAGTGACTGCAACCCATTTTTCGGGTTATCTGGGTATTCCGGCTTTTTTGGCATGGGTAGTTCCCACATGGCTTATAGGTCGTGAGTTGCCAGAACGTCTTGATACTGCCTGGAGTCCGTCACCCTATCGCGGCGATGATACCCGCCTGAACCGATGGCAACGGGTTGTCATGCTTGTTGTCGGTATTGGTGGCCTTTGGTTTATACCAACCTTTCACAATATTACGAAACTGGCACCTTTTCTTGGAGCGCTCTGTGTGCTGAGTGTGCTGTGGGTTGTCAATGAGGCCTTTAACCGTAAACTTCTTAGCGCAGATCAAACCATTCAGCGTCGTATTCCCATGTCGCTTCAGTATGGTGTCTTGCAGCAGGTGCTTTTTGTGATGGGCATCATGCTTGGTATGGGTGTTGTGACAGAAACTGGTGTGTGGTCAGATGTTGCTAATTGGGTAGATACCTACATTCATGATATCTGGCTTGTGGGTATAGTTTCTGGAATGTTAAGCAGCGTTGTTGATTCTTTCACTATTGCCATTTCTAATATCTCGTTTTATAGTATTGGTAGTGGGGATATTGCCACAAATGGAGCGTACTGGAGTGTCATCGCTTATACAACCGCTGTGGGTGGATGCCTGTTGTCAGTGGGTAGTGTTTGCGGTCTGGCACTAATGCGTGCTGAGCATGTCAAACTTGGTTGGTATGTGAAACACATGACCTCCAAAGTGTTGCTGGGTTTCATCCTTGGCTATATTGCTCTTTGGCTTGAGATTCATTTAATGGCATAATAATTGCTCTTTATATCACCAAAATAAAACATTTTCGATTTTTTTTATCGGAAATGTTTTTTTTTCTTTTTTTTTTTACTAACTTTGCAACACTTACCGAAAACAAAATTATAATCTTAAATAAATACTTTTTGCTTATGTCACAAATTACAGGACACATTTCCCAGATCATTGGTCCGGTTATCGACGTATATTTCGATACGAAGGGACTTGATGCTGAGAAGGTGCTGCCTAAGATTCATGAGGCCCTGAAGATTCAACGTCCCAATGGCAGTCAATTGATTGTCGAGGTTCAGCAACATATCGGTGAAGACACCGTGCGTTGCGTAGCCATGGACAATACCGATGGCCTGCAGCGTGGATTGGAAGCCGTGCCTATGGGTACACCTATTGTGATGCCCGCTGGCGAACAGATTAAAGGTCGTATGCTGAACGTGATTGGCCAGCCTATCGACGGTATGAAACAGTTGGATATGCAAGGGGCTTATCCCATTCACCGCGAGGCTCCTAAGTTTGAAGAACTGTCAACGACCAAGGAAGTGTTGTCAACAGGTATCAAGGTGATTGATCTTTTGGAGCCATACCTGAAGGGTGGTAAGATTGGTCTGTTTGGTGGCGCTGGTGTAGGTAAGACAGTGCTTATCATGGAGCTTATCAACAACATCGCTAAGGGACACAATGGCTTCTCTGTATTCGCTGGAGTGGGAGAGCGTACCCGTGAGGGTAACGACCTGATCCGTGAGATGATTGAGTCGGGTGTTATCCGCTATGGTGAGAAATTCAAGGAGGCTATGGCTCAGGGTAAGTGGGATCTCTCGTTGGTTGACCCAGAGGAACTGAAAAAGTCTCAGGCAACGCTAGTATATGGTCAGATGAATGAGCCTCCCGGTGCACGTGCTTCCGTCGCTCTGTCTGGTCTAACCGTTGCTGAAGGTTTCCGCGATGGTGGCGGTAAGGATGGCGGTGCTGCTGATATTCTGTTCTTCATCGACAACATCTTCCGATTCACACAGGCCGGTTCTGAGGTGTCAGCTCTGCTGGGACGTATGCCTTCAGCCGTTGGTTATCAGCCCACGCTGGCATCAGAGATGGGTGCCATGCAGGAGCGTATTACCTCTACGAAGTCTGGCTCTATCACATCTGTACAGGCTGTCTATGTGCCTGCTGATGACTTGACAGACCCAGCTCCTGCCACCACGTTTACCCATCTGGATGCTACGACGGTGTTGGATCGTAAGATTGCTGAGTTGGGTATCTATCCTGCCGTAGACCCGCTGGGCTCTACCTCACGTATCCTCGATCCATTGGTGGTTGGCAAAGCCCACTACGACTGTGCTCAGCGTGTGAAAGAAATTCTGCAGCGTTATAAGGAGTTGCAGGATATTATCGCCATTCTGGGTATGGATGAGCTCTCTGACGAGGATAAGCTGACAGTGAACCGCGCACGCCGTGTACAGCGTTTCCTGTCTCAGCCGTTCTCTGTTGCTGAGCAGTTTACAGGCCTGCCTGGTGTGATGGTTCCCATTGAGGAGACTATTAAGGGCTTCAACGCTATCTTGGACGGTGAGGTTGATGACCTGCCTGAGCAGGCATTCCTCAATGTGGGTACAATCGAAGATGCGAAAGCTAAGGCTAGGAAACTGTTGGAGGCTGCAAAAGGCTAAACGAATTGACAATTGATAATTGATAATTGACAATTATGCTGAAGCTGAAGATAGTTTCTCCCGAAAAGATAGAATTCGAAGGTGAGGTGGATAGCGTACTGGTTCCAGGATCCATGGGCCAGTTTGAAATCCTCGTCAACCACGCACCAATTATCTCGTCGCTAGACAAAGGTAAGGTCGTCTATACACTGCCTGGTGGCGAGAAGAAACCGCTTGATATCTGTGGCGGTTTTGTTGAGGTGCAGAAGAATGTGGTGAGTCTCTGCGTGGAGATCAACGAATGATGATGAATACGTAGTGTGATGGATATTAATAACGAGAGCCGTAGATATATCATACAGAGCGTAGTATTGTTCTGCTTGCTGACCCTTTTTGGAGGTTTGGCAATGACGTTGTGGTCATTCGATATGTTGAATGCCATGATTGTAAGCGGATGCTTCGTTTTAGTGATTGACTTGGCTTCAGGCTTTATCTTCCGATGGGTGGCTACCCGTCATGCAGATATGTTGCCCTCGTTCTTTACTGGTGTTTCCGGATTCCGTTTCTTGGGAGCATTGGCTGTGATGGCCATTTGGTATGCTACATCGGATCGAGCATCGTTGATGACGTTCTTCGTAGTGTTCCTTATATATTATATGGTATCGCTGATTCATCACTCTATCTTCTTTTCGAGAATATCCAATCGTTTATAACGAGTTTAAAGTTAACGTATTAGACTTGCTGATGATGGCAGTGCTGCCTCTGTCTGTGCAGGCTGGCGAGGAATCCAAGGACGAGTCCCTGAATATCTCAGAGATTGTTTTGGAGCACCTCTCCGACTCGTATGAGTGGCACATCGCTACCTATCAAGGTAAGCACATTGGTTTTCCATTGCCAATCATTATCAGGAGTTCACAGACTGGTGAGTGGCACTTCTGTACTGAGCATTCTCTGCCTAAAGGCTTCTTCTTCAATCCTGAAGCCCATGGCAAGATTTATGAGCAGATGGCTGACGGAACTATCGAGCGCCCGCTGGATTTGAGCATTACACGTAATGTTTTGCAGATTTGGATTGTGGTGCTTGTGTTATTGGTAGTATTCCTGAGCTGTGCCCGCTGGTACAAGAAGCACGACAAGACAAGCAATGCGCCAGGTGGATTTATTGGTGCTGTAGAGTTGCTGGTGATGATGATTAACGATGATGTCATCAAGGCGTCTATTGGCGAAAAGCACTACAAGCCCTACGCTCCTTATCTGCTGACCGTGTTCTTCTTTATTCTTGTTACCAACCTCTTGGGACTGTTACCTATATTCCCTGGTGGTTCTAATGTAACGGGTAATATCAATATCACCTTCTTCTTGGCGTTCTGTACGTTTCTGGCCATCAACCTGTTTGGTAACAAGGAGTATTGGAAGGATATCTTCTGGCCCAATGTGCCTATCTTCCTGAAAGCCATTCCGTTGATGCCGCTCATCGAGCTTTTTGGTGTGTTCACTAAGCCTTTTGCCTTGATGATTCGTCTCTTTGCCAACATGATGGCTGGTCATGCGATGATACTCAGCTTCAGCTGCGTCATCTTCCTTGGTTGGTCAATGGGTGTTGGCATGGGTTTGGGCTTGAACTTGTTCAGCATTCTGATGCTGTTGTTCATGAACGCTCTCGAACTGCTAGTAGCATTTGTACAAGCCTACGTGTTCACCATGTTGAGTGCAGTGTTCATTGGCCTTGCACATCAGGAACATCATGAAGAATAAGTATTCTATTGAATAAATAACTAAACAAACAATATTAACAATTTAAAACATTAAAGAATTATGATTACATCACTGTTATTGGCCGAAGGTCTGGCTCAGCTGGGCTGCGGTATTGGCGCTGGTATTGCTGTTATTGGTGCAGGTCTGGGTATTGGTAAGATTGGTGGTAGCGCAGTTGACGCTATTGCTCGTCAGCCAGAGGCTTCTGGTAAGATCTTCTCTCAGATGATTCTGACAGCTGCATTCGTTGAGGGTTGTGCCCTGTTCGCTATTGCTGCTTGTGCATTCTTGATCAAATAAATCCCTATAGCAAATGGATTTCACTCAATTACCAGCAATTCTCACGCCAGATCTAGGACTTCTGTTCTGGATGCTGTTAGCGTTTCTGGTTGTCTTTGGGGTCCTTGCCAAGTTTGGCTTCCCTGCCATCGTCAATATGGTAGATGAGCGCAACAAGTATATAGACGAAAGTCTACGCAAGGCTCACGAGGCTCAGGAACGTCTTGCCAACATTGAGAAGGAAGGTGAATCCATTCTGCAGGAGGCTCGCGAGAAACAAGCTCAGATACTGAAGGAAGCTGCCGAGTCGCGCGATGCTATTGTTGAGCAGGCTCAGCAGAAGGCTCGTGCCGAGGGAGCTCGCTTGCTTGATGAGGCTAAGGCTGCTATCGAGCAGGAGAAGAAGGCTGCCATTGCTGACATCCGTCAGCAGGTTGCTACGCTCAGTGTCGAAATTGCCGAGAAAGTACTTCGCCAAAACCTCCGTGACGACAAGTCGCAAATGGATTTGATCGACCGCATGCTGGATGGCGCTACTGCTAATTAAATATAAGGTATACGCGTATGGATATCGGAGTAATCTCTACGAGATATGCACGAGCACTCTTGAAGAGCGCTACGGATGCTAAGCTTGAAGACCAGATCTATCAGGAAATGATGACGCTGGGCAAGAGCTTCACTGATGTGCCCGTGCTTCGTCAGACCATCGACAATCCCATGCTTGACAAGGCCAAGAAGCAGATGCTACTGGAGACCGCTGCTGGCGGTAAACCAAGCACGCTGGCGCAGACCTTCATTGCCCTTGTGCTGAAGGAAGACCGTGAGAACATGATTCAGTTCATGGCCTACTCGTATGTCACGCTTTACCGTAAGCAGAAGAACGTCATCCGTGGTAAACTCACCACTGCTGCCCGCGTGTCTGCAGAGACAGAACAGAAGATGCGTCAGATGGTGGAGAGCAAGACTCAAGGTACTGTGGAGTTTGAGACCGAGGTGAATCCCGACATCATTGGTGGCTTCATCCTCGAATATGACACCTATCGTATGGATGCCAGTGTCAAGTCGAAACTCAACAACATTCTTAACACACTAAAAAAGTAATAAACAATGTCAGATAAAATTAAACCAAGCGAAGTCAGTCAGGTGCTGCTTGAACAGCTGAAGGGTATTCAGAATGCTGAGCAGTTTGACGAGGTAGGTACCGTGCTCACCGTTAGTGATGGTGTAGCTCGTATCTATGGACTCCGTAATGCCGAGGCCAACGAGCTGCTCGAATTCGAGAACGGCACGATGGCTATCGTGATGAACTTGGAGGAAGACAACGTCGGTTGTGTGCTTCTAGGTACCACGTCGGGCATCAAGGAGGGTATGGTGGTGAAGCGTACCAAGCGCATTGCCTCTATCCGCGTCAACGACAACATGCTGGGTCGTGTCATTAATCCGCTGGGACAGGCTGTTGACGGCAAGGGGGACATCGACCTCACTGACGCTTTCGAGATGCCTCTGGACCGCAAGGCACCTGGCGTAATCTACCGCCAGCCTGTGAAAGAGCCGCTACAGACAGGTCTGAAGGCTATCGACTCTATGATTCCCATTGGCCGTGGTCAGCGTGAGCTTATCATTGGTGACCGTCAGACAGGTAAGACGGCTATTGCCGTTGATACCATCATCAACCAGAAGAGTTTCTATGAGGCAGGCAAGCCTGTATACTGTATCTATGTTGCTATAGGACAGAAGGCTAGTACAGTTGCTAACCTCGTACAAACACTGAAGGAGCATGGCGCCATGCCATACACCATCATTGTGGCTGCTACTGCAGCTGATCCTGCTGCTATGCAGTACTACGCTCCATTTGCTGGTGCTGCTATCGGTGAGTATTTCCGCGACCGTGGTCTGCCCGCACTCGTTGTTTACGACGACCTGTCGAAGCAGGCTGTTGCCTATCGTGAGGTGTCACTGATTCTGCGTCGTCCTTCTGGTCGTGAGGCATATCCTGGCGATGTGTTCTATCTGCACTCTCGTCTCCTTGAACGTGCAGCTAAGATGAACGAACAGCAGGAGGTTGCTGAGCAGATGAACGATCTGCCCGAGTGCATGAAGGGTCATGTGAAGGGTGGTGGTTCACTCACTGCTCTGCCTATTATTGAGACTCAGGCTGGTGACGTGTCCGCATACATCCCCACGAACGTGATTTCAATTACCGATGGTCAGATATTCTTGGAGTCCGACCTCTTCAACCAAGGCTTCCGTCCTGCCATTAACGTAGGTATCTCGGTATCTCGTGTAGGTGGTTCAGCACAAATCAAGTCCATGAAGAAGGTAGCTGGTACTTTGAAGATTGACCAGGCTCAGTATCGTGAGTTGGAGGCTTTCTCTAAGTTCTCCAGTGATATGGATGCCGTGACGGCAATGACGCTTGATCGTGGTCGTAAGAACAACCAGTTGCTCATTCAGCCTCAGTATAGTCCTATGCCTGTAGGTGAACAGATCGCCATTCTCTACTGTGGCGTTCATGGACTGATGCGCGAGGTACCTATCGATAAGGTACGTGAGTGTCAGAATCAGTTCCTCGACAAGCTGCGTTCGTCAGCTCCTGAGGTTATTGAGACGCTGACTGCCGGTAAGATTGATGACGCCACGACCCAGAAGATTGAGGCTGTCATGGCCGACATTGCAGGAACGTATAAAGCTTGATAGCCTATGCCCAGCCTGAAAGAAATTAAAGGCCGTATCGCCTCAGTCAACAGCACGCGAAAGATAACGTCTGCCATGAAGATGGTGGCCAGCTCCAAGCTGCACCATGCGCAGGTTGCTATCCAGAATATGCTGCCCTATGAGACGATGCTTGAGCATATCCTCAAGTCGTTCCTGGCTGCGGAGGCAGAGGCACAGACCATCTATGACCAAGAGCGTTCTGTTAAACGTGTGGCACTCGTGGTATTCTCCTCAAACTCATCGCTTTGTGGTGGTTTCAATTCCAACATCATTAAGCTGATGCAGCGTACGGTTGATGCCTATGAGCAGGAGTTAGGGAAGGGAAGTGTAGAGGTATATCCCATTGGCCGCAAGGTCTATGAGAAGGCTCGTAAGTTGGGTTACAATATCCATGGTGAGCGTGCTTCGCTGATTGACCATCCTCATGTCAACGAGTGCATCGAACTGGCTATGGAGCTTGGCGAGAAGTTTGCTAAAGGACAGGTGGATCGTGTAGAATTGCTCTACCACCACTTTAAGTCCGCAGGTTCTCAGATCTTGACCAACAAGCAGTTCTTGCCCATCGATTTGGAGGCAGAGCTGGAGCGTGACCATGAGCGTGACCTGACGTCGGCTATTGCTACGCAGAAGGCTCAAGAGTATTTGCGCAAGAATCGTCGCAAGAAGGAAGTCAAGGAGGGCGAAACGGCTCCGCTTAATGACAATTTCATTGTGGAGCCCGACATGAATACCGTTTTGTCGAAGCTGATTCCCAAGATGGCTCACCTGATGCTCTATACGGCCTTACTCGATAGTGTGGCTTCTGAGCATGCTGCCCGTATGGTAGCTATGCAGACGGCTACAGATAATGCCGACGAGTTGTTACGCCAACTCAACCTGCAATACAACAAGAGCCGTCAGCAGGCTATCACCTCTGAACTGCTTGATATTGTTGGTGGCAGTGTGAATAACTAATCAAAAAAAGAGAGGTTCAACTCGAACCTCTCTTTTTATTTTCTTTATCCCGTATGCTTAGTAGCTTCTGGCTATAATCACACGGTATTTAGCAGGCTTGCCGCTTACCATGTCAGTACCAGGAGTTTGTTCGTATGCAAAAGGTACGCAACGGATGGTAGCCTGCGTTTCTTCTTTAATTTGTGCCTCGGTTTCGGCAGTACCGTCCCAGTGGCAGAGGAAGAAACCACCATCCTTTACTTTCTCCTTGAATTCTTCGTAGTTTTCGCACTCGTAGACATGTTCGTCACGATACTTGCGTGCTTTCTCGAAGATGTTCTTTTGGATGTCCTCAAGCAACTGCTCTACATATGCAGCTATTCCGTCTATAGAGCGGGTCTCCTTTTCCAGCGTATCACGACGCATCACCTCAATGGTACCATTCTCCAGGTCACGAGCTCCAAGAACCAAACGGACGGGTACGCCTTTCAGTTCATAGTCAGCAAACTTAAAGCCAGGACGCTTGTTGTCTGAGTCGTCAAACTTGACACTGATACCCTTTTTACGCAATTCGTCAATAATGGGCTGTACCTCCTTGTTGACCAGTTCCATCTGTTCTGGCTTGGTAGCGATAGGAATGATGACCACCTGAATCGGAGCCAAACGCGGAGGCAGCACCAGACCGTTGTCATCGCTGTGGGTCATAATGAGTGCACCAATCAGACGGGTAGAAACACCCCATGAAGTGGCCCATACATATTCAGGCTTGTTCTCCTTATTAAGATAGGTGACCTCAAAAGCCTTGGCGAAGTTTTGTCCCAGGAAGTGACTGGTACCGCTTTGTAATGCCTTGCCATCCTGCATCATGGCTTCAATGGTATAAGTGTCGAGGGCACCGGCAAAACGCTCGGTCTCGCTCTTCACACCCTGAAGTACTGGTACGGCCATCCACTCTTCAGCGAACTTGGCATAGACGTGCAGCATCTTCTTGGCTTCCTCTTCAGCCTCCTCGCGAGTGGCATGGGCTGTATGACCCTCCTGCCACAGGAACTCAGAGGTACGCAGGAAAGGACGTGTACGCATCTCCCAACGCATGACATTACACCACTGATTGCACATCAGGGGCAGGTCGCGCCATGAGTGAATCCAGTTCTTATATGTATTCCAGATAATGGTCTCTGATGTCGGACGTACGATGAGTTCCTCTTCCAACTTGGCGGCGGGATCCACCACTACGCCACTCTTGTCCTCAGTAGCCTTCAGTCGATAGTGGGTCACCACAGCACACTCCTTTGCGAAACCCTCAACGTGCTCAGCCTCTCGGCTAAGGAACGACTTTGGAATCAGCAGGGGGAAATATGCGTTCTGGGCACCTGTCTCCTTAAACATGCGGTCCAGTTCATGCTGCATCTTCTCCCAGATGGCATAGCCGTAGGGCTTGATGACCATACAACCGCGTACAGCACTCTGCTCTGCGAGATCGGCCTTGACGACAAGATCGTTATACCACTGACTGTAGTTGTCGGCGCGTTTTGTTAAATCTTTTAATTCTTTTGCCATAATATTTTCTTCATTTCTTAAATTTTCCTGCAAAGGTACAAAATAATTCATAATTCATAATTCATAATTCATAATTATTTTCTATCTTTGCAATCAAATATTGGATTTTTAATCATTTTTTTAACGACAAGTATGAAAACAAAACTGATTTCTTTACTACTCTGTGTTGGATTGCTCGTAGCATGTAACGACACACAGAAGGGTGCAGCAATTGGTGCCGGTGGTGGCGCCTTGCTTGGAGCTATCATTGGTCACGTTGCTGGAAACACTGCAGTTGGTGCTGCCATTGGTGGTGCTGTAGGTGCTGGTGCTGGTGCAATCATTGGCAACCGCATGGACAAAGCTAAGAAGGCTGCTGAGCAGGTTCAGAATGCTAAGGTTGAAACTGTTAAGGACGCCAACAACCTTGAGGCTGTTAAGGTTACTTTCGATTCTGGTATCCTCTTCGCTACTGGTAAGGCTGATCTTTCTCAGTCTGCTAAGAACTCATTGGTACAGTTCGCTAAGGTGCTCAACGAGAATAAGGACTGTGACGTAGCTATTATCGGCCATACCGACAGCACAGGTTCTGACGCTGTTAACCAGCCTCTGTCTGTCAATCGTGCCAATAGTGTAAATAGCTATCTGAGATCTTGCGGTGTTAGCGCTACTCAGATTAAGAGTGTTGAGGGGCAGGGTTCTACTAATCCTGTTGCTGACAACTCTACAGAGGCCGGTCGCAAGCAGAACCGTCGTGTAGAGGTTTACATGTACGCTTCTCAGAAGATGATCCAGGATGCTCAGGCACAGGCTCAGTAAATGATGGAAGATGTAAATGGTAAAAAGTGAAGCGTAAAGATTCCAAAAAACCGAGTTACATCAAAACCGTATTGAAATGGATAGTGGTAGCGTTCTTCGCTTCCACTATTCTTTCTGTTGTGGCTTTGCGTTGGCTGCCCGTTTATTACACGCCTCTGATGTTCATCCGTATGGTTCAGCAGTATAGTGTCGGTCAGGAGTTGACTCTCCATCATCACTGGGTATCTTTGGATAAGATTTCCCCTTCACTGCCAACAGCTGTGATGGCCTCCGAGGATGCCCGTTTCCTTGATCACAACGGTTTTGATTATAAAGCCATCGAGCAGGCCGCCATGCACAATATGAAACATCCCGAGAAACGCAAGCATGGTGCTTCAACCATTTCTCAACAGACGGCCAAAAACGTATTCCTTTGGCCAGGACGTTCATGGATACGTAAAGGCTTTGAAGTTTATTTCACGGCACTTATCGAGCTTTGTTGGTCAAAGCAGCGTATCATGGAGGTTTACCTTAACAGTATTGAGATGGGTGATGGTATCTACGGCGCAGATGCTGTGGCTCAGTGGCACTTCGGTACAACTGCCTCCGAACTAACGAAGGAACAGTGTGCTCTTATTGCCGTATCATTGCCTAATCCGCGACGTTTCGACTCTGCCCATCCTTCTCGCTATATGCTTAAGCGACAGCGTCGAATCCTCCGTGAGATGGGCTATGTCAAACCTTTGGAATAGCCATCGATACATAATAAAGAGACCGCTTAGGGTTTTAGTTCCCAAGCGGTCTCTTTATTTTATTTGATAACGGTATCAGCAGAGTTTGCGTGAGCCATCGCCGATGACAACGTCATAGACCTTGGGCTCGTGGCCGTACTTTTCGTTGAAACGTTTCTTCGCATCAGCTATGAACTGACGATATAGATCGTTGCGAACGAGGTTGATAGTGCAACCGCCAAAGCCGCCACCCATGATACGTGAACCGGTGACGCCATTCTCCTTGGCAATATCGTTGAGGAAGTCAAGTTCCTCGCAAGATACCTCATAGTCCTTGGAGAGACCCTCGTGAGTCTGATACATCAGCTCACCGACTTTCTCGTAGTCACCTTCGTTGAGAGCATCACAGACTGCTAATACTCGGTCTTTCTCACCAAGTACGAATTTAGCACGCTTGTAATCCTCTTCACCGACCTCGGCACGTACCTCGTCAAGCTGTTCCCATGTGCAATCGCGCAAAGTCTCAAATGTAGCTTCAGGATGTTTGGCGGCGATGTGCTTGACAACATTCTCGCATGAGTTGCGACGATCATTGTATGGTGAACCGGCCAGCTGGTGTTTAACGACACTGTCGAGTAGTACGAGGCGATAGCCGTCGGGCTTGAATGGGAAGTATTCGAACTCACGGCTGCGGCAGTCAAGTCGCATCAGACAACCTGCTTTACCGAACACCGAAGCGAACTGGTCCATGATACCACAGTTCACACCGCAGTAGTTGTGCTCTGTAGCCTGACCGGCCAGTACCATATCCCACTGGCTGACCTTGTTGTCGCCAAAGATATCGTTCAGACCACAAGCGAAACAGCTCTCCATTGCTGCACTTGATGACATACCAGCGCCAAGGGGTACATCACCGGCGAAAGCGATGTTAAAGCCCTTGACGGGTACACCTAGTTTCTTCATCTCCAGGGCAATGCCATAGATATAGCGTGCCCATGAAGCACGGGGACCATTAGGGTCGGAGAGTTTAAAGTCAACACGATCTTTCAGGTCGATGGCATAGGCCATTACTGTGTCTTCCGAACCATTAGCACGCATCTCAGCTACTACACCCTTATCTACTGCGCCAGGGAATACAAAACCACCATTGTAGTCGGTATGCTCACCGATGAGGTTAATTCGACCAGGGGATGTGTAAACATTACCTGTTTTTCCATCAAAGTGCTTGATGAAGCGACTTCTTACAAATTCAATATCTAACATAGCTCAATTATTTTACGCCGAAACGATAGATAGTCTTCTGCTTGTACTGCTGTCCGGGATTGAGTACAACAGAGGGGAAATATGGACGGTTGGGCGTATCGGGGAAGTGCTGAGCTTCCAGACAAACGGCTGAGCGACGTGGGAAAGTGCATCCGTTGGCACCCTTATAGCCAGTGGCGAAGTTAGCAGTATAGAGCTGCATACCAGGTTCTGTGGTGTAGCACTCCAGAGTACGTCCGCTCTTCGGATCGGTGATGCGTGCAGCGAAAGAGAGCTCGCCTTCTTCCTTCTTGTTCAGCACGTAGTTGTGGTCATAGCCATGACCAAACTTAATCTGCTCATTGTCAGCCTCAATCTCCTTACCGAAAGTCTTCGGTGTGCGGAAATCGAATGGTGTGCCAGCTACTTTCAGAATCTCACCAGTAGGAATGGCAGTTTCATCAGTAGGCAGATAGAAGTCTGCATTGATCTCGCAAATTTGATCCTCAATGGTTGGAGTAGGATCTGCGGCACCAGCCAGACAGAAGAATGCATGGTGGGTCAGGTTGACGATAGTCTTCTTATTGGTCGTAGCCAGATATTCAATGACGAGCTCGTTCTCGTCGGTAAAGGTATATTCAACTGTAACATCCAATTCGCCTGTGTAACCCTCTTCACCATATGATGAGATACGATGCAGAGCCAATGAGCGGGGACCCATCTGACGGGCTTCCCATACCTTGGCGTTGAAGCCTTTCTTGCCGCCGTGCAGGTGGTTGGGACCGTCGTTGAGAGCCAACTGATAGTCCTTGCCGTTCAGCGTGAACTGTCCTTTGCAAATACGGTTACCCCAGCGACCAATCAGGGTAGATAGGTAAGGCTCGTTACCGCTGGTGAGTTGCTCGATACTATCGTGACCCTGGATAACGTTTGCCACGTTACCATCCTTGTCGGGCACCATGATGGCCATGATGGCACCACCATAGTTAGAGATTGCTACCTCATAGCCCTTACGGTTACGGAGGATGTACAGGTCTGTCTTCTTTCCGTTGATAGTGGCCTGGAAGTTTTCTCTCTTCAGACCACACAAATTCGCATTTTCTGTAATGTTTGTCATAATCTAATTGGTTTTAGTTACGAAAATCTACATGCAAAGTAACTAAAAAATAATGAGAATGACGAATAATGTGTGGAAAAAAACGTTTAAGGGAGTGTTAAAAAAACTAATTCAATGTTTTGAGCAAATCGCCCACAACATAGCTGCTTCCTCCGACGAATACGGCATCATCTCGCAGTGCATGACGCATACATTCTGTAAAGGCCTCATGTACAGTGGGGTAGGTCTTTCCTGTCAATCCGTATTTAGTCGCTTTCAATTGTAGCGAGCTGGCATTGATGGCACGTTTGTTGTCAGCCTGTGTGAAATAGTAAATAGCGTTCTTCGGCAGCAATTCTAGCACACCGTCGATGTCTTTGTCCTCAACCATACCGAAGACAATATGCAATTGGCGGCATGTTAGTTGTTTGAGTTGTTGGGATAAATACTGCCATCCACCTACGTTGTGTCCGGTATCACAGATTACTGTAGGCTGCTGTTGCAGAATCTGCCAACGTCCCTGTAGACCGGTCAGCTTTGTTACACTGCTGATTGCTTGCTGGATCTCTAAACGACACTTCTCTTGGTTATTCTTCTTCTCGCAGTAACACAGGAACCCCTCTATTGCCAACAGATAGGCGGCAATCAGGATGGTATTCATGTTCTTGGCCTGATAGGCACCGCCAAGTTCGCCAAAGAGGATGCCGTTATGTTTGGTGGTGTACATCATTGTACCGTTGGCCTGAGGTGTGGCCGTCAATATCTCTTGACGGTCTTCGGCAAAGGTGATTGGCGCTTCCATCTCGCGAGCCTTGGCTTCGAATACGGGACGTGTCTCTTCGTTGGCTTCACCGATAAGTACGGGTACACCTCTTTTAATTATACCGGCTTTTTCAGCGGCTATTTTCGCCAGCGTGTCACCCAGATACTGTGTGTGGTCGAAGCTGATGTTGGTGATGATAGACAGTACCGGAGTAATGATGTTGGTACAGTCGAGACGTCCGCCAAGACCTACCTCAATGACGGCGATGTCCACCTGTTGGTCTTTGAAGTACTGGAAAGCCAAAGCTGTTGTCACCTCAAAGAAAGAAGGGTGTAGTGGTTCGAAGAATGCACGTTCTCGCTCTACAAATCGGGTCACATAGTATTCGCTGATAGGCTCCCCGTTGATGCGGATGCGTTCGCGGAAGTCTACCAGATGTGGTGAAGTATAAAGTCCGACCTTGTAGCCACACTGCTGTAGAATGGCCGCTATGGTGTGCGAACAGGAGCCCTTGCCGTTAGTGCCTGCCACGTGAATGGTGGGATATGCCTGATGGGGATGACCTAGATGTTCGTCGAGCAGGAGGGTGTTGGTGAGTCCCTCCTTGTAGCCCGAACCGCCTTGGCGTTCGAACATAGGCATCTGGTTGTACAGGTATTGGCAAGTCTCCTTGTAGGTCATGGTGATGTCGAGATATGTCGAAGTTAACTGAAATAGTTCTTGAACTTCTGGAAGATTGAACGCTTGGTGGCTGCGTCCCCCTTAAAGTTGTCGCTCTGGCGGAACTCCTCGATGGCTGCACGCTCTTCTTTCGACAAAGTCTTGGGTACATATACGCTGACGTTAACCACCAGGTCACCAGTGCCGCGACCGTAACCCTGTACGGCGGGTAAACCCTTTCCACGCAGGCGCATGGTCTTGCCGGGCTGTGTGCCTGGCTCCATCTTCACCTTCAGCTTGTTGCCCTCGATGGTTGGAATCTCCACTTCACCACCCAGCGCAGCAGTCGGGAAGTCGAGCAGCAGGTTATAGATCAGGTCGTTATCATCACGGATGAAGGTGTCGTTCTCCTCTTCCTCGATGAATACCTGGATATCACCGTTGATACCTTTGTGACGTCCTGCGTTACCCTTGCCGGGCACGTTGACAATCATACCCTCGGCCACACCTGCGGGAATGGTAATTTCGACGACTTCTTCGCCCTTGACGACACCAGTACCGCCACACTCGTGACACTTGTTCTTGATGACTGTTCCCTCACCGCCGCAAGTCGGACAAACACCCTGTGTCTGCATCATACCAAAGATGCTCTGTGTGGTGTGGGTGATGACACCGCTTCCGTGACACGTCGGGCACTGGTCGTTCGTGCTGCCAGCTTCTGCGCCTGAGCCGTGACAATGCGAGCAGGTAATGTCCTTGCGCACCTTGAACTTCTTGGTGACACCATGGGCAATCTCTTCCAACGACAGTTTGACTTTCAGACGAAGGTCAGAACCACGATGCTTCTGGGGACCACGGCTGCCGCCAAAGCCTCCGAAACCACCTGCACGACCACCGAAGATGTCGCCGAACATCGAAAAGATATCATCCATGTTCATGCTGGCACCGAAACCGCCAAAGCCTCCAGCACCTGGGCCATTAAAGCCAAACTGGTCATACTGCTGGCGCTTTTGTGGGTCGTGGAGCACGTCATAGGCCTCTGCGGCCTCCTTGAACTTCTCCTCAGCCTCTTTGTTGCCGGGATTACGGTCGGGGTGATACTTGATGGCTATGCTGCGATAGGCCTTCTTAATCTGGTCTTCTGTGGCATTCTTTTCAACGCCAAGTACCTCGTAGTAGTCTCTTTTTTGTGCCATTATTGTCCTACTGCCACTTTGGCGTGGCGGATTACTTTATCGTTTAACATATAACCAGCCTGCAGACAGTCGATAACCTTGCCCTTCTTGTCGTCGCCCATACCAGGCACCATGGCCACAGCCTCATGCTGGTCGGTATTGAAGTCGGTATCAGCGGTATCTATCTTCTTGACGCCCAGACTTTCGAGAGCCTTCATGAACTTGTTGTAGATGAGTTCCATGCCTTCGCGCAATACGGCAGGATCGTCAGTCTTCGCACCATTGTCAATGGCACGTTCCATATCGTCGATGATGGGCAGTATGGCACTAACGGCCTTCTCACCACCATTGAGGATGAGCTCGGCTTTCTCCTTGAGTGTGCGCTTGCGGTAGTTGTCAAACTCGGCAGTCTTATAGAGCATCTGAGTCTTCAGCTCTTCAATCTCGGCCTTAGCAGCCTCCAGTGGGTCTTTTTCCTCGGCGGGCTCTTCTGCAGGAGCGTCGTTGGCAGTTTCCTCGTCAACGGGTGAACCGTTAACCACAGGCTCCTGTTCCTCTTCTTGTGTGTTCTTTATTTCTTCTTCTGTCATAGCTTTTTTGTTTTTCTTCTTCGCTTCGCTTCCAGCAAATACCGTGCCAATCAATCGTCGTTCGTAATTAGAAATTCGTAATTAAGCATACAGCTCTGCTTTCTTCTCCTTGATGCTCTCATCGTAGATGTAGTCATCATAGGTGGTCAGCTTGTCGATGGTACCCTTCGGTGTCAACTCGATGATGCGGTCGGCCACGGTGTTGATGAACTCGTGGTCGTGTGAGGCAAACAGAATGTTACCCTTGAAGCTCACCAGATTGTTGTTGAAGGCCTGGATAGATTCCAGATCGAGGTGGTTGGTGGGCGTGTCGAGAATCAGACAGTTGGCATTCTTCAGCTGCATGCGTGCTATCATACAGCGCATCTTCTCACCTCCGGAGAGTACGCAGACCTTCTTCTGGATATCCTCGTCCTTGAACAGCATACGTCCCAGGAATGACTTCATCATTACCTCGTTGCCAGTACCGTATTGTGACAGCCAGTCCACAAGGTTCATCTCGCTCTTGAAGAATTCGGTATTGTCGAGTGGGAGATAGGCAGTGGTGATGGTGACGCCCCATTTGTAGGTGCCGGCATCTGCCTCGCGGTTGCCGTTGATGATCTCAAAGAGAGCAGTCATAGCCTTGGGGTTGTGCGACAGGAAGACCGTCTTTTGACCCTTCTCAATGGTGAACGACACATTGTCGAAGAGTACAGTACCGTCGGCATCGCAGGCCTTCAGACCTTCCACTTCCAGAATCTGTGTGCCAGGCTCGCGCTCCATTGAGAAGATGATGCCAGGATACTTACGTGTTGAGGGTGTGATTTCCTCGACATTCAGCTTCTCCAGCATCTTCTTACGCGAGGTGGTCTGCTTCGACTTGGCCACGTTGGCAGAGAAGCGGCGGATGAATTCCTCCAGCTGCTTGCGCTTCTCGTCAGCCTTCATCTTCTGGTTCTGGGCCTGGCGCAGTGCTAATTGTGATGACTCATACCAGAACGAATAGTTACCTGAGAACAGGGTTACCTTACCGAAGTCGATATCTACGGTCTGCGTAGATACGGCATCCAGGAAGTGACGGTCGTGAGAGACCACGAGCACACACTGCTCCAGATTGCTGAGGTATTCCTCCAGCCACTGTACGGTGTCGAGGTCGAGGTCGTTGGTGGGCTCGTCGAGCAACAGGTTGTCAGGGTGTCCGAAGAGTGCCTTGGCCAGCATGACGCGCACCTTCTCGTTGTTTGAGATGTCCGACATCTGCATATAGTGCTCACTCTCCTTGACGCCCAGGTTCTGCAACAGCTGGGCAGCCTCGCTCTCAGCCTCGTAGCCGTTCATCTCGGCGAAGGCCATCTCCAGCTCGGCGGCACGGTTGCCGTCTTCCTCTGTCATTTCTGGCTTAGCGTACAGAGCCTCGCGCTCTTTCATATTATCCCACATGGGCTTGTGACCCATCAGTACGGTGTCCATCACCGAGAATTCATCGTATTTGAAGTGATCCTGTTCCAAGACCGACATACGTTCACCTGGCAGCATCTCGATAGTGCCCTTGTTGGGCTCCAGCTCGCCGCTGATGGCGCGCAGCAGGGTAGACTTACCGGCACCGTTGGCACCGATAATACCATAGATATTTCCACTCGTAAACTTCAGATTGACGTCTTTGTACAGCGTCTTCTTACCAAATTGAATAGCCAGATTTGTGACTGTTATCATTGCTTTCTTTTACCTTATTATTTATTACGGGGTGCAAAGGTACGAAAAAAAAAGCAAACGGCACTATTTTTCTGTAACTATTTCGTATAGAAATCAATAAGTCGAGTCAGGGCCTGCTGACATACCGGACAGAAATCAGGATGTTCGTTGGTACGCATACGACAGTTTTCTTGGGCGCGCCATACACCTTTCGACAGATAGCCGCCACCTTCAATCACTGATGCTTTACCCTGATTGATGAGGTCCTGCCACTTGGGATTTTCGGGATGGGTGGTCAGATTGGGCTCCCAGGGTTCTGTGTCGCTGAAATACATGGGGTCATCGTCACCGTAGGGATACTCATCACCCAAGCCACCGAAGGAGTGGCCGAACTCATGGACGACGACAGGACGAAACTGACTGCCACGCGTATAGGAGAGGTTGTAACTGTTGTAAATGCCGCCCCCGCCATAGTGTGCCGTATTGGCCAGCACGATGATGTGTTCGTAGGGTGCACCTGCCAGCAGGTCGTGCAACTGTTTTAGGTGCAAGGTGGTGAGGTAACGCTCCGAATAGAAGGTGTCGAAGTGACTGTCCAGTGCGGTGTCGAGCCAGATGCCTTTGCCTGGCTGACTGACATCACTGTCTTTCGATGCTGACAGCAGAGCGACAATGTTGAAACGCTGTCGCATCGACTTGAACGGCTCGTGGCTGAAGAGCGACTCGTTGGCTACACGACAGTCCTCGAGAAACTGGTTCATCTGCTCTTCTGTATAGCCTTCGGCCACGTATGCGATATGGATGCAGTGCGTGGTATCAGCGGCTTGCTGCAGGGTGACATAGCTCGCTTTCGGGGTGAGCCGACGTATCAGGATGTCGCTGGGATCCACATCGTGCTGCATGATGGCCATCGGCTGCTCGTGATAGTCGCGTAGCTCTACGCTGATGGTGACAGAATGCTTGGGATAGGGGATGAGAAACACGTTCTCGAACGACTTAGCCGTCGTCTTGGCCTCGGCTGTCGACAACCACTCCTGAAAGAGTGTCGAGAAACTGTGACGGTAGATGACCTTGCCGCTCTCCTGGTCACTGACGGTGATGCTGCCATTACCTTTCAGCGGCACCTCGTCGAGTCGACTGCGCCGTCCGTACCAGCGTGGCGACATGGCGAGCTGGTCCACGTAGATATGCTGCTGGCGGTAGTCGCCGGCAAAGATGTAGTCGAGCCGTAGTGTCGAGTCGCTGAAATACTCCTCAAAGTTCTGTGCTGCCGCCAGACAAGGTGCGAGCAGCAGGAGCAGTAGTGACAGGATGTGTTTCTTCATCAGATTTTCTCCAATAGTTCCTTGATGTACGGACGCTCCCAGTCGCTCTCGTGGTAGCGCTGGTCGTCGTACTTCAAGAGGTCGGCATCGATGGTACACTCACCAGGAATGCGCCCGTTGGCTTTCTCCATTTCCTTGAGGGTGTCTATCAGTGTCTCGGCATCCAACTCTGTCTCACCGAATACCAGACAGTTCAGGAACTGGTCCTTGTCAGGCATCTCGTAGGCGTCTGTCCAGATGGTTGGTGAAAATTTGACCGATGGGCCAAGTAGATGGAACAGCTGCTGCTTGGCAGTGATGATGTGTTCCCTTGCGTTAACGTTTGATCCTAATGCTATAAGAATTTGATGTTTCATTTGTCTTCTTTGATAATACCGTGACGGTAGGCGTAGAGTAATTGTCTGAGATCGTGAATCTGTGCGCGCAGTTCGGCACCGCGGTCAGTGTCGGCCACGAGCATACGGTGGGCAGAGTGCTCCACGAGTTGGGTCGTTGACTTGATGTCCGTTCCTTTCTCAATGGCTTCCGATGCACTCGTAAATGGCTCATGCTGAACCAATTGGAAGCCTCGGCTGTGGTAAATAAGAGTGTATCCGGCGATACCCGTTGTCGAGTGGTAGGCTTGTGAGAAACCACCGTCGATGACCATCAGTTTGCCGTTGGCCTTGATGGGATTCTCGCCTCGTGAGGCGTGTACGGGTACGTGGCCGTTGATGATGTGGCGGTTCTCACCAGTGACCCCGAAGGCGTCGAGGATGCGGTCGCATATCTCCTCTGAGTCGCGCAACTGGAAGTAGCAGCCTTTCTCCTCCTTGAAAGTGGCCTTATCGGTCAGGAAATAACGCTCGAAAGTGGCCATCTTCGACTTGTCGAAGAGTGGGGAATCCTTGCCGCACCACAGGTAGAGGAAGTAGTCGCGTGCGAAGAGGCGCAGTTCCTTGTCGGTGTCGTTCTCGAAGGCTGCTCTCACCAGCATGCCGATGTTGTGCATCAGGTCCTTGCCGCTGTAGCGCTTGCCGTCGTAGAGCTCCACCTCCTTCAGTGTGCCGTCGGCGTTGAGCGGACAGGAGGCGTGGTACAGCAGGTTCTGGTTGCAGATAGTGTACATGCAGCCGTGCGAGAGCAACATCTTGACGTGCTTCTGCAACTTCTCGCTGGCGCGGAACGAGTGGTGCAGGCGCTCCATCAGGTTGTACTCCTCGGGTGTCAGCTCGTTGGGATTGTTGGGGTCTATCGTGGGGAAGTTGTTTGAGCGCATCTCATACTCCTGACCGTCAACGATATAGACACCGCGTTTGTAGTCGATATGCTCCAGTACGCAACGGTCCTGCATATCCCATTCCGGACGGCGCTTGAAGATCAGTGCCTCCTTCTTGAATTGTATCACGGCAATGGCCTTGTGCATCTGTGCCGTCAGCTTGATATATTTCTCGGGCATGCTGTTGCCCTCCATCAGCTTGGGGATGAACTCCTCGCAGGGGTCGTCGCCGTAGAATTCCATTGCAAAGGTGGCCAGCGGTACGAGATTGATGCCATAGGCCTCTTCGATAGTTGTCAGATTGGCATAGCGCAGACAGAGTCGCAGCACGTTGCAGATACAGGCGTTGTTGCCTGCTGCGGCACCCATCCACAGCATGTCGTGATTGCCCCACTGGATGTCCCACGAGTGGTACTGCTTCAGTGTGTCGAGGATGATGTGTGCGCCAGGACCGCGGTCGTAGATATCGCCCAGGATATGCAGCTGGTCGATAGAGAGCCGCTGGATGACATTACACAGGGCGATGATGAAGTCGTCGGCACGACCTGTAGAGATGATGGTATCGACGATGACGCTGACGTAGGCGGCCTTGTCGCTATCATCGGTGCGCTCGTGGAGCAGTTCCTCGATGATGTAGGCAAAGTCCTCGGGCAGCGACTTGCGCACCTTCGAACGGGTGTATTTCGACGAGACATCGCGGCATACGCTGACCAGTCGGTGTATGGTGATATGATACCAGTCGTCCAGGTCTTCCGACTCGGCAGCCTTGATGAGTTCCAGCTTCTCCTCGGGATAGTAGATGAGCGTGCAGAGCTCGCGGCGCTCCTTGTCACGAATGTCACCGGCAAAGAGTTCGCTGACCTTGCGGCGTATGTTTCCCGAAGCGTTTTTCAATACATGCTTGAAGGCGGCACTCTCACCGTGCAGGTCGGCCAGGAAGTGCTCGGTACCTTTAGGCAGGTTGAGGATAGCCTCCAGATTGATAATCTCTGTGGCTGCAGCAGCTACTGTCGGAAACGAGGTGGACAGCAGGCTCAGGTAGTGCATGTCGCGCTCTGTGAATGTTTCTTTCATAGTGTTATCATTTAGGTCATTATATTCTCAAGTGATGGTCTATCTGGCGTCGCATGAGGCGCGTCAGTCGGTCGTTGACGGGAGGCATGGGCATCAGTCCCTCGTCGAGACCAGTCAGGTCGTTCATCAACTGCATCAGACGGCCTGCAAACGTCCTCAGATGTCGCTCCTCCAGTGCGTTGCAGAGCTGGTCTTCGGCACAGTCGTGGTTGCGCAGTTCCTTGTCGAGTTCCACGAGGTGGGCGAGTGTCAGCCGCTTGTGCAGCACCTGTCGGCGCAGATGACGGAAGGTGGCCAACAGTCGGTCGTTCTCTGTAGCAAACTGCATACCGATGGCTTTTTCGATGGTCTGCGAGGGCTCATAGCCGTCGGGCATGAAGCAGGGCATTGTCTGGATGTCGAAGTCGGGCGTATCCATCCGTAGGATGCGCAGTCCGCGCTTCACAACTTCAGCCACCTGCTCGTGGTGGACATGACAGTAGAGCATGCGCCACTGGGCGTGGTCGGTGATGCGTACACACGACTCGTCGAGCCATCGCTCATCGCCAGTGATGCCCACCTTCAGCAGTTGCCGCAACGTGATCTTCGTGTCGTCGGTCATCAGTTCCAGCGTGTTGCTGTCCATGATTTTCCGATAGACCTGGCAGACCTGCTTGGCCATTTCCTGTGGCGTGATGGTCTGGGTGATGAGACTGTTGCGGATGATGACCGTGCGGCTGTTCCATCCCAGTTTCTGCATGCACTCTTCCTCCATCTTGCCCTGTATGATGACGGCATAGGCCTGCTGGATCATGCGCTTCACGTAGAGAAGGCGCTTGGGCAGCTTCTCCTTCCAGTATCTCTGCTCGATGACCCAGGGCTCCAGCTGTCCGTGAGGGGTTACCACCAGTCGGCAGCCTCGGCGCAGGGCCTGGCGTACCACGCGGTAGGCAGCATAGTTCCAACACCCATGAAGATGCAACAGGTCGTAATGCTTGGCACCCAACTGTCTGATGGCATCGGACAGACTATTCGAGATGGTGCATTCGGCATCCGTACCCATTGCGTCACACAATGTCTGTACGTACTTCGCCGTTAGTTCTGGCTCTTGTAGGGCAACATAGTGAAGTATCTTCATCGATGTGCTGTTGCGCGCTTACTTCTTCGATGCTACGGCAGCCTGCTCGATGGGCAGTGCGGCCTTGTAGTTCTCGATATAGCGGTTGAAGCCTTCTACATCCTCGGCGGTGGGAGCTACAGAGACACCGGTGTTGCCTCCGAAGACCACCTGCTCCAGATAGTCGGCCAGATTCTTTCCATTCTTGTTAATCAGATAGCCTGCCAGCAGGGCGATACCCCATGCGCCACCTTCGCCAGCGGTCTCCATCACGCTGATAGGACTGTTGAGGGCTGCTGCCAGCATGCGCTGACCGACGCCCTTGGTCTTGAAGTAACCACCGTGACCAGTGATGCGGTCCACCTTGATCTTCTCTTCCTTCAGCAGGATGTCGTTACCGATCTTCAGCACACCGATAGCACCATACAGGTGGGCACGCATGAAGTTGGCGAGATTGAACTTGTCGTTGGCAGAGCGCACGAAGAGGGGACGACCGTCGGCCAGTCCCGTCACAGGCTCACCCGATACGTAGTTGTAGGCCATCAGACCACCGCAGTCAGCGTCGCCTTCGAGGGCCTGGTTGAACAGCTTGCCGTAGAGCTCGTTCATATCGACGGGCACACCGAGCAGTTGCTGGTATTCTTTGAACAGACCCACCCATGCGTTGATGTCCGATGTACAGTTGTTGCAGTGTACCATTGCTACCAGACTGCCGTCGGGTGTGGTCACCATGTCAATCATCTCGTAGGGCTTGCTCAGTGGCTTCTCCAGCACAATCATCGAGAAGCTGGACGTACCGGCTGATACATTACCCGTACGCTGCTTCACGGCGTTGGTGGCTACCATACCCGTGCCAGCGTCGCCCTCAGGAGGACATACGGGGATGCCTGCCTTCAGGTGGCCGCTCACGTCGAGTTTCTTGGCACCCTCGGGAGTCAGGAAACCGGCATTTGCACCAGCATCCAGGCTCTTGGGCAGGATGTCGAGCAGTCTGTAGGGCAGACCCTTGGCGGCAAGTATCTTGTCGAACTTCTCAACCATCGTGGCGTCGTAGCTCTTGGTAGCGGGATCAACGGGAATCATACCCGAGGCATCGCCTACGCCCAGCACGAATTCACCAGTCACCTGCCAGTGTACGTAGCCTGCCAGCGTGGTCAGATACTTGATATCGGTGACGTGCTCCTCGTTGTCGAGGATGGCCTGGTAGAGGTGAGAAATCGACCAGCGCAGGGGGATATTATAGTTGAACAGCTCCGACAGCTCGGCAGCGGCCTTACCCGTATTGGTGTTACGCCAAGTGCGGAAGGGCACCAGAATCTGCTGCTGCTCGTCGAAAGCCATATAGCCGTGCATCATGGCCGAGAAGCCGATAGCCGCCAGCGACTCTATTTCGCAGTCGTACTGCTTCTGAACATCCTTGCGCAGGTCGGCATAGCAGTCCTGCAGACCGTACCATACAGCTTCGGTAGAGTAGGTCCACAAGCCGTCAACGAGTTGGTTTTCCCACTCGTGTGAGCCTTGTGCGATGGGTTTGTTGTCCTGGTCGATGAGAACGGCCTTGATACGTGTGGAACCGAATTCGATTCCCAGAATGGCTTTTCCAGCCTCGATGGTTTGTTTCGCAGTCATTGTTTCTATTTATTAAGTGTTATTTTGAATGCAAAGATAGCGATTATTCCATAAATAGCCAAATATATGTGGAAAATTTTGTGTGTTTCGAAAAAGTTAAGTATATTTGTGGCATGATTCCAAAATATCATGGGAACAATGAAACGAAAAGCATACGAGAAACCGACGATTCAAATCGTCAAGATTAAGCAGATGCAGCACTTGCTGTAGGCTAGTATACCAGACTACGAACCCGAAGAGTGGTGACCTGAAGTTATGAACCTACAAAAACAGAAGACAATGAAGTTCAATTCTATCTATAGTCTGGCTGCTCATTCATAACTGCAGCCTTGGTACTGGGCAGCCTTTCAGCCTGCTCTAACGAGAATCTCGTGACCGATACGCAAAACACCACTCAGGCAAAGACCTATACCGTCAGCATTCCCGCTACGATGGGCAGCGATACCCGCGCCGTGACGTTCGACAACAGCACGACGCCACCTACTGCCGTCAGCTCGTTCACGACTACTGACAAGATCTACGTCTATAACCAGACGAAGGAGCAGATGCTTACGGGCTACCTCACGCCCACAGCCGCCGGCAAGACTTGCATCCTCACTGGCTCGATCACTGGCACCATTGCTGCTGGCGACCAACTTGTGCTGCTCTACAATCTGACCTATTACAGCAGCGACAAGAGCGAATGCTTCTTCTACTACGATGAGCAGAACGGTACGCAGGCGGGTGTTGTCGATGGTGCCAAAGCTATGGTGATAGCCAGCGTTGACGGCAACGACCTGTCCTCTGCTACCGCCTCGTTCCAGAACGTGCAGTCGATGTTCCGCTTTCAGTTCAAGAGTGGCGAAAACGCCGTCAGCGTGAAGTCGGTCGAGATAACCCCTTATAATAATGGCATTGCCCTGTGTTACTTCCCATTAAAGGCTAGCGAACAATACGCAGACTTATACGGATTGTTCGGACTGTACGTCAAGCCGACCAGCCCCACCAGTGGCCCTATCTACGCGGCGCCATGCATCAACGAGAGTGTGGGGGTGGGGGCCACACTGACCTTTGAGGTGGTTGATGCCGACAACAAATACTACACCACGACCAAGAATGTCCCCGCTGGTGGATTCGTGAACGGTAAGTACTACTATAACGCCGCGCCCATCGACCTCGGCGCCTATGTGCTTCAGCTCGTTAAGCCCACGCTTAGCCGTAGCGACGGCGGTGATGCCAGCAAGTTGGCTGAAGCTTGGTCTGGTCGATGCTTTATGATATACAGTCCCTCGAAATCCGGTGCCGGAGCCACGGGTATCACCATGAACATGAGCGGCACCTGCACTGGATACTAGTACAGATTGAAGGGTGATTCCGGCAACACCATCAACATGAGCAACCTCACGGCCACATACGATGAGACCACTTATTTTGTTGATTCGTACAATAGCCTCACTATCAATATATCGGGCGCCAACATCATCCGTTGTCCTAATTATGACGATTGCATCTTTTCAGACGGTGACCTGAAACTGAGCGGCAACGGCATGCTCACCGTCACCGCCAAAGACAACGACGACTGTGGACTCTATGCCAATAACTACAAGACGAGCGTCTCGACTGACCCCAGCAACCTCGCTGCCCTAGGCTACACCGTCACCCGTAGTGCTTGCGTTGATGGACCAGATAGCAACGGCGATGAAATCCCCGACTATTACACTTGGACGTACACCGTGACACCGAATCCATAAAAAAAGTGGGTCCGGTTCTGATTTTTTTCCATTTATTTTCTAACTTTGCAACAGAAATCAATAACTATAACAATGAAAACACTGAAAACATTCCAATTGTGGATGATGGCACTCATCTTGGCCATCAGCACTTCTCCTGCACTGACATCATGTAGTAAGAATGACCCCGAGATTCCTTACATTGAGCCGCAACCTATTATCCTCAAGGGCGAGGCTGCCGTGAAGTGGACAAGGGAGCATCTGGACTCGCTGGCGGACGTATATATGGCCAGCTGTGGCAATCTGCTGGATCCCGATATGACGAGAGACCTGCTGAGTTGCATCGGCTATACACGCCTGAACGTGTTTGACTACAGGGAGGCCGGCTGGCTGATAGACAGCGTCGCGCTAGTCCGTCTGATGGATCGTGCCGCTGAGCAGAATAATAAGACGATTCTCTTCACGATGGGCATGTACGGCTGCGGCAAGACGACGAGTATCAACAACAATCCCCAACTGAAGGAGTTGGTCGAAAAGTCAGGTGTGGTCTCTGAAGGTGCTTACAACAACCTGACATACTTCGATGGAGTAGTAGCTGATATGGATAAGAAGGGATTTGAATCGTCTCTGATTTTTGTCTATAACGATGCCGAGACGGGCTATACCAACTGTATGGATCGACTGATCAGTTCGAACCGTGCTGTGACCTGTGAGGCCTATATCTCGGTATTTCCTCAGTTCCAGGGCAGGGTAGACTCCATCGAAAAGTATCATCCCGATATGCCGTTCTACTGTATTGACAACAGCTACAACAACGGTGGCAAGTGGGTAACCAACGAAGTAGCCAAGCAGTGGGACTATACGATGACTGAAGATCTGAAGAAAAAGATCTACGCCATCAAACAGTCATATATCGATTCGGGCAAACTGACTCAAGAGCAGATTGACGCTCTGAAATCGATAAAATAATAGAAAATGTGTCATGTGTCAGGAACTGAAGTGAACCCCAAAGTTTGGACGGTTAAACAATTGATGCTGTAAGCATCTTTCTGTATTGTACAGGCGACATGCCATTAAGCCTCAGTTTTATTC
>CADCBH010000031.1 GCA_902799655.1 uncultured Bacteroidales bacterium
GTCTTAACTCTGCAGGCGATAAGACTTTTCTCTTTCAGCGATTGGCCTTCTCGCTGTCAGCGTCTGGGCGTGTCTCTCTCGAATCACAATGCAAAGGTAATAATAATTCAATGGTAAAACAAATATTTGACTTGCAACTTTGTGTTAAAATGTGTAAACAAACGGAGCCTTTCAACTCATATAAAGTTTGAAGCGTCTTAAGCGCCTCAAACGTCTTTTCAGTTTTTCTAAAAATGCACAAATCGGATGGGCGCAAACACCAAAACTCACGTACCTTATATATAATATAATTAATAATTAATATATATTAACGATTCTTCTCTGTGTGTATGTGTGTTTTTGAAAAAAGACGCTAAGACGTTTAAGACGCTTGAGGCGCTATGTGTAAGTTTCTTTGCATTCGCTGCTCGAAAATTTGGAAGTATCGGAAATAGTTTGTATATTTGCAGTTGAAAGCGTGCGAGAACGGGCGGCGCACCGTCCTTGCAGACAGAAACAAAACATGCAAGATATGACTGCAATACAATTACGAACGGAATTGTTCCGTGAAATGAGTCCTCTGTTGGACAATGAATCAGCAATGAAGAAGATGCTGGCATTCATTAGGACCTTGTCGCCGGCGAAATCAGCAAAGGCTGAGAGCGGCTGGGCAGACCGTTTCGTGGGAGCTTGGAAAGAAGACCGTTCTGCCGACGAAATAGTCAGCGACATTCGTAGTGCCAGAACTACAAACAATATTGATATCAACTTATGAAAGGATATCTCCAAGGTCATAATTACCTACACAAACGGGACAAAAGTTACGATTCCCAAAAACAAATTAAGATTCAATTAAGTGTAACATAATCAAAACTGACAAATTATGAAAAAGTTATTATTGTTGATTGCATTAATGATGCCAATGGCTTCATTTGCACAAGGTGAAGAAAAAAAGGATAAAACCACATTTGAAAAGTTTACCTCTTCGATTGGAAGTATTGTTAAGTTTATCGATTACAAAATGCCGGTCCTTGAAACAAGCTATGAACGTGCTCAAGTAACCGTTAGAAAAGTAACCAACAACAACTCTTCACAATGCTTTTTGAAAATTGAATTTACAAATTATAACAAACGGGAATATTCTGCTTTTATTGCTTACGAAGATGTCGTAGAATTGGCGAAGGCTTTGGAACAATTAAAGACTTTGGCTGAAAACGATGGAACTGGTGATGCAAATTATTTGGAAAACAAATTTCGGACTAAAGATCGATTATATTTAGGATATTATATCGATAAAAACAAAAACGGTGATAAAGCACCAACTTGGTTTATTAGCTTAGAAGGATATACTTCTAGTAATTTGTTTTTCAAATCTGCTGAGCCATTGCTTGAAACTTTTAATACAGCAATAAACAAAATTAAAGAGATTCAATAAGGCATTGTAATCAAACAAGCCTTAAAGAAGGAGGTTTGTGAGTTGTGGATCATTGCGAACCTTTATACGGTTAATTCCCCAAAAATCTATTAATATCATCCCATTCCTAATATAAAGGGGTGGGATTTTTTGTTCTTATATGCAATTTTTTTCCAAAATCTTTGGTAATTTCATAAATAAATCGTATTTTTGCCGTCGAATAGGTGGCATATTGCCACCAATAACAATAAAATTGAAGAGTATGGCACAGTCAGCAGTAACAGTAAGAATAGACTCGGAGATGAAGTCACAGTTCGACGAACTCTGCGAGCAGTTTGGTATGAGTGCAAACACGGCTTTCAATATCTTTGTGAAGGCAGTTGTCAGGAGTCGAAGCATTCCATTTGCCATCAGGGGCGCAAAGACGGCTCAGCCCAGTGCGCTCGACCTGTTTATGCAGCAACGCAGGGCTGCGGAAGCCAGTAAGGAGCCTGAGATGACGCTGGACGAAATCAATGCAGAGATTCGCGCGGCAAGGGAAGAACGACGTAAAAAGCAGCAGACGGTATGATATACGCTGTGATTGACACCAACGTACTGGTGTCAGCTTTGATAACGAAAAATCCAGAGGCTGCTACTGCAAAGGTGGTGAGGCTGTTACTGGAGCAGGAATTCGTTCCTTTGTATGATGCTGACATCATCGCAGAATACGAGGATGTGCTGCACCGCTCGAAGTTCCCGATTCTCAAGGAAACGGCTGATGCGCTGATTTCTTTTATTATTGAGAACGGCATAGAGTCATCGAGGGTCGATTTTGAGGAGTCGATGCCAGATGAGGATGATCGCGTTTTCTATGAAGTATCGTTGAGTCAGGATGATTCATTTCTTGTGACAGGCAATTTGAAACATTACCCCACGTCACCCCGCGTAATCACTCCCGCACAGTTCCTGGAAATCGTTTAACCATTTTGTATAAATATGGCGAACATGGAGAAGATAATGGCAGATGTGCAAATGGATTTTAGTTCACTCTGCGACAGAATAAACAAACGTGATACTACATTGTGTGATGAAGACTGGTGTGGTATCACAAATAATTTTGACTTAGGGTGGATTGAAGCTGTTTACAAAAATATCAAAGCTGATGACATGTTTGATGTCATCACTGAACTGATATGCAGTCAGTATGCTACGATGGTGGCAAAAGGAATGATTGATGACTCTATACCACATGTTAATGAAGCAGGGATGGTAGTAGACTATCCTGAATATTTTTTAAACAAGTTTCGGGATGAAATAAGGAGTCAACGAGCTGCTGAAGAGTCTGAGAGAAATATTCGCTACAATCTGAAGCAGAAAATGATGAAAATGAAAATGGAGGCTTGGGAGCGAACATCAGAAGTTCCTATTAGCTATGATTCCGATGGAGTTCCTAATGTGGATGAGTATGAGTCCCGACTGGCAGATCAAGTGGAAGATATTTTTCACGAAAACGAGGAACTATCGAAGCAGGTAGAGAATCTTAACGATAAGTTGAATGATGCAAAGAACTTAGATGAAAGACGGGTTGAAGAAATAAATCTATGGCGAGAATCCTCAGAGCGCCATAAGGCAGAAGTCATAGAATGGCAAGAAAAGTTCAATCAGACAGAAGCATTATTACGTAAAACAGAGCATGAACGTGACATGTTGAAAGATTTGCTTAACGAAAAACCTGGCGCAAAAAAGTTTAACGTTAGACAGACCGCCATCATTGCTTATGCTCTTTGTAAAAAAGGAGAAGTTATTCCTAGAAATAAAAAGAGCATTGCTCCGATGTTTCATGACCTTACAGGCCTGTCGGTGAATACAATTGGGCAAAATCTTTGTTCAACATATAGCGATAAAGAGCTTGAAGAGATCGCTATAGTTATAGAAAATGACATGCCAGAATTTGCTACCTATCTTCGCGAAAAGACATTTTTCCTTCCAGAAATCAAAAAGTAACCCCTTACCTCAACAGGAAGTCACCCCTTACTCCTGATATTTCCATTTTTTTTATTATATTTTTGCACCCAGATTTGGAAACGTTCCATTTCTGGGTTTCTTGTTGTTATGTAACATGAAACATAAGTGCGTCAGTAGGCATAATGCTCTGCCCTTGACGTGCACGATGCGAAAAAGTAATATCCGAGTGATGTGAGCCGAGAAGTCTCATGAGTTCAACGGGCCGGCCGTTTCAGACGCTTTCTCACTCACAAAAGTTGAACAAACTAAAACTCGGAGAGTATGAGAAAGACATTGAAACAAGTCCGTCCTGAGGACTTTGACGTGAAGCAGCTAATGGCAGCAGCACGAGAAGGAAGACTGTATGTTGACGAGAGAAAAAGTATCGTCAGTAAGAAAGAGGTAAAGCAAGAGGTACGTGCGTATGTGGCGCGTATCAAAGTGCTGGCTACACCCAGATATTGTTCGCAGGTTGACGAGCTGTGGGAACAGATATTGGACAGCGATGAATTTATGGACTTTCTGATGCCTGGAACGAAGGCAAAGAAGTGCCGCACATTCAATAAGTACGGCGTAATGCGCATTATAGGCGTGTTGCGCGAAAAAGGCGTGTACGAGCAACGTAGTGACCCGATGTTTGATGCACTGTTGGAGAAAGCGGAAAAGGATAGTCCTTACCGTCGTTATCTGGGACAAGGTCTGGAACAACGCAGTTTGTTGGTATCGCTGAGGCACATCGTTGAAAGTTTAACAATCTGGTAAAATGGGTTCTTTTTACCAGGCTGAAATCCGCAGTAATTTTGCACCGTCAAAACATTTAAAGTTACAAAAATATGAAAAGGAAATTTATCAGAAATGAGCACGGCGTGAAAGTCAAGATGTGTTGCGCCTCGTGCAGTAAGCGAGAGATTACGAGTGAAGACGGTCGCGTGTGTGGCCTCAGTGGGAAACTAGTATCGGGCTGCAACCGATGTAAGCATTGGGAAATGAGCCGACGACTGCAAAATGCCGGTATGAGTGGCGGGCAGGTGAAAAGCTGGAGCTATCTGTGCTACTATCGTGAACTATGGATTCAGCAGCGCGAGGCCGTGATAGCAGGTCGTATAAAAGCTGACGAGATGCTATCGGCTGCCGACATCAAAAAGGAATACGAAAAGGAGCACGGCTCCATTTATATCAACTTTTAATAACAACAAATTATGATTTTCAAAGGATTTATCAAGGAGGTCGGCCTGCCTCGTGAGTGGTCGAACAAAGATGGCAAGAAACGCCTGAGTGTGAAACTGACGCTACAGATTCCCTATGTGTCGAAAGACGGACAGGAGCGTTTCGACGAGCTGATGGGCGAGATGAACATCCAGAGTGAGGAATTTCTGGAAGGTCTTAAGAAGACACAAGTCGCCGGGGAGAAATGCGAGGCGAACGTAGGCTTCAATCTATCAGACTGGAATGGCAAGAAGATTCAGAATATCAGGATTTATAGTCTGACCAAACTGATGATGTAGGGCAAAAAGTTTAAATGATTCTGAGTTGAAAGGCTGAAAGAAGGGGGAAGAGTACCAGGTTTAAATTGTCGACAACTAACTACTCCGCTCTGCATCCCGAAAACTCTGCTTAAACAACAAGGAATTATGAAAAAGAATAATAACAAGACACAACAGAGAGAGATAACGCTGGACGGTCTGATGACCTTCGGCAAGTTAGAAACAGGTCTTCGTACAGACTTCCAGTGCTGCGAGGATGTAGAGGTAGAGGCCTTCATCGGCCGCTTCAAGGTGCAGGGTATGCATAACGGTGACGTGTATATGCAAGAACTGCCGAAGCGATTCAGAAACAAGCCCCTGTTCCGTCTGGATAACAGCTCGTTCTCGTTAGGACGCGACGGACAGTACTACTTCAACTTCCGTCTGGCGGAGAGCGAACTGAGGGCGCTGCCTGAGTTGCTGATGAAGGATGCCCGAGAGGCTGCTGCAAAGGTCATCAGAATGTTTATAAATAATTGATAATTGACAATTGATAATTGATAATTGACAATTGATAATTGACAATTGATAATTGACAATTGATAATTGATAATTGACAATTGAGAATTATGATGAGACCAAGCTATTTTAACAGCGTAAGAGACCGCAGGGCGAAGACCCTGACCCCTGCGGTGCTCAGCTCCCTGCAGACCCGTCAGGCAACCATCGACGGAATGGCGGAGATTGCGAAGCTACAGGGCGAGGGTAGGGACATTCGTCCGGGTAAGGAAATGTTGAGTGTGGTGACCTGGGGAGCACGCTACAAAGACGGTGATCCACGAGGTACAGAAGGCGCACAGCCTACAGGATTATTCTTCATAGACTGCGACCACCTGAAGGAACCGCCACGCGAGGTGTACGACCGACTGATGGCAGCCAGCAGTATCGCCGACGAGGAGCGTCGGAAGGCAGTGGCTGACGTGATGAAGCAAGTGGTGAAGGGTGCCCACGTGACGCCCAGCGGTGAGGGCCTGCGTATCATCCTTGCGAAGCTACTGCCCAATAAGGACAACGAGGCGAATATCATGGCCTTCAAGCAGATGCTGGCCACTGACCCTGCCATCGATACGGTAGATGAGAAGGTGAAGGACATCGGACACCCGAGTTACGTGCCGAGTCTGGACTATTGGATTTATTTTGATAACGACATTTTGAATAACGATGAAGAAACAGAAACAACAACAGCAAGCGTCTCAAACGTCTCAAACGTCTTGGGCGAAATCACAACAAACGCAGGAGCCGAAACCGTTCAAACTCAGGACGAGCTACGGGGAGATTATCGACTTCGACTGAGCTACGATGCTGAGGGTTATCCCATCGGGGCGAACGGCAAGCGCCTGCAAACGGAATATCGCGGTCATCAGCTGACCGAGATTCGTGACAACATCGTGACGCTGATGGGCGGACAACCCGAGGTTGGCGATCGCAATATGCGTACCTACAAGGTGTTGTCGGCAATGGCTCCCATCGTGGACTATAAGGAAGAGGTGCTCCGCACGCTGATACCCTATTGGGGACTGACGTGGGACGAGGCAGAGCCGATAGCCAAGAGTGCTGCCAAGCGCCGCCCATCGGAAAAGCTGCCTTACCTGCTGTGGAAGGTGCTACGCGAAATGGGTATCTCAATGTCCCCTGAGTCAGGGGACGACAGGGGTCTGAACGACCTCACCGAAGAGGAATACTATTCTGATGCTTGTTCAGACCCCCAACCCCCTAACTTAGGGGGCTCAGGCTTAGAGTTGCCGCCGCTGGCACCGGTATTCAAGCAATGGGTGGGAAATGCACCGAAGGACTATGTGGAGATGATCTACTTCTCGGTATTATTCTGTATGGCTTCTCTGGCATCGAAGCTGCGTGCACGCTATCTGGACAGTCGTATCCACTCACCGTCGCTGTTCGTCACCGTAGAAGGTGAATCAGGATATGGAAAATCATGGGTGGGTGACGTATGTGATATGCTGCTGAAACCGTTGTATGCCGATGATGACAAAGCTGAGCAGCAGCAGTTGGAATACGAGCGAGCACTGAAGCAAAGCCGCAATGCAAAGAAACAGCCCGAAGACCCGATGGTCATCCAGCGGTATCTGCCGCCAACCGTTTCGGTGACAGCCTTCCTGAAACAGAATTACCAGAACAAAGGTCTGCACTCGGTGACCTACTGCCCAGAGGCCGATACGATGGTGAAGCAGCATAATCGTGGTGCTTGGGGACAGCTTTCGGACATCTACAGACTTGCTTATGAGAATGCATCCACAGGGCAGAAGTTCATGTCGGAGAACTCATTCTCGGGAAAGGCAAAGATTTACTATAACCTTCTAGTGACGGGAACTCCGAAAAGCATGGCTCGCTTCTTTCGCAACGTTGAGGACGGACTGGTGACAAGAACTATTCCCATTGTTTTGCCCGACCAGTTTGCTGCCCAGAACCCGAAGTGGAAACCTTGGACTAAGCTGCAGACGAAAGTAGTCAACGATACTATCAATCGCGTGTATCATGCACTGTCGATGGACGAAGACGGCAATGTGGCCGAGGAGCATATGATGCAGCTTGACTGGCTGAACAAAGCACTCGACGAATGGCTGGAAGAACAGCGCCTGCTGTGTTTGAAAGAGATGTCGCGAGCAAGGGACACTTATCGCCGACGAGCCGCCAACGACGGATTCCGCGCTGGGATGGTGGTCTATTATCTGCTGGGTGAGAAACCAACCGCAGAGGTGAAGCGTAAGACGATAGCCAATGCTCTCTATGTAGCCACCTATGCTGTAGAGTCGCTGATAGCCAAGTACGGTCGTGAGACAGAGGAAAACTTTAGCAGCAAGAACAAACAACGCAAGAAGACCCTCATCCTGTACGATATGATGCCTGATAAGTTCAGTCGCGATCAGCTGAACCAAAAGATGCAGGAACTAAAGGTATTGTCAAAGTCGCGCGACGTCTTGTGGCGATGGAGAGAAGCGGGTCTCGTCAAGACATTGGACGATGGTGACATTCAGAAAACGTCTCAAACGTCTCAAACGTCTCAAACGTCTTAGCGTCTTTTCGTAATTAGTAATTCTTTGACCAAGGTCAAAGTGTGGCTTCGCAATCGTAATTCGTAATTCGTAATTATTATGTTACCTCGAGGAATCAGAAACAATAATCCACTGAATATCCGGAGAACGAAGGATCAGTGGCAGGGAATGAGACGAGAGCAGACAGACCCGTCTTTCTGCCAGTTTGAGAACTTAGTGTATGGGTGGAGAGCAGCATTTAAGCTGCTCACCCGTACCTACTACCACACGTATCGCCTCTATACCATCAGGGCTATCGTCAACAAGTGGGCGCCACCCAATGAGAACAACTCGAAGGCGTATGTGGAGAATGTCAGCCGACTGACGGGGATCCATCCCGACGAGCCGCTGGGCATCCCGTCGGAGAGCCCAGCCCGTTGGATAGCCCTCGGTGCAGCGATGGCGATACAAGAATGCGGCATCACCAGCATTGACTGGTTCGCCATGTTGCGAGGATGGGAGATGGCAAGGCAGTGAGGAGGAGGACCGCCACCTTGCTGATGCCGTTGAGATGGGCATTGGCGGTGACGGTCACTCTGTATTTGGTGTATCTTACTGATTGGCTGCGATGCGGCTCTTGATCTTGTTGACGTAGGCATCGATGCCGGCAACGGCTACGATGTTGACAACGTCACGGACAGAGGCACCGAAGTCGATGAAGTGGATAGGCTTGTTGAGTCCCATCTGGATCGGGCCGATAATCTCGACATCGGCATCGAGCATCTGCAGCATCTTATAGCTGGAGCGTGCCGAGGTGAGGTTGGGGAATACCAGCGTGTTGACCTTCTTGCCCTTCAGACGGGTGAAGGGATACTGCTCGTCGCGCAGCTCCTGGTCGAGGGCGAAGCCCAACTGCAACTCACCATCGATAGGCAGGTCGGGGAACTGCTGCTGCATGATCTCTGTGGCACGGCGCACCTTCTTGGCACCATCGCTCTGTGAGGAACCGAAGTTGGAGTGGCTCATCATGGCGACAACGGGTTTCTCGTTGAAGAAACGTACGCTGCCGGCTGCCAGTTTGGCGATATCGACGAGTGCCTCGGTGTCGGGATTCTCGTTGACCAGTGTGTCGGCAATATAGAGCGTGCCCTTGGGCGAGTTGATGATATGCATGGTGCCGAAGTGCTGGAACTCGGGACGGATACCGATGACCTCGTTGACAACTTTGATGGTGTTGGAGTACTTGGTGTAGAGACCGGTGATGAAGGCATCAGCCTCGCCCGTCTCAACCATCATCATACCGAAGTAGTTGCGCTCGAACATCTTGTCGTTGGCCTCCTGATAGGTGTAGCCCTCGCGCTGACGCTTCTCAGCGAGGATGCGGGCATAGCGCTCACGACGCTCCTGCTCGGAGGGGTGACGCAGGTTGACAATCTCGATACCATCCAGAGAGAGTTCCATCTCCTTGGCCATCTTGGCGATAACCTCGTCGTTGCCCAGCAGGATAGGAGAGCAGATGCCCTCGGCCTTGGCCTGTACGGCAGCCTTGAGCATGGTGGGGTGTACGGCCTCGGCGAAGACCACGCGCTGCGGGTGGGCAGCAGCAGTGGCATAGAGCTTCTGCGTGAGCTTGGTCTCCTGACCTAAGAGTACGCTGAGCGACTGCTTATACTTGCTCCAGTTCTTGATCGGCTTGCGGGCCACACCACTCTCGATAGCGGCCTTGGCGACGGCAGCGCTGACCTCGGAGATAAGACGTGGGTCAACGGGTTTCGGGATGAAGTAGTTGCGACCGAACTTGAGGTTGTTGACCTTATAGACGTCGTTGACGACATCGGGCACGGGTTTCTTGGCCAGGTCGGCAATGGCATAGACGGCAGCCAGCTTCATCTCTTCGTTGATGGCGGTGGCGTGTACGTCGAGGGCACCACGGAAGATGTAGGGGAAGCCGATGACGTTGTTGATCTGGTTGGGATAGTCGGTACGTCCCGTTGACATCAGCACGTCGGGACGGGCGGCCATAGCATCCTCGTAAGAAATCTCGGGTACAGGGTTGGCCAGTGCGAAGATGACGGGATTGTCGGCCATCGACTTCACCATATCCTGCGAGAGCACATTACCCTTGGAGAGACCCACGAAGACGTCGGCATCCTTCACAGCCTCGGCCAGTGTGTGGATATCGGTACGCGAGGTAGCGAAGAACTTCTTCTGCTCGTTGAGGTCCTGACGGTCAACAGAGATGACACCCTTGGAGTCGAGCATCACGATGTTCTCCTTCTGGGCACCGATGGCCATATACAGTTTGGTACATGAGATGGCAGCAGCACCAGCGCCATTGACGACGATGCGTACCTTCTTGATATCCTTCTTGATGACCTCCAAGGCATTCTTCAGTCCGGCAGCCGAGATAATAGCCGTACCGTGCTGGTCGTCGTGCATCACGGGGATGTCGAGGGTACGCTTCAGACGCTCCTCGATGTAAAAGCACTCAGGGGCCTTGATATCCTCCAGATTGATACCACCGAAAGTGGGGGCGATGCGCTCAACGGCCTCGCAGAACTTCTCGGGATCTTTCTCAGCCACCTCGATATCGAAGACGTCGATACCGCCGTAAATCTTGAAGAGCAGACCCTTACCCTCCATCACGGGCTTACCGCTCATGGCACCAATGTCGCCCAAACCGAGTACCGCAGTACCGTTGCTGATGACAGCCACCAGATTGCCTTTGTCGGTGTACTTGTAGGCATCGTCGGGATTCTGCTGGATTTCCAGACAGGGGTAGGCGACACCTGGCGAGTAGGCCAGCGAGAGGTCGGTTTGTGTACGATAAGCCTTGGTAGGCTTTACTTCAATTTTGCCAGGACGGCCAGCTTCATGATAGGCCAAAGCTGCTTCTTTAGAGATCTTTACCATACGTGTATTTCTTGAGTTTAGTTTCTTTTCCGACGCAAAAGTAATAAAAAGTCATCAAAAGCGTGCCATTTTAATATTTTTTTTGGTAACTTTGCAGCGAAAATATAATATTTATGCAAGTTTTGAAAGAAACAACGACCTATAGGGCCTTAGTAAGAGAGCGAATCCTGGAGCGCGCTATGCAGGATTTTGCCAATCATGGCATCCGTTCGGTCCGCATGGACGACATTGCCAAGTCGTTGGGTGTATCGAAACGAACGGTCTATGAAATCTTCGGAGACAAGGAGGCGATGCTCTTTGAAGGTCTCAAGATCTACGAAGAGCGAAAGCGAACGTATCTGCAGCATTATGCTGAGGAGAATGGTCACCACTCGATAGACATCATTCTGGAAGCCTACCGCATGAAGGTGGAGGAGGTGAGAGCCATCAACCCGCAATTTTATAGCGACCTCATGAAGTATCCGAAGCTGGTAGACTATATGAAGCAGAAACAGGAGCAGTCGCGCGGCAGTTACCTGAAGTTCATGCAGCGTGGGGTCGATGAGGGCTTTTTGCGTGGTGACATCAACTATGAGATGATTCCCCTCATGTTTGAAGCTATCGGACAGTATGTGCTCAGCAACCAGCTGCTACAGAAATATTCGGTAGAGGAACTTTTCTCCAACTACTTCCTCATAGCATTAAGAGGCCTCTGCACCAGCAAAGGCCTGGAAATCATCGACGAGGTGATGTCGGATCGCTAAATCTTGGTGAACGACAGCGGCATCAGTTCCTTGATGCCATCCATCGCATAGGTATGCTTCGTACCATAGAGCAAGATGCGTACTGGCTGTTTGAAACGCGTCTCGGTCTCGATGAGCACCTGACGGCACGGGCCACAGGGACTGGCGGGCTCTTCCAAAAAATCACCCTCACTGTTGCGAACGGCAATAGCCAGCATCATCACCGGCTGGTCGGGATACTGGGCACCAGCGGCAAAGAGGGCTGCACGCTCGGCACAGATGCCAGAGGGGAATGCTGCATTCTCCTGATTGCAGCCAGGAACAATGACACCATTCTTCAGCAGGATGGCGGCACCCACATGGAAGTGAGAGTAGGGTGCATAAGAGTTATAGGTAGATGCTTTGGCTTCCTCAATGAGCTTGCGCTCATCATCAGTAAGCTCGGAGAATTCGATTACTTGGATAGTAGATTTTAGGATGAGTTCTTTCATAATATTCGGTTTTATTTTGCAAATATAATTATTTTTCTGTATATTTGCACCAAAAATACGAAAAAAAGTATGAATCGCGCGATATTTTTGGCTTGTTTGTGGTTTTGGGGCCTGTCAACGGCTGTTGCACATCCCATTTCGTGGAACAAAACCTACCAGGATTACTTTGATGCATACAAGGATGTAGCCGTCGACCAGATGCACCGCTATGGCATCCCCGCCAGCATCACACTGGCACAGGGCGTGCTGGAGTCGGGAGCCGGCAAGAGTGATCTGGCACGCAAGAGCAACAACCACTTTGGTATCAAGTGTAACGGGTGGACGGGGCGCAAGGTCTATCACGACGACGATGAGCGGGGTGAGTGCTTCCGTGCCTACGACAATCCCTACGACAGCTATGTTGACCACTCGGTATTCCTGACCAACAGTCAGCGCTACAGCCGTCTGTTCAAATTGAAGACAACCGACTACAAAGGATGGGCGAGAGGACTGAAAGCCTGCGGCTATGCCACCAGTCCGACCTATGCCTCGCGACTGATAGAAATCATTGAGCTCTATGGTCTCGACAAGTACGACAGAGGTGTGGCAACGGTAGTGGTGGATTACAATCCGACACCCCATCATCATACGGCTCATAAGGCTGTTCAGCACCAGGTGCAAAGATTTAACGATAATTACTTTGTCATTGCACGTCAAGGAGATACGTTCCGTTCAATCGGTGAAGATGTGAGCGTCGACTATCGTCGTCTGGCGAAGTTCAACGAGCGTCCTGTTGACGATGTGCTTGAGGAAGGCGAGTATATCTGGCTGAAGAAAAAGCGCCGTCATGCTCCCAAGGAATACAAGGGTTATGTCTATAAGGTGGAAGCCGGTGAGTCGATGTACAGCATCTCACAGCGCTTCGGCATCCGCCTGAAGAACCTGTACAAAATGAATGACCTGTCGCCCGACTATATCATTCAGGTAGGCGACATGTTGCGCATCAGATAATATAAATAATAAGGTGGGAGGGATGAACGCTACGATGCGTTAATCCTTCAGCAGCTTGTCGAGGAAATCGTTCAGTTCCTTGTCGAGTCCAACCATCAGGTCCTTATGCAGAATGACAGTATCATCATCGACGAGATACAACTCTTCGATGGGCTCCTTGTCATCATCCTCAAGGACAAAGCTATAGGGCTTGAGTAGCGACATCTTCTCGATCTTCTCCTTCTGCTTGTGGAGCACACCACGAATCGTGGCGGCTACATGCTGATAGAAGTCGTCGTCTTTGTTCTCAATCCATTGCTCTATGACACAGCGGTTGATCTCGTTGTCATCATCGTCGTAAGCCAGCAACTCACCAGAGTCCTGACCAACGCGCAGATGGATGTCTGTCAGCTGTGAAGCCTCTTCAGACGGGGGGAATTTCTCGACTACTTTACGGATTGCACGCTCTACCTGTTGCAATGTTTGTTCTGTTGCTTTCATGTCGCTCAGTTGTTTAGACGATACAAAATTATGAAAAAGTTAGGATAATTGCAAACGATTACGAATTTTTTTTGAAATTTTTTCCATTTCATAATACCTAATTATTATTTTATTTGTATCTTTGCAATTGCAAACTCGAGATTGCAATACTAATGAATCAAAAAATCAGTCATTCGGGGATTATAGAAAGCATAGAACCTGGCTGTGTGCATGTTCGCATAGTCCAGACTTCTGCATGTAGTGCCTGCAAGGTGGCTGGTTATTGCAATGCCTCGGAGAAGAAAGAAAAGACTGTCGATGTCTTCTGTGATACGCAGCAGCGCCATTTTACCGTGGGACAGTCGGTAACCGTCAGCACGACTCCTAAGGTGGCTCGTCGGGCACTGATATGGGGCTTCGGTCTGCCTCTCGTCATGATGGTGGGGGTACTCTTCCTCGTACTGATGTTGACAAATGACGAGGGAGTTGCAGCATTGAGCGGTTTATTGGCATTGGTGCCATACTATTTGCTCTTATGGCTGATGCGCAATAAGATGCGCGAACAGCTCACCTTTGAAATAGAATACAATTAAACTAAAACAAATATTTTAAGATTTATGGATTTTATGTTGATTGCAGTAGCAGTATTAGGCGTCATCGGACTGATTGCCGCCATCGTACTGTTTGTCTGCTCCAAGAAGTTCGCTGTCTATGAAGACCCGCGCATTGCACAGGTGACGGAGTGTCTGCCTGGTGCCAACTGTGGCGGATGCGGCTTTGCCGGTTGTGGCGGTCTGGCCGACGCATTGGTGAAAGGTGCCGATGCAGGTAGCATAGACGGGCTGAAATGTCCCGTGGGTGGACAGGATGTGATGGGCAAGGTAGCCGACCTGTTGGGTATGGCTGTTGCCAATGGTGAGCCGATGGTGGCTGTGGTACGTTGTAACGGTACATGTGCCCTGCGCCCCAAGATTGCCGAGTATAGTGGTCTGCGCACCTGTGCGGCCATGAATGCCTGTGGTGCTGGTGAGACGGCCTGCGGCTATGGCTGTCTGGGATGTGGCGACTGTGTGGCCGCCTGTCAGTTTGATGCCATTCACCTCAATCCTGAGACGGGGCTTCCCGAGGTTGATGAGGAGAAGTGTGTGGCCTGTGGTGCCTGCGTCAAGGCTTGTCCGCGCCATATCATCGAACTGCGCAAGAAGGGTCCGAAGGGTAGGAGAGTCTTCGTCTCCTGCGTCAACAAGGACAAAGGTCCTGTGGCCATGAAGGCTTGTAAGGCTGCCTGTATCGGTTGTGGCAAGTGTGAGAAGGAATGTCCTTTTGGGGCTATCACCGTCGAGGGCAATGTGTCGTATATCGACCACACGAAGTGCCGTCTCTGCCGCAAGTGTGTCGCCGTATGTCCTACGGGTTCTATCCACGCCGTGAATTTCCCTGCTCCCAAGCCCAAACCCGAAGCTAGTGAGACCAGTGCTACTAGTAACGAAGAAAGAAAGGAGGAACAAGCATGAATATCAGAACATTTAGTATAGGTGGTATCCACCCCGAAGAGAATAAGCTGTCGCACGATGCTGTCACTCAGGTGGCTGCACTCCCCAAGCAGGCTATCTTCCCGCTTGCTCAGCATATCGGTGCTCCTGCCAAACCCGTTGTCCAGAAGGGTGACAAGGTGAAGGTGGGCACGATGATTGCCGAGGCTGGCGGTTTTGTGTCGGCTCCCATCTTCTCGAGCGTCAGCGGTACTGTATTCAAGATTGATACTGCTATCGACGCTACAGGTTATCGCAAGCCCGTTATTATAATTAATGTAGAGGGCGACGAGTGGGAAGAGAGCATCGACCGTTCAGACAAGTTGGAACTGGTGAAGGATCATCCCGAACTGACGCCCGAGGAAATCGTGGAGCGTATCAAGGCCGCTGGTGTCGTTGGTATGGGTGGTGCCTGTTTTCCCACCTTCATCAAACTCTGTCCGCCACCAACGGCAAAGGCCGAGTGCGTGATTATCAACGCTGTAGAGTGTGAGCCCTATATCACTGCCGACTTCCGTCTGATGATGGAGAAGGCCGATCAGATTCTCGTAGGTCTGGAACTGTTGATGAAAGGCGCCAAGGTCACCAAGGGCTATATCGGTATCGAGACCAACAAGATGCCCGCCATCGAGCTCTTGACGAAAAAATGTGAGGAAGTATTTGGGAAAACCGAATACCAGGTAGAGGTAGTTCCCCTGAAGCAGCGCTATCCGCAGGGTGGTGAAAAGCAGCTCGTCGATGCTGTCATCCAGCGTCAGGTGCCTGCTCCTCCCGCTATCCCCGTCAATGTAGGTGCTATCGTGCAGAACGTTGGTACAGCCTATGCTGTCTATGAGGCCGTGATGAAGCACAAGCCATTGTTTGAGCGCTATACTACTGTAACGGGTAAGCGTCTGCAGAAACCCTCGAACTTCCTCGTTCGTATGGGTACACCGATGAAGGATCTGATTGAGGCCTGTGGCGGTATGCCCGAGGGCGACAACAAACTGCTGGCTGGTGGCCCGATGATGGGTAAGGCACTGACAAGTGTCGAGGTGCCCATCTGCAAGGGTACCAACTCGGTGACCATTATCTCTGGCGACGAAGCCGTACGCAAGGAACCCAATCCCTGTATCCGTTGCGCCAAGTGTGTCAACGTATGCCCGATGGGCTTGGAGCCTTATCTGCTGGCCAAACTGGCTGAGGTGCAGAACTGGGAGCGCTCGGAGCGTGAGGATGTGGTCAGCTGTATCGAGTGTGGCTCGTGTCAGTTTACCTGTCCTGCCCACCGTCCGTTGCTCGACAACATCCGTCAGGGCAAAGCTACCGTTATGGGAATCATCCGCGCAAGAGCGGCCAAGAAGAATTAAGAGTTAAGAATTTAGAATCAAGAAAATACAATGGGAAAATTAATCGTTTCATTGTCGCCTCACGCACACGGAACCGATACCGTAGAGCGTAACATGTATGGCGTCATCATCGCCTTGATGCCTGCGCTGCTCGTATCGTTCTATTTCTTTGGTATTGGCTCGGCCATTGTCTGTGCGACGAGTGTAGCGGCCTGCGTACTCTTCGAGTGGGCCATCAACAAATATATGCTTAAGAATGAGCGCACTACCATCTGCGACGGTTCTGCCGTACTGACCGGTCTGCTGCTCGGCTTCAACCTTCCCAGCAACCTCCCCATCTGGATCATCATCATCGGTGCACTGTTTGCCATCGGTGTGGGCAAGATGACGTTTGGCGGTCTGGGTAATAACCTCTTCAATCCCGCACTTGTGGGTCGTGCAGCCTTGCTGGTTGCATTCCCTGCTCAGATGACAACGTGGCCGGTTGCCGGACAGCTGACCAGCTATGTGGATGCTGAGACGGGCGCTACACCGCTGGCCATCATGAAAGAAGCCATCAAGACGGGCAATGCCAGCGTCCTCGATCAGCTGCCTTCATCGCTCGACCTCTTCCTGGGTAATCATCCTGCTGGTGCTGGTGCACTGGGTGAGATCTGCGGACTGGCGCTGTTGCTGGGATTGGTCTATATGCTTTGGAAGAAGATCATCACGTGGCATATCCCCGTATCGATTATCGGTACCGTCTTTGTTCTGGCTGCTCTCATGCATCTGGCCAATCCTGCCTATGCCGATCCCGTGAGCGTTATCTTCTCGGGAGGTCTGATGTTGGGTGCCATCTTCATGGCTACCGACTATGTCACTTCGCCGATGACTGCCAACGGACAGCTCATCTATGGTGTCGCTATCGGTGTGCTGACAGTTGTCATCCGTAACTGGGGCGCTTATCCAGAGGGTATGTCGTTTGCCATTCTGATCATGAATGCCTTCACTCCCCTGATCAACAATTATGTGAAACCCAAGCGCTTCGGTGAAGTGCCTGCCAAGAACTAAGGAGGGCTGTAATATGAAGAAATTAGAATCATCTTTAATGAATATGGTGCTGGTACTCACGGGAGTAGCAGTCGTGATGGGTGGCATCCTGGCATATGTCAACCACCTGACGGAAGGTCCCATCGCCGAGCAGAAATCCAAAGCGCTGGCTGATGGTATCAAGACCGTGATGATGTGCAACGATCTCGTGGTTGCCAAGACCGATGAGGTGAAGCAGAACGACGACAAGGGTAAGGAACAGACCTATACCGTCTATCAGATTCATGATGCTAAAGGTAATGATCTCGGTGCTGCTGTAGAGAGCACGACGATGGGCTTTGGCGGTGATCTGAAAGTCCTAGTAGGCTTTAACCCCAAAGGCGAGATTTTGGGATATACGTTGTTGGAGCATGCCGAGACCCCAGGTTTGGGCGCCAAAGCCGACAAATGGTTCCAGAAGGGTGCCAAGGGTGACATCATCGGTAAGTCTCCCGCTGAGCCTCTGGTTGTTTCGAAGGATGGCGGACAGGTTGATGCCATTACAGCTTCCACCATTACCAGCCGTGCCTTCCTGCTCGCTGTGAATAATGCTTATAAGGTTTACAAAGGAACTCCTGCTACTGATGGTCAGACGGGTGCTACAGAGCAAGTTGAAAATAGAAAGTAGAAAGTTATGAACGCAATACAAATTATCAAAAACGGCATCGTCAAGGAGAACCCGACGTTCGTCCTGATGCTGGGTATGTGTCCGACATTGGCCACTACGACATCTGCCATGAATGGTATGTCGATGGGACTGGCCACGATGGCTGTACTCATCTGCACCAATGTGGTCATCTCATGTTTGAAGAGCATCACTCCTGACAAGGTGCGCATCCCCGTATTCATTGTGGTGATTGCAGCCTTCGTAACTATCCTGCAGCTGGTCATCAAGGCTTATCTGCCTGATATCGACGCAGCACTCGGCTTGTTCATCCCGCTGATTGTGGTCAACTGTGTCATCCTTGGTCGTGCGGAGGCTTTTGCTGCTAAGAATTCACCTGTTGCCTCGTTGTTCGACGGTATTGGTATCGGACTTGGCTTCACGCTGGGTCTTACGACGCTGGGTATCTGTCGCGAGCTGCTGGGCTCGGGTTCTATCTTCGGCTTTACGCTGTTGCCCGAGACCTACAACATCCTGCTCTTTGTGCTGCCTCCGGGCGCTTTCATCATGCTGGGATTCCTCATTGCGATTGTTAATAAAATGAGGAGTTAAGTCGTAATATCGTAATAACGTTATAACGTAATACCGAAAATTATGGAATATATTTTGATTTTCATTAGCGCGATATTCGTCAACAATATCATTCTGTCGCAGTTCCTTGGCATCTGTCCGTTCCTCGGCGTTTCCAAGAAGATTGACACCTCGCTGGGTATGTCGGTAGCTGTAGCCTTTGTGCTCACACTGGCCACCATCGTTACCTGGTGCGTGCAGACCTTCGTGCTCGAACCTAACGGCCTGCAGTATCTGCAGACGATTGCTTTCATCCTCGTCATTGCCTCGTTGGTACAGATGGTCGAGATTATCCTCAAGAAGGTGTCGCCGGCACTCTATCAGGCATTGGGTATCTTCCTGCCACTGATCACTACCAACTGTGCTGTGCTGGGTGTTGCTATCCTCGTGATTCAGAAAGACTTCAATCTGCTGCAGAGCATCGTCTATGCCTTCTCAACGGCTATCGGTTTCGGTTTGGCACTTACCGTTTTTGCAGGCATGCGCGAACAGCTCGAACTGGTGAAGATTCCAAAGGGCATGCAGGGAATGGCCATCGTGATGCTTACCGCTGGCTTGCTGTCGCTGGCCTTCATGGGCTTCTCGGGTGTTGATGGCGGTCTGAAGGTGCTCTTCGGATTGGATTGATTTATTTGCGCAACTGCCAGAAGGCTACGGCTGCTGCTGCTGCGACATTCAGCGAGTCAACGCCATGAGCCATCGGAATGCGCACCACATAGTCGGCCTCTTCTATCGTTTGATAGGGGAGGCCGTCGCCTTCTGTACCCATGATGATGGCGAGGCGTTCTTCTTGTGTCAAAAGGGGATCGTCGAGTGAGATGCTATTGTCGCTTAGCGCCATTGCTGCTGTGCGGAAACCATAGTCGTTGAGCGTTTGGATGGGAACATCGAGCCAAGTCCAAGGTACGAGGAATACTGAACCCATGCTCACGCGAACTGCACGACGGTTCAGCGGGTCGCAGGTGTCACGCGTCAACAGTACAGCATCGATACCCAAGGCTGCTGCCGAACGGAAGATGGCGCCGATATTGGTAGTGTCAGTGACTGCCTCGATGACGACCACCCGACGGGCGTCTTTCAGCACATCTGCCAAAGCAGGTAGGGGCTTGCGTCGCATCGCACAGAGCACACCGCGTGTTAGCGTATAACCCGTCAATTGGGCCAGTAGTTCGCGAGTGCCAGTATAAATGGGGATATCTCCCACGCGCTCCACGATGTCGCGGGCATCACCCTCGATATGTTTGCGCTCACAAAGTAGGGCAGTAGGCTCCCACCCAGCGTCTAGCGCCACACGAATCACCTTCGGACTCTCTGCAATAAAAAGTCCTTTCTCGGGTTCCAACTCCATGCGCAACTGCGCCTCGGTTAGTGTGCTGAATACCTCGATACCAGGTTCGTTCAGCGATTTAATATCTATAATTGCCATAATCTATGTGCAAAAATACAAAATTTCTCATTTATCCTTTCTCATTTCTCATTTTTTTTGTACCTTTGCACCCCGAAATGGTTTGGTCTGGTAGCTCAGCTGGATAGAGCAACAGCCTTCTAAGCTGTGGGTCCGGGGTTCGAATCCCCGCCGGATCACGAAGGGTAGTCTGATGACTACCCTTTTTGTTTCTTCAGCCTTTATTCATTCCTTTCATACTCAGCGAGATGCGTTGGCGACGCAGATCGACACCGATGACGCGAACACGGACATGTTGATGCAGACGAACCACCTGAGTGGGGTCGCTGACGAAGCGGTCGGCCAATTGTGAAACGTGTACAAGACCGTCCTGATGCACACCAATATCGACGAAGGCACCGAAGTTGGTGATATTGGTCACGATACCTGGCAGTTCCATACCCTCATGCAGGTCATCAATGGTCTGTACACTGGCGTCGAACTCGAATTCCTCGATTTGTTCACGAGGGTCGCGCCCAGGTTTTTCCAGCTCCTTCATGATGTCCGTGAGGGTCGGAAGTCCCACCTCATCTGTGACATATCGCTTGATATCTATTTTCTCGCGCGTACCTATATTATTAATGAGGTCACTCACACTGCATCCGTTGTCTTTGGCCATCTGTTCCACCACCTCGTAGCGTTCGGGGTGAACGGCTGAGTTGTCGAGTGGGTTCTTGGCACCAGGAATGCGCAAGAATCCGGCACACTGCTGATAGGCAGCAGGACCCAGTCGGGGTACCTTCTTCAGTTGGGCGCGACTGGTAAAAGCCCCATGTTCCTTGCGATAGTCGACGATGTTTTGTGCTAATACGGGACCTAAACCGCTGACGTAGGTCAACAGATGCTGTGAGGCTGTATTGAGGTTGACGCCAACGAGGTTGACACAACTCTCTACCGTGCGGTCGAGCGAATGTTTCAGCTGACTCTGGTCAACGTCGTGCTGATACTGTCCGACGCCGATGCTCTTGGGATCTATCTTAACCAGTTCGGCCAGCGGGTCCATCAGTCTGCGACCAATTGAAACGGCACCGCGTACAGTGACATCCTCGTCGGGGAATTCGTCGCGTGCTACCTTTGAGGCTGAATACACCGATGCCCCGTCTTCACTGACCACATAGATGGCGGGCGCTGGTTTTGCCAGAGACTCTTCCACGAATTCTTTCGTTTCGCGACTGGCGGTACCATTGCCGATGGCGATAGCCTCTATCTGGTGCTCTTTGACCATCTGTTGTAGATGCATCGTAGCCTGCATGCGATGATTAATGGGCGGGTGGGGGAAGATGGCCTCATGGTGCAGCAGGTTGCCCTGAGCATCGAGACAGACCACCTTGCATCCCGTGCGGAATCCTGGGTCGATACCCATCACGCGCTTCTGCCCCAATGGTGCTGAAAGCAACAGTTGGCGCAGATTCTCCGAGAATACCTTGATGGCTTCGACGTCGGCCTTCTCCTTGCTCATACTCATAAACTCAGTCTCTATCGATGGCAGCAACAGTCGCTTGTAGCCATCCTCGACAGCTTCACCTACCAGTCGTTGGCAAGGACCGTTGCCTCTGACGTAGTTGCGTTGCAGGCGGTTCACGGCTTCGTCGTCGTCGATGGTCAGACTGACACGCAGGATGCCTTCGCTCTCACCACGTCGCATCGCTAGCAGACGATGACTAGAGCAGCGCTTCAGTGGCTCCTCCCAGTCAAAGTAGTCGCTGTACTTTTGGGCTTCGTCACTATCTTTCTTGGCTTTCACCACCTTTGACTCGATGAAGGCCTCGCGACGGAAGGCACTACGCACCAGGTTGCGCGAACGCTCCTCTTCGCTCACTTGTTCGGCGATGATGTCCTGAGCACCCTTCAAAGCGCTGGCAACGTCAGAAACATCGCCTTTAACAAAACGCTGAGCAGCACGTTTGGGGTCTTGTTCCCGTTGCAGCAATAGCAATTGTGCCAACGGCTCCAATCCTTGTTCGCGGGCTACCTGTGCCCTTGTCCTGCGCTTGGGCTTAAAGGGCAGATAGATGTCTTCGAGGGTGGTCATCTCCCAGCAGGTATCGATGCGCTGTTTCAGCTCGGGTGTCAGCTGTTGCTGATCACCGATTGTCTTCAGGATGGTCTCCTTGCGCTTGGCGATTTCTGCCAATCGCTCTTTGCGGTCGCTGATGGCTGATATCTGTACCTCGTCGAGTCCGCCCGTACGCTCCTTGCGGTAGCGAGAGATAAATGGAATGGTGCAACCCTCGTCGAGCAGCTTCAGCGTGTTCTCTACCGCATGCTCCTGTAGGTGCAGTTCAGCAGCTATCAGCTGGGTGAATATCTTGATATACTCCATAGGTGTTTAGTAGTTGCTTTCGTTCTTGATGCTTCGGATGTGTAGGATGATACCTGCGACAACCAGCAGCAGACCTGAGGCTAGCAGCCAGTTGTGGGTGTCGAGCTGGGTGATGTGCGTCAGCACCAACAGTGCTACACCTATTATTATAATAAGTATTCCTGCGTATTTGATCAACTCTTTCATTTCGTTTCCGTCATTACAGGTACAAAGTTACGTCTTTTTTTAGAAATCTGCAATGATTTCGGACAGAATTTAGGGGGACTCCGCGTATTTGTCCGAAATACAAGTTGTTGTCCGAAGCAAATGAAGAGAAAAACATAAAAATAGTTGGAATGAGACGAAAATCGTCGTAACTTTGCATCAACAAAAACAAAGAACAACAAAAAATTCAAAACAACAAAAGTAATAACAATTTAAAAATTTACAACTATGGCAAAGACACCAGTTTCAATGAAGATCGACGGTTACAAGGACCGTGAAGTGATGAAGGTAACTTACGAGTTCAATCAGTCAACAGACG